>DATHVO010000168.1:0-6553 GCA_035461265.1 Longimicrobiales bacterium
TCCGTGTTCCGCGAACGCCTGCGCCTGGTCTACGAGCGCTGGCGCAGTCTGCACCTGGCCCTCGGCGTGATCGCCATCGTCTTCGCTCAGCTCCACGCGTCCATGGCGGGCCTCTACATCAACACGCCATGGAAGCAGGCCGTATGGATCGTCATGGCCGCGTTCATGGTGGGACTCGTCGCCTGGCTGCGTGTGTACAGGCCGGCGTGGCAGCGCAGGCACGCGTGGCGCGTTGTGGAGGCGCGGCCCGAACGAGGCGACACCCACACCCTCGCCCTCGAGCCCGTGGGCCACGAAGGCATGCGGTTCGAGCCCGGGCAGTTCGCATGGGTCAAGCTGGCCGGATCGCCGTGGACGCTGGAGGAGCATCCCTTCAGCTTCGCGTCGAGTGCCGAACGCACGGACCGCATCGAGTTCGGCATAAAGGCGCTGGGAGATTTCACGGGACGTATTGGGAATCTGTCCGCCGGCAGCAGCGCCTGGATCGATGGCCCGCACGGCGCCTTCACCATCGACCGGTATCCCGCCGCGGGCTACGTCTTCATCGCCGGCGGCGTCGGCATCACGCCCTTCATGTCCATCCTCCGGACGATGGCGGACCGGGGCGACCCGCGGCCCGTCACGCTGATCTACGCCGACCGGGTCTGGGACGATGTCGCGTACCGGGAGGAGCTGGACGACCTGCGTGAGAGGATCGACATGGACCTCGTCCACGTCCTGGAGGAGCCGCCGGCCGGCTGGGATGGCGAAGAGGGTCTCATCACCGGGGAACTGCTCGAGCGGCGGCTGCCACGGGACGGGTTCGCGCGGAACTACATGATCTGCGGGCCGCCCATCATGCTGGACGTGGTCCAGGCTGCACTCATCGGGCGGGGCGTGCCGAAAGCGCGCATCCAGCTCGAGAAGTTCGACCTGGTCTAGGGAGGGGGATACCGTGCGTCATTTCCTCGCCAACATCGTTACCTACGGGATCGCGGTCCTGCTCCTCCTGGGTGCGGCGCTCTTCGCCTGGTCCCGCTCGGCGCAGGTGGCCGTCACCACGGAAGCCGCCGTGCTGGCCGGATACGAGCCCGGTGTTGCCGGCTTCCGGTGGGACGGACTGGGCCGGGCAGGCTATGCCCGGAACTGTCGCAACTGCCATGGTGCCGACGGTGCGGGCTGGGACCAGTACCCGGGCCTGGATCGAGCCGGCGCCATGGCCGCCGGGATCGGCGGACGCGACCATCTCGTGGACATACACCTGTACGGCCTCGCCAGCGACCGCTGGGGTGCGCCCATGCCACCCATGGCGCACATCCACGACGTCGAGCTCGCCGCCATCCTGAACCACGTCCTCACCACGTTCGGCGATTCCACCGCGGAGCAGCTGTTCGTGCCCGCGGACATCGCGGACCGCCGCGGCCTCGGCCTTTCACCCCGCGACGTGGACCGTCGTCGCCCGGATGCAGCGGAGGGCGGCGGGACCGTGGCCCCGCCGCCCTCCGGCGCACGCATACCCTGAGGCGGCTCGCCTCGCGCGTCAGTCGTAGACGATCGTCGTCTTCTTGTCGATGGTCGCTCCGACCACGGCGCCCGCAGCGCCACCTACTGCGGCGCCAATGACGGCGCCCTTCCAGCGGTTGGGCTTGTGGATGATCGCGCCCGCCGCCGCACCGACCCCCGCTCCGATTGCCGCGTCCCGCCGGCTGTTCGTCTGTGTGACGACCCGGGGTTGCGGCGCCGGCCGGGGCGCCACCGTGCGCGGCGCCGACTGCCGGGGGGCCACGCTCGCCTGCCGAGGCGCCGCCGGCAGGGCTTCCGGCTCCTCTTCCTGCTGCGGCGCATCGTTCAGCTGCAGCGTCTCCCGCTCGCGATACGCAGCGAGGGCAAGCTCCAGTTCCCGGTTCAGCTCATCCTGGTACAGCGCCTGTCGGGGCTCCTCCCTGGAGCAACCCGATGCGACCACCAGGGTGGACAACACCAGTGTCGAAATGAGGACACGCATACCACTCTCCCTGCTCCTCAGTTTCACCGACGGTGCCCCTGCACCGCAGAACGGCGGGATTTTCCGCGCGTCGGCCGCGGACCCGCCATCACATCCGCACCCCATGAAGGGGCAGAATGCGGGCCACACGAGCCGGCCCGTAACCCCATGGCGTCCGTGCAGGGTCCCGTATACATTTACGCGACCGCCGGCTGCCTGCCGGCGGCTCTCCCAGCACAGCGATTCGCCATGGACCCCACGGACGTCCAGGATCCGCGCTACTACCACCGTGTCGTGGACTGCCAGTGGGGCTGTCCCGCGCACACGAACGTGCCGGAGTACATCCGGCTCATCGCGCAGGGGCGCTACACCGAGGCCTACCTTCTCAACCGCGAGTCCAACGTCTTTCCCGGCATCCTGGGTCGCACGTGTGACCGTCCATGCGAGCCGGCGTGCCGGCGGACGCGCGTGGACGGAAAGCCGGTGGCCATCTGCCGGCTGAAACGCGTCGCGGCGGACCACCGTGACGACATCAGCGCGAGCCTGCCCCGGGCGCCTGCGCTGAAGAACGGGAAGCGCATCGCGTGCGTCGGCGCCGGCCCCGCGTCCCTCACGGTGGCGAATGACCTGATGCCCCTCGGCTACGAGGTCACGATCTACGAGAAGCTGTCGCGTCCCGGCGGCCTCATGCGCACGAACATTCCGGCGTTCCGGCTGCCGGCGCCGGTGCTCGACGAGGAGATCGACTACATCCTCGGGATGGGCGTCGACATCCGCTACGACTCGCCCGTCGAGAGCATGGGCTGGCTGCTGGAGCAGGGCTACGACGCGGTCTTCGTCGGGAGCGGTGCGCCAAAGGGGAAGGACCTGCACATCCCCGGCCGCGACACCGCTCCGAACCTGCACATCGGCATCGAGTGGCTCGAGGCGGTGCACTTCGGCCACGTCACGTCCATCGAGCCACGGGTGCTCATCATTGGCGTGGGCAATACCGCCATGGACTGCTGCCGCACGGCGAAGCGCCTGGGCGGCACCGACGTCAAGGTCATCGCCCGTCGCGGCCGCGCGCAGTTCAAGGCGTCGCCGTGGGAACTCGAGGACGCCGAGGAGGAACAGGTCGAGATCGTGGAGTACCATGCGCCGAAGCGCTTCCTCGTCGACGACGGCCGCCTCGTCGGCATGGAGTTCGACCGCGTGGAGTGGTACTACGAGGGCGACCGCCAGAAGAGCCGGACGCTCGACACCGTCACGATCCCGTGCGATACCGTGATCCTGGCCATCGGCCAGGACAACGCGTTCCCGTGGATCGAGCGCGACATCGGCATCGAGTTCGGTGAGTGGGACATGCCCGTCGTCGACCGCACCACCTTCCAGTGCACGCTGCCGGGCGTGTTCTTTGGTGGGGACGCGGCATGGGGCCCCGAGAACATCATCTGGGCCGTCGAGCACGGCCATCAGGCGGCCATCTCCATCCACAGCTACTGCAACGGCATCCCCCTCACGGCGCGGCCGGCCCACGGCATGAACCTGCTCAGCCGGAAGATGGGACTGCACCAGTGGTCGTACAGCAACAGCTACACCCACGCTACGCGTGCGAAGATGACGCACGTCGACCTGGTGGAGCGGTTCAGCCGGCTGACCGTCGAAGTGGAGGCCGGATTCGATGCCGCGCAGACGGCCACGGAGGTACAGCGCTGCCTGAACTGCGACGTCCAGACGCACTTCACCACGGAGCTGTGCATCGAGTGCGACGCATGCATCGACATATGCCCGGTGGACTGCCTCACCATCGTGCACAATGCCGACGAGCCCGAACTGCGCCAGCGCCTGACGGCGCCTACCGTGCACCCGGAACAGCCGCTGTACGTGTCGGGTGCACTCCCGCAGACCGCCCGGGTCATGGTGAAGGACGAGGACATCTGCCTGCACTGCGGCCTGTGCGCCGAGCGTTGTCCGACGGCGGCGTGGGACATGCGCCAGTTCGACCTGCTCATCCCCTATGCCGGCCGGGCGGCAGGCGAGAGCGCCCACGTCCCCGCGCCATCCCTCGTCGCCCTGGCGCAGGCGCAGTCGGCCGCGTCACCCATTCACCGGAGCGCATGACCCCCGCATGACCGCAACGCCCGGAAGCGACCCCACGTTCGTCAACGATTTCGCGATCCGCATAGCGACCGTCAACGGGACGGGCTCCGCGAGCGCAAACGGACTGCTGATGCAGGCCATCTTCCGGATGGGCATCCCGGTGACCGGGAAGAACGTCTTCCCGTCGAACATCCAGGGACTGCCCACCTGGTACGAGATCCGGGTGAGCCGCTACGGCTACACTGCCCGGACGCCCCGCTTCGATCTCGTCGTCGCCATGAACAACGCCACCTATGGACGCGACGTCATGGAGCTTCATGCAGGCGCGTACGTCCTGTGGGACTCGTCATGGCCCATGAAGGAGCTCCTGGCGCGGCCTGATATCCACTTCCTCGGGATACCGCTTGCACGCATGTGCGCCGACGCGTTCACCGACGGACGCGAGCGCCTGCTCATGAAGAACATCGCCTATGTCGGCGCCCTCGCCGCCCTGTTCGACATCCCGCTGGACATCATCGACGGGCTGCTGCAGGAGCAGTATGGCGCGAAGCAGAAGCTGATGGATTCCAACTTCCGGGCTGTGCGGCTGGGGTATGACTATGCGAAGGCGCACTTCGACTGCCCGCTGCCACTTCGCCTCGAGGCCATGGACCCGCCGGACGACTGGATCCTCATCGATGGCAATACGGCCGCCGGGCTGGGATGCGTATACGCTGGTGCGACCGTCGGCGCCTGGTACCCCATCACACCCTCCACTTCCATGATGGACGCGTATCGCCGCTTCTGCATGCGCTACCGCAGGGATGACGCGACAGGGAAGAACCGGTTCCTGGTGGTTCAGGCCGAGGACGAGCTGTCCGCGGCGGGCGTGGTGATCGGCGCATCGTGGGCCGGCGCGCGGGCATTCACGCCTACGAGCGGGCCGGGCATCTCCCTCATGAGCGAGTTCATAGGGCTGGCCTACTACGCGGAAGTCCCGGCAGTCTTCTTCGATGTGCAGCGGACGGGACCGTCCACTGGGATGCCCACCCGCACCCAGCAGTCCGACCTCATGCTCACGGCTTACGCGTCCCACGGCGACACGAAGCACATCGTCCTGTACCCGTCGGATCCCGGGGAGTGCTTCACCATGGCCGTCCAGGCGTTCGACCTCGCGGAGCGCTTCCAGACGCCGGTCTTCGTGCTGTCGGATCTCGACATCGGTATGAACGACTGGCTCTGCCGGCGATTCCGCTGGGATGACGGCTACGTGCCCGATCGCGGCAAGGTCCTGGGCGCCGCGGAGCTGGAGACCATGCAGGGATTCTTCCGCTACCTGGACGTGGACGGCGACGAGATCACCGCCCGCACCCTCCCGGGCGTGCACCCGAAGGGGGCCTACTTCACCCGGGGCTCCGGCCACACGAAGTACGGGACGTACACGGAGGACGCCGACGATTACGTCGAGGTCATGGAGCGGCTGCGCCGCAAGCTGGTCGCCGCGGCTGACGCGGTGCCGCAGCCCGTCATCCGCCGGCGGGACGGCGCGCGCGTCGGGATCGTCGCGCTGGGCGGGACCGACGCTGCCGTCCTGGAGGCGTCCGATATCCTGGCTGCCCTCGGCACGCCCGTGAACTGCATGCGCATCCGGGGATTCCCGTTCAGCACGGCCGTGACGGCGTTCCTCGAGGAGCACGACGTGAATTTCATCGTGGAGCAGAACCGCGATGGCCAACTCCGCAGCCTCCTCGTCATGGAGACGGACGTGCACAAGGATCGCCTGCGCTCCATTCTGGACTACGGCGGTGTGCCCCTGAGCGCCCACGTCGTAGTCCACGGCGTGCTGGAAGGTATGCGGGAGCGGGAGCCCGCCCTCGCCGGGGTGCCGCTATGACCACGTCCATCCCGAAGCCGGCGGTCCGCCACCCGGGCCTCGCCGTCAACGACATCGGCCTCACCCGCCGTGATTACGAGGGGACGATGTCCACGCTGTGCGCGGGCTGCGGCCACGACTCAATTACTGCCGCCATCATCCGCGCGTTCTGGGAGCTGAGCATTCCACCCCATCGGGTCGCGAAGCTCAGTGGCATCGGCTGTTCGTCGAAGACGCCGACGTACTTCCTGAAGGAGGCGCACGGCTTCAACGCGGTGCACGGGCGCATGCCGTCCATCGCCACGGGTGCGGCCGCCGCCAACCGCGAGCTCATCCTCATCGGCGTCTCCGGCGACGGCGACTCGCTGTCCATCGGGCTTGGCCAGTTCTGCCACGCCATCCGGCGGAACGTGCGCATGCTGTACGTCCTGGAGAACAACGGCGTGTACGGCCTGACGAAGGGTCAGTTCTCCGCGTCCGCCGACATAGGTTCCCGGGCGAAGCGCGGCGAGCCGAACCGGAGCCCGCCCATCGACCCGAGCCTGCTGGCGCTCACGATAGGCGCGACCTTCGTCGCCCGCAGCTTCTCCGGCGACAAGGAGCAGCTCGTGCCCATCCTCAAGGCGGGCCTGTCCCACAGCGGATTCGCCTTCGTG
>DATHVO010000169.1:0-1785 GCA_035461265.1 Longimicrobiales bacterium
CAGGAAGAGGTAGCCGAGCTGCGCCACCGTGGACCACGCGATGATGAGCTTGACCCGGGTCTGCCGGAGGGCCATCACGGACCCCCACAGGACGGCGGTGGCGCCGAGGGTACCGAGGACGACGGGCCCGGCGGTGGCGAACGCGCCCTGGAACGGCTCGATCCAGATCCGGAGGGCGATGTAGAACGCCGCCTTCACCACCAGTCCCGAGAGCACTGCGCTCGCCGGCGCCGGCGCGCTGGCGTGGGCGGGCGGCAGCCAGAAGTGCAGCGGGAAGAGGGCGGCCTTGGCGGCGAGGCCCAGGGTCATGAACGTGAGTGCGAGGCGGGCGGCGCCGGGGTCGAGGGGTGCGGCGGCAAGGGCGGGCAGGGAGAGCGTCCCCGCACCGGAGTACACCACCACGATGCCCAGGAGGAAGGCCAGCGACCCCATGAGGGAGAGCAGGAGGTAGCGGATCGCTGCCGCCACTGCCGCACGCGTTCCCTCCAGGGCGACGAGTCCCACGGCGGGCAGCGTGACCAGCTCCAGGCATACGTAGAGGTTGAACAGGTCGGTGGAGATGTAGATGGCGTTCAGGGCCGCCCAGACCAGCAGCCACAGCGGCCAGAAGTAGCGGACGCCCCGGTCGTCGGGGCGGACGGGCGACGGGCGGAAGTAGGGGACGGCGTACAGCGTGATGCACGCGCCGATGACTGCCGTGACGGCCAGGAGCAGCAGGGCGGGGCCGTCGACCCGGAGCACGATGCCGTAGGGCGCGCCCCACCCTCCAGCGGCGTGGTCGAGGGCGCCGGAGCGGAGCACCTCCGATGCCAGCCGCGCCACCGTCGCCAGCACTGCCGCCGCGACGACCATGGTGACGACGGGTCCGCCGCGGGGCTGGATGAGGGCGACGCCGGCGCCGACCAGCGGCACCAGCACCAGTGCGGGGAGGAGCAGGTCGGTCACGTCGGATCTCCCCCGATTTCCGTGTGCGGTGATCTTCCGGCCGACGGTTCACGGGCCGGCGTCACCCCGGCCGGCGGCTCTTCCGCTCCCGTGTCGTCATCCACCGGCGCGCCCGTCGCCGCGAGGCGGACGGCCAGGGCCAGGGCCAGGGCGGTGGCCGCCACCGTGACGACGATGCCCGTGAGGACCATGGCCTGGGGCACGGCGTCCGCTGTCCCGCCGACGCCGGCGGGCACGGTGAGGAGCAGGAGGAACACCCCGCTACCCAGGACGTTGACGCCGATGATGCGCCACAGGAGGTGGCGCCGTCCCACGAAGGCGCCGAATCCCGCACCGGCGAGGGCGGCGCCGAGAAGCTGGAAGAGGATGCCGTTCATGCCTCCTCCCCCGCGGGTGACGGCCCGGCCGGCACGTCGGCGAACTGTTCCGCCAGGATCGCCGCGATGGACACAGTGAGGACGGCCTCGATGCCGAGGATCCACCAGTAGCCGGCGCCCGCGGGGTAGCGGAGCATCGCGCCGCTGGCGACGGCGGTGTAGAGCGCCGCACCGGCGAAGGTCAGCAGGCCGGCGGATGCGAACAGCCGCATGCCGGCGGAGTTCGACCGGTACGGCCGCGCGAACCCCGCGGCGAGGAGGAGAACTCCGGCCCCCGCCAGGAGAGCGCCGGCCTGGAAGGCCCCGCCGGGGCCGTGGCTGCCCAGCCACGTCAGGTAGATCGCCGCAATGACGGCCAGAGGGACGATCCAGCCCACCAGCGTTGCCAGGACCGGTTCCCGGGCCACGCTGGCCGGCGGCGGTACTGCCGCCCGGCCCCGTTCCACCGCCCAGACGGCGACCA
>DATHVO010000170.1:0-3377 GCA_035461265.1 Longimicrobiales bacterium
GAGCTTCGAGATCAAGAAGTAGCGGTCGCCGCGCGGACTCCTCGTTCCGCGTCCGATCCTGTACTCCACCGGAGGGCCCCGGCACATGCCGGGGCCCTTCGCACATGAACGCCCCCGCCGTCTTGCCTCCCGCCACCTCACGGTGCCACTCTTCGATACGCCCCTCCTCCCTCCCCCCGGAGGCACCATGTCAGCCCGGCACACCGGCCCGGTCCTCGCCGCCGTCCTCCTCCTCGCCGCATGCGGCGCCGCGCGAACCGGGACGTCCGACAGCGTCACACGCGAGGGCAACGCGTTCATCCTGGCGGGAGCAGACCTGGTCGAGTCACGGGGCAGTCTCCTGAGCACGATGCAGGGCCGGATTCCGAACCTCCGTCTGCGGCGACAGTCGGGGGAGTGCCCGGAGATCTCGCTGCGGAGCCACTCCTCCGCCCTGTCGCCTGTGAACCCGCACGTCTACGTCGACGGCACGCGTACGGCGGACACGTGCATCCTGGAATCGCTGCGCGGGGAGGACGTCGAGCGGGTGGAGGTCTACCCCCAGGGGGTCACGAACCGGCCGGGCTACGCTACCCATGCCCACGGCCTCATTCTGGTCTTCATGCGGGGCGGCCGTACGCCGTAGTGGCGCGGTCGGACCATCGCCGCGGGACGGGTGTATCCCCGCTATCCGCTGTGCCGGCGTGCGTGCATGACGCGCGCCGGCCTTTCTTTCCGGATCGCAGGAGCGAACAGATGTCCCGTTTCACGATGTTCACGGTGGCCCTGGCGGCAGTCGTTGCAGTCCCGTCGGCCGGTTGGGCGCAGTCTGCATCCTCACAGCCGTCGCCGGAGGTGCAGCAGCTTCTGGTCGAGCGGCAGCAGCTGCAGATTCGTCTGGCGGAGATCCAGGACGAGGCGCTCGAGGACGAGGCCCTGCAGGGCCAGCAGGACGCAGTGAGCAGTGCAGTGCGGAACGCCATGATCGAAGCCGACGCGTCCATGGCGCAGAAGCTGGACCGCCTGGAGGCGATGATGGAGGAGGCGCGGACGGCCCAGGCGTCCGGCGATGTGGAGCGGATTACCGCGCTCACCGCCGAGGCGCAGACGCTGCAGCCGGAGATCCGGCGAGCCCAGGCCGCTGCCCTGGCACGGCCGGAGATCGAGGAACAGGTCGAGGCGTTCCAGCTCGCGCTCAGGACGCGGATGTCCGAGATCGACGCGGAGGCGCCGGCGCTGATGGATCGTCTGGAAGCGGTTGAGCTCCGTCTGCAGGCGCAGATGGGCGGGGCATGAACGCCGGCGGGCCGGTCACTCCGTGGCCGGCCCGCTCACATCTCCTGCACCGGGACCGCTATCCCTCGGCCCCGTCCCCGCCATCCACCGCCGTTTCGGGCGGCACGAGCACATTCGAGCTGGCCACGAAGAAGGGCGCCTTCGCGGAGTTGGCCAGGCGCACTTCCAGGAGGCGGCTGCCGTTCCCGGTGCGGCCGTGGATGCGCAGCACGGTGCCGGCGCCGGCCGTACAGAAGACCTCGTCGCCGACGCGGGGCTCGCGGACGTTCCCCTTCACCCAGCCCGGGCGGGCCGTTGGATCGATACGCTGGTCCTCTGGCCGTGGCCCGTCGGCGTTCCTGGCGATGAGGCTCGGCCGCGTTTTCCCAGGCTCGTCGTCGTCGGCGGCGGCATCGTCGGCAATTTCCAGCGGGCCGTCGTGGTCGGCTTCGTCGTCATCCCAGGGCTTCATGCGTTGAATCTACCGCTCCGCCAACCGGGGGCCAACCCGTCGAGGTACCGTCCCACGGGTTGCCCGGGCGCCGGAACCTGACCATCATGTCGGGGCAGCGGCCCGGCCGGAGCAGGACCCGCCCGGGTTGCGCCGCTCCCCCACGTACACCGCAGCAGAGGCAATGCACATGACCAGGACTTCCCGCGCTCCGCGCCTGCCGGCCGGACGCTCACTCCTTGCTCTGGCCGTCGTCGTGGCGGCCGCGGTCGCCGGGCACCGGCCCGCCATGGCCCAGCAGCCGGCCAGCCACCTCGACCGGCTTCCGCCCATCATCGACCGCGAGGTCTTCTTCGGCGATCCCGAGATCGCCGGTGCCCAGCTCTCGCCCGACGGCCGGTTCGTCTCCTTCCTGCGCACCCACGCCGGCCAGATGAACGTCTGGGTGAAACGGTTCGAGGAGCCTTTCGACGCCGCCCGGCCCATCACCGCGGACAGCACCCGCCCGGTCACCAGCTACTTCTGGAGCCCGGACGGCCGCTGGATCCTGTACGCCCAGGACAAGGGCGGCGACGAGAACTTCCGCATCTACCGTGTGGACCCGGCGGCGGCGCCGGCGGCGGGCTCCACCGTCCCGGCAGCCACGGACCTGACTCCGTACGAGAACGTGCAGGCCCGCATCGTCGCCACGCGCTGGACCATACCGGACCGCGTCATGGTGGCGCTGAACGACCGCGACCCGCGGCTGCACGACATCTACTGGGTGGACCTGGCCTCCGGCGAACGGGAGCTGGTCTTCCGGAACGAGATCAACGCCGTGGACTTCACGGCCGACCGGGCGGGCAGGCTCCGCCTGGCGACGCGCCTCGACGCCGCCGGCGGCACGGAGATTCTGAGCATCGACGGCGACGAGCCGAGCGTCGTCTACACCTGCTCGTCCGAGGAGCAATGCGGCGTGCTGCGCTTCCATCCCGACGAGCGGCGCGTATACATGAACACGAACCGGGGCGACGTGGACCGCTCACGCCTCGTCCTCTTCGATCCGCAGTCGGGCTCCGAGGAGGTCGTTGAGGAGGACCCGGAAGGCGAGGTGGACTTCGCCACGGCGCTGTTCGGCACTGAGAGCGGCGAACTGCAGGCCACGCTGTACGTAGCGGACCGTCTCCGCATCTACTTCCGCGATCCGGCCCTCGCCCGGGACTACGAGCGCGTGCGAGCCGCCGTCGGTGACGGCGACATCTACCTCGGCTCCCGGACCCGTGACGAGATGCTCCACCTCGTCACGGTGACGTCCGACGTGGACCCCGGCGCGGCGTACCTCCTCGACCGGCGCACGGGCGATGTGACGTTCCTGTTCCGCCCGCGTCCCGACCTCCCCCGTGAGCGCCTCGCCCGTATGCAGCCGGTGCGCTATCCGGCACGGGACGGCATGGAGGTCCCGGCGTACCTCACCGTGCCGCAGGGGGTGGAGCCGCGTGGCCTGCCTGCCATCGTGCTGCCCCACGGCGGGCCGTGGGCGCGGGACACGTGGGGCTTCGATGCCTTCGCGCAGTTCCTGGCCAATCGCGGGTACGCCGTCCTGCAGCCCAACTTCCGCGGGTCCACCGGCTTCGGGAAGTCGTTCCTGAATGCGGGGAACCGGGAGTGGGGCACGGGCGCGATGCAGCACGAC
>DATHVO010000171.1:0-4915 GCA_035461265.1 Longimicrobiales bacterium
ATGAGCCCGACCGCTGCAGACACCAGGCAGCCGCCGAGCGTGTAGCCCGCGATGGACTGGCCGATCCCGCCGGCGAGGGCGGCAATGAGGAGCAGCACCAGCAGTCCCACGATGTCCATTGTCCCTCCACACACGTGTCCATGTCCCGCCCCCGTCGCGCCGGCCGACGTGTGCAGGAACCGAGCCCCGTTCGGGCCCTTGCGCCGTAAGTGGCCAGATCGCAACAGGATGCCGGAATCTGGCCCGATCGTTGCACTTGAGGGGTGTACAGAAACACCAACGAACGGGGTGCCCATGAGGCATGGAACGGTGCGGAGTCTTGCGGTTGCGGCGGTGGCCGGTGTCGTGGCGGCGGCGTGCGGGTCCCGCGGTGCGGATGAGCTGCCTGCCGAGCTGCTGCAGTCCGCCGTGACGGCGCTGGGCGAGGATTCGGTGGTCACGCTGGCCAGCGGCGACACGGTGCGGCTGTCTTCCCACACGGCGGCGTTCTACGAGGGCCGGGCCTACGCGGCGGCCTGGGTGGACTCCCGGCGGCTGGGCGAGCAGGGCCGTGCCGTGTACGAGGCCCTTTCCCGTTCGGACGAGGACGGCCTCCCGCCCCAGCAGTACCGGCATGATGTCGCCGCGGCGCTGCTTTCCGCGCTCGAGCCGGAGCGCCGGTCGGACCGCCTGCCCGACTCCGTGGCCGTCCGGTACCTGGCCGACCTCGATCTGCTGCTGACGGAGGGCTTCGGCCGGTACGCGCGGGACCTGGTGGCGGGTACCCTCGATCCGACGGAGGCAGGACTGGACTGGCGCATCCAGGGCGAGGTCGCGGACGCGGGGGCCGTTCTGAACAACGCCGCGGGCGGACGGGACCCGGGCGAGATCGTGGAGCACCTGAGGCCGTCCATCCCCTACTACGAGCGGATGCGCACGGCCCTGGCGGCGTACCGCGCCGCAGCGGACCGTGGCGGATGGTCCGTCATCCCGGAGGGGGCGACACTCAGGGAGGGCGAGCGGAACGAGGCCGTGGTCCTCCTGCGCCGGCGCTTCCTCTCGGGGATGGACCCCCGGGAGGCAGAGCTCGCGCAGGTCGGGGCCGGCGACTCCACGCTTTTCGACGCGTCACTGAAGGAGGCCGTGCAGCATTTCCAGCAGCGTCACTCCATCGAGGCGGACGGCGCAGTAGGCGCCGCCACGCTCCGGGAGCTGAACCACACCGTCGAGGACCGCATCGCGGAGATGAGGCTGAACCTCGACCGCTGGCGCTGGCTCCCCAACGAACTGGGCGAGCGGTTCGTCATCGTGAACATCGCGGGCTTCGAGCTCGAGCTCGTGGATGGCGGTCGCGCCATCGAGAGCATGAACGTCGTGGTCGGGCGCCTCGAGCGCGCCACGCCCATCTTCGCCGACTCCATCCAGCACGTCGTGGTGAACCCGTACTGGAACGTGCCCGACGGGATCTACCGTAACGATGTGGTGCCGGCCATGGAGCGCGATCCGCAGTACCTCGTGCGCAACGACATGGAGTTCGTGGACGGCCGGGTGCGGCAGCGACCGGGCCCCAGGAACTCGCTCGGTCGGTACAAGTTTCTCTTTCCGAACGAGTTCGACGTGTACCTCCACGACACGCCGGAAGGCCAGCTCTTCTCCCGCGTGAACCGTGACTTCAGCAGCGGCTGCATCCGCCTCGAGCGGCCCGAGGACTTCGCCCGCCTGCTGCTCGACCTGCAGACGGACGACGGTGCGTCGCAGCTCGATCCGCTCCTCACCCACTGGAACGAGAGCTGGATCAAGCTGGACCGCACGCTGCCGGTCTACCTGCTGTACTTCACGGCCTGGGTGGATGAGAACGGCACGGTCCGCTTCCACCACGACGTCTACGGTCGCGACGGCAAGCTGGAGACCCAGGCGGAGGACCGGCTGCAGGCGCCGGATGAGCCGCCGCGCATCGCGCTCCGACCGCAAGGGTAGCGGCTGGCGGATCGGACGGTGCCGCGGTATTCATCGGACGGCCACGTCCTCAGTCCGGGAGTCCGCATGTCTCGCATCGCCAGCGCCGCCCTCGCCGCGCTCGTCCTCCAGTCCGCCTGGGCGCCGGGCGTCGCCGCGCAGCTCCCCTCCGACTCCGTGCTCCACGCACTCGCAAGGGAGCGGGTGGAGAGCGGCCGCAGCGCGGGAGTCGTAGTGGCCGTGCTGGACGCAGACGGCAGCCGGCGCTTCGCAGGATTCAACCACCACACCCACGGCGAGGGCTCGTTCGACGAGCACACGCTCTTCGAGATCGGGTCCATCACGAAGGCCTTCACCGGCGCGCTCCTCGCCGAGATGGCGTCCCGGGGTGACCTGGCGCTGGATGATCCGGTGGAGGCGCTGCTGCCGGGCGGCGTGACCGTCCCGTCAGACGGGGAACGCCGGATTACGCTGGAGGATCTGGCCACGCACACGTCGGGTTTGCCCCGCATCCCCTCCAACATGCGGCCTGCCAGCTTCCTCAACCCGTACGTCGACTACTCGGTCGAGCAGCTCTACGAGTTCCTGGGATCGCACGAGCTCCGTCGCGGGGTCGGCGAGGCCTACGAATACTCGAACCTCGGCTTCGGCCTCCTCGGCCACGCCCTCGCCCTCCGCGCCGGCGCCTCGTACGAGGACCTGCTCCGGGAGAGAATCCTCGGACCGCTGGGCATGGACGATACCGGCATCACGCTGTCCGACGACGGGCGGGCTCGGCTGGCGCCGGGCCACAACGCCCGGGGCGATACCGTGCCCAACTGGGACCTGCCCACCCTCGCGGGTGCCGGCGCGCTCCGCTCCACCGCCGCCGACATGCTCCGCTTCCTGGCCGCCCACCTGCGCGGAGATGACGGCATCGGCGCGCGCATCGTGACGGCCACGCAGGCCCGGCGCGCCGCCGGCTCCGCGAACATGGACATCGGCCTCGGCTGGCACATCCTGCGGCGGCCGGACCGCACTCTCGTGTGGCACAACGGCGGCACCGGCGGCTACCGGACCTTCGCGGGCTTCGACGCCGGACGCGGCATCGCCGTCGTCGTGCTCACGAACTCCGCCGTGAGTGCCGACGACATCGGGTTCCACCTCCTCGATCCGTCCATGTCTCTTACGGCACCGTAGACGCCGTCAGGGCACGACCACCGCCGCCCCGCGGATGCGGCCGTCCCGGAGCGCATCGAGGGCCGCGTCGGTGTCCTCCAGGGGAAAGCGCTCCACGTGCGTGCGCACCGGCACCCGCGGCGCCAGCGTCAGGAAGGCGGTGGCGTCCGCCCGCGTCAGGTTCGCCACCGACCGCACGATCCGCTCCCCCCACAGCGCCTCGTACGGGAACGACGGGATGTCGCTCATGTGGATGCCGCCGCACACGACGGTGCCGCCCTTCACCACCGCACGCAGGGCCGCCGGCACGAGCTCCCCCGCCGGCGCGAAGATGATCGCGGCGTCCAGCGGTTCCGGCGGCCGGTCGGCGGAGGCGCCGGCCCAGGTCGCCCCCAGCTCCAGGGCGAACTGCTGGCCGTCCATATCGCCCGCCCGCGTGAACGCGTACACCTTCCGGCCCTGCCACGCCGCCACCTGCGTCAGGATGTGCGCGGCGGCGCCGAACCCGTAGAAACCGATCCGCTCCGCATCACCCGCGAGGCGCAGCGACCGGAACCCGATGAGGCCCGCGCACAGCAGCGGCGCCGCCTGCAGGTCCGGATACCCGTCGGGTATGGGAAAGCAGTAGCGGGCATCCGCGACGCAGTACTCCGCGAAGCCGCCGTCCATGTGGTAGCCCGTGAAGCGGGCCGCGTCGCATAGGTTCTCCCGCCCGCTTTCGCAGTAGCTGCATTCGCCGCACGTCCATCCCAGCCAGGGCACCCCCACCCGGTCACCCGTCGCGCGCCCCGTCACGGCCTCCCCCAGCGCCTCCACCACGCCCACCACCTGATGCCCCGGCACCAGCGGCAGCCTCGGCGCCGGCAGTTCGCCGTCCAGGATGTGAAGGTCCGTCCGGCACACTCCGCACGCGAGCACCCGAAGCAAAACGTCGTGCGGACCGGGAACCGGCACCGGCGTGTCGCCGGGGCGCAGGGACCCGGGTCCGTCGAGGATCATGGCGCGCATGGAGTCCAATCTACCTCCCGCGAGGGTTGCTTCGGCAAATATTCGGTTGTATCTTCGGTAAGTCTTCGGTGTGACTGACGGGCACGGAGTGCGTGTCGGCGCCGGTTGACGAGGCCTCCCCGGTGGGGTGCCTGCCCTCGGGCGGCAGGCGCCCCCTTCTTCCCTGAAGGACCTGTACAGTGGGCTACGTGGAATTGCGGGCACATACGGCGTTCTCCTTCGGCGACGGTGTCGTGACGCCGGAATCGCTGGTACGGCGTGCGTCGGAGCTGGGGTATGCGGCGGTGGGGGTGACGGACACGGCGGATGTGGGTGGTCTGATACGGTTCACGCTGGAGGCGGAGCGTCGGGGGGTTCGGCCCATTGGCGGTGTGGAACTGCAGGTGGACGGGCACCCGGTGGCGCTGCTGGCGCGGGATGCGGAGGGGTACCGCAACATTGCGGCGCTGGTGACGAAGGCGCGGCTGGGGGATGTGGCGCGCTGGAGCGGGGCGGGCGAGGTGCCGCGTCGCCGGGAGCATGATCGGGGGGTGGACCTGGAGCGCAAGTACGCGGTCCCGCTGCCACCGCGGGGCCGGCCGGCGCTGTCCTTCGATGATCTGGCGGAGCGGGCGGGCGGTGTCTGGTGCCTCACGGGGCCGGCGGGCGGGGAACTGGCGACGCTGCTGCGGACGGAGCGCCGGTCGGAGGCGCTCTTCCAGCTCGGCCGGTGGCGGGACGCATTCGGGGACCGTCTGGCGGTGGAGGTCCAGCTGCATCACGTGGGGGGGCATGAGGCCGTCCTGGCGGGGGCGCTCATCGACGTGGCGGACCG
>DATHVO010000172.1:0-5410 GCA_035461265.1 Longimicrobiales bacterium
ATGTCGCAGGTCGGCGACGATCTGCTGGATGTCATGCACCGCGATCGGGTCCACTCCCGCGAACGGCTCATCCAGCAGCATGAACTTAGGCTCGGCGACCAGCGCACGGGTAATCTCCAGGCGTCGCCGCTCGCCCCCGGACAGGGAGTATGCCTTCGCCTTCCGCAGGTGCCGCAGGCCAAGCTCATCCAGCAGCTGCTCCAGCCGGGCCTTCCGCGCCTGCCGCTTCAGCGGCATCAGCTCCAGGATCGCCAGGATGTTCTCCTCCACCGTCAGCTTCCTGAAGATCGATGGCTCCTGCGCCAGGTAGCCTATGCCCGCCCGGGCCCGACGGTACATGGGCCAGCGGGTCAGTTCCGTGTCATCCAGGAACACCTTCCCGCTGTCCGGCCCGATGAGCCCGACCATCATGTAGAACGTCGTGGTCTTCCCCGCCCCGTTGGGACCCAGCAGGCCGACGATCTCGCCCTGCGACACGTTCACGTCCACGTCCGCCACCACGCGTCGCTTCCGGTACACCTTCACGAGGCCACGGGCGGACAGGGTGCTGCCGCCCTGGACGGGCAGGTTGCCGCGCGGCTGTTCCGGCGTCTGGAGCAAGTTCCTTACCGCGTCCTCGATTGCCCGCTCGGCCTCGTCGCGGCGGTCCCGCAGCTCGGCCATGACGCCGGGCGAGAGCCGCACGACGGCCCAGTCGTCGCCCTCGGGCTCGCCAGCGGCGATGCCGTCGCTGCGGAGGCGGGGCAGGATGTGGTCGTGGAGGTAGCGGTCGGGGTCGTCGGGCGACCCGGTGGCGGACGCGCCGTCCAGGAGGCCGGCGCCGGCGCCTTCCTGCTGCTCGGAGACCAGGTTGACGTAGGCGGCACGGATGGCGGCGAGCCACTCCCCGCGGCCGAGTGCGCCCTGCTCGTCGGAGCGCCGCACGAGCTCGAGGAGCCCGATGGCGACGGACGCGTCGTGTGCCCGGAGGGTCTCGAGGTAGTCGATGAGCGCCATTACTGCTGCCTCGGCGGTGGTTGTCCGGTATCGCTGCCGGTGGTTCGGGCGGCGACGTCGGACGGCTGCAGGTACACGCCGCGGACGTCTTCCGATGCCGTGACCGCCGCAATGGCGCCGTCCTGGAACGTCACGTTGATCTCGCGTCCCACGAGGTATGCGATGGAATACGGGACGTCCGGCCCGGCGTTGGTGTCCCGGGTGCGGTGCAGGGTGCGTGCGGGCTCGCCGGCCGCCCACAGGCGCTCCAGCACGCGTTCGGCGGCGGCGCCCTCCTCGGCCGGCGGCGGGCCGTCGGTGAAGAACGCCCGCACCGTGTCGCCCCGGACCCAGTCGTGGGCGATGAGGGAGAGCACGGCGTCATCCACCTCGGGGAGCAGCGCCTGCACGCTGTCCGGCGTGAAGCGTTCCACGTACGCGGAGCCGATGGCGGCGGCTTCCTCGATCCGCTGACCGGGCGCCATGACATCGAGGGAGTCGGCCTCCATGCGGAACTGGTCGTTCACCGCGCTGGCCCTGGCGACGGGCGTGCCCGGCACGGCCGGCTCCCACGGCAGCGCCACCATCCGCGAGACCTCGCCCTCCTCGAAGAAGAGGCGCAGCGCCGGCGCGGTGACCTGCATCTCCTCCGAGTGCAGCGACGTGTTGTGCCGTGCGAGGACGTCACGGATCTCTTCGCCTTCGGCCACCGTCGCGGTGATGGAGTCGCCCCTCAGCTCGTAGCCGGGAACCTCCACCAGACCGTTGCCGCTGACGACGAGGACGCCGCTGTCCTGGTCGTACTCGATGACGAAACCCGACGCCTTCAGCGAGTCCCGCGTCATCACGGCGTCGCCGAGCCCCCTGAACAGCCGCTCACCGACGACGTTGATCTGGGCCGCGTCCACGATGGTCGTATCCGTGACGCCCGGCTCGGCGGTCCGCTCGCTCAGGAGGATGGCCCGGGCCTGGCCCGTCGTGGCGGTGGCCGTGATCTGACTTTCCGGCCGCGTCGGCGTCTCCTCGAGGTAGGTGAGGACATCGCCCTGGATCACCGACCCGGTGGAGCGATCGGTGACGACGACGTCGCCCCGCGCCGAGAGCTGCCGGAGCTGGGTGAAGTACGTGGCCCGCGCCGCGGTGAGGATGCGTTCCGGGTCCCGGACCTCGGCCCGGCCGAACAGCTCGATCTGGCCGCTCGCACGGGAATACGTGGCGGTATCGGCCAGGATCGTGCGCTGGCCACCGTCGCAGACGAAGTGTGCGCGGTAGATGACGCCGAACTCCGTGGGCAGCCCGGCGTTGGAGATCGTGGCGCTCCCTCCCTGTCGCTCCATGACGTTGCAGACCACGCTCTGCGCCGCCGCCGACCCGGTGACGGCGAGCAGCAGGGTGCCCGACATGAGCAGGACGCGCCGCATCAGAACTCGATCCGGATTCCGGTGCCCGCGGGCTGCCGGATCTGGAAGTTGCGGAACTCCTCATCGGACGAGAAGCCCTCGCCTGTGAGGTCCTCTCCGCGTTCCGTGCGCGTACGGGTCCGGACATCGCTCCAGATGCGCTTCTGACCCGGGTCGTAGTGCAGCTCCTCCGTCCACACCGTCCGGCCCTGGGGGCCGTGCACGATGAGCACGACGTTGCCCTGCGCCACCATCTGGTTGGTGTTCTGGTTCAGCGTGCCCGCCAGCGACGTGAGCGTGGCGCGCAGGTTCCCTTCCTCGCTGTAGATCTCCAGGTTCACGCCGCGCAGCTGCACCGCGGACGAGTCGTTGAAGACCAGCGTGGTGTCCGACCGGAGGAGGGAGCGTCGGACGCCGTCCACGGTGACTGCGTGGTTGACGCCCATCAGGACCTGGTCCGCCGGAAGCGACTCGTAGAAGCCGTTCGCCGGCTCGGTGGCGCCGCGGCACGCGGCGAGGGCGACGACGGCTGTGAGGATGATGGCTCTCATGGTACCCATCATACCGCGTTGGCCCGCAAAAGGTCGTGGAGGTGCAGCATCCCGGTGAGCCGGCCGTCGCCGGCCACCACCGGGAGGGCCATGATGCCGTGCGTCTCCATCAGGAAGACGGCGGCGGCGGCCAGCTCATCGGCGTCGATGACCTTGGGTGTGGGATTCATGACATCACCCACGGGCGTGTCGAAAATGTCCTCCTGGCGCTCCATCCGCCGGGTGAGGTCTCCCGACGTCACCACGCCGATGACCGCGCCGGCGGCATCCACGATGGGGACCGTTCCCCGCTTCTCCGCCAGCAGCACCACGCACTGCCGCATGGGCGCGTCCGCCCCGAGGAACGGGTAATCGTCCGTAACCATGACGTCCCGGACGCGAAGCGTGAGCCTGCGTCCCAGCGCGCCGCCGGGGTGCAGGCGTGCGAAGTCGTCACGCGTGAAGCCACGGCTCTGTAGGAGCGCGACCGCCAGTGCGTCGCCCATGGCGAGGGCCGCGGTGCTCGAGGTGGTCGGGGCGAGGTCGTACGGGCAGGCCTCCTCGGCCACGGAGCAGTCCAGTACGACGTCGGCCATGCGGCCCAGCGTGGAGCCGCGTCGCCCGGTGAGGGCGATGATGCCCACACCCAGACGCTTGAGGTACTCCACGAGCCCGGTCAGTTCGCTCGACTCGCCGCTCTTCGACAGCAGGATGGCCACGTCGCCTCGGCCGACGATCCCCAGGTCGCCGTGCAGACCTTCCACCGGGTGGAGAAAGATGGCGGGCGTCCCCGTGGACGTAAGCGTGGCCGCGAGTTTCCGACCCACGATCCCGCTCTTGCCGATGCCGCTCACGATGACGCGACCGGACGCGTCCAGAATCAGCCGGATCGCCTGTACGAAGGTGTCGTCCAGGCGCGCCTCCAGAGCCGCCAGGGACTCGGCCTCGAGACGCAGCACCTGCCGGCCGGCCGCCAGGAGGGCGGCCCCGTCAGACACCGGCGCCATGTCCCGCACGTTCGGCGCGGCTGGCCGCGCGCACCGCCAGGACCCGCTCCAGCAGGGCCGGCAGGCGCGACAGTGGCAGCATGTTCGACCCGTCCGACGGCGCCCGCTCCGGTGACGGGTGGACCTCCATGAAGAGGGCGTCCGCACCCGCAGCCACGGCCGCCAGGACCAGCGGCTGGATATACTGGGGATCCCCACCGCTGGCGCCGTCCGCACGCCCCGGCCGCTGCACGCTGTGCGTCCCGTCGAAGATCACGCAGGCCGCCGTCGCCGAGCGCATGCGGTCGAACGACCGCATGTCCACCACCAGGTCGCCGTACCCGAAGAGCGTACCCCGCTCCGTCACGGCTACGGCGCCCGCACCCGCGGCACGGGCCTTCTCCACCGCGCCGGCCATGTCCTCCGGCGCCATCCACTGACCCTTCTTGATGTTCAGCGGCCGCCCCGTCCGGGCGGCAGCTTCCACGAGGTCCGTCTGCCGGCCGAGGAATGCCGGGATCTGCAGTACGTCGCACACGTCGGCCACCGTACCCGGCTGCGACGCGTCGTGGATGTCCGTGAGGACGGGCAGACCGGTCTCCGACCGGACCCGTTCGAGCCGCCTGAGACCCTCCTCCAGCCCCGGGCCGCGGGCCGCGCCCGCCCGGCTGCGGTTCGCCTTGTCGAAGGAGGCCTTGAAGATGATGGGGACACCCATCGTCGACTGGATCCCGGCCAGGGCAGTCGCCACCTCCAGGTTGAGCGCGTCCTCCTCCAGGACGCACGGCCCGGCTATGAGGAAGAAGCCGCCACCGCTGAAGAGATCCTGGGGGCTCATGCCTCCACGGCCTCCGCCGGCTCCAGATCCAGCTCCGGGCGCTCCTTCGCCCCGCGCCGGTCGAGTGCGGCGCCAATGAAGGCCGCGAACAACGGGTGCGCGCGCATGGGGCGGGACTTCAACTCGGGGTGGAACTGGCAGCCGATGTACCACGGGTGATCCGTCAGCTCGATGATCTCCACCAGGTTGCCGTCCGGGGACAGCCCGCTGAATGTCATGCCGTTCTGTCCCAGAAGCGCGCGATACTCGTTGTTCACCTCGTAGCGGTGGCGGTGGCGCTCGCTGATCTCGAGCGTGTCGTACGCCTCCGCCGCCCGCGAGCCCGCCGCCAGCCGGGCGGGATATGCGCCGAGGCGCATCGTGCCGCCCAGGTCCGTCACCTGCCGCTGTGAGTCCATCAGACAGATGACCGCCTCCGTGATGTCACCCCGGAACTCCGCGGAGTTGGAGTCCCGCAGACCGCATACGTTGCGGGCGTATTCGATGACGGCGCACTGCAGGCCAAGACAGATGCCGAAGAACGGCAGCCCGTTCTCACGCGACCAGCGCACGGCGTCCAGCATACCCTCCACGCCTCGAACGCCGAATCCGCCGGGAATCAGGAGACCGTCGTAGTCGTTGAGGAGGTCCGGGCCCGTGCCGCGTTCGAAATCCTCGCTCGAGAGCCAGTCGATCCGAACG
>DATHVO010000173.1:0-2098 GCA_035461265.1 Longimicrobiales bacterium
GAGGCTCAGCTGTCCACCGGAGACGTGGCTCCAGAAGTGCGGCACGCTCGGGTACACGTCGGACATGATCCGCTCGTAGTAGCTCTTTGGCCGTACGTCGAGGTCGGGGATGTCCGCGTAGTTGCAGAGGAGTGTCGCGTACGGCATGCGGCTTACGGCGGCGCCGGCCGCCGTTGCCGGCGCGAGACGCAGGTCGCGCTCGAAACGCGGTGCGCCCTGCACCTGCTCGATGGCGCTCACGCGCACTTCCATGTCGCGCACCTCGACGGCGGCCAGGTCCGGATGCCCGCCGAGGTCCAGCCGCAGCGTCACCCGGCGTCCGTCCAGCCCGGCTGTTCCGCCGTGACTCGCAAGCAGGGCAGCCGGTATGTCGAGCCTGAGCAGGCGCCCCTCGTCCGTCACGAGCGTGGGCAGCTCCACGGGCTGCCGGCCCGGATCCACCGGGTCCCGCCACATGGTGTGAACGGTGCCGCTGACCTGCTGGGCCTGCCCCGGCTGGGCGGGCAGGATCAGGACAGCGACGCCGCAGAGGATCAGGATCACAGACCGCATCGTGTCAGGCTCTCATGCACAGGGAATGGCCGACGACGCGGGCCGGTGCGCCGCTCGCCGGGTTGCGGAAGAAGATGGAGAAGGGGGATTACGGAACGTATTAAACGGGACGGGGCCCCGCTTGTCAGATCGGTTCGGCCTTCTGCAGGCGCGCGTACAGCTCGGTGGTCTCGTCGCTCGGCTCGGCGCCCAGCTCCTCGCGCATCAGGGCGACGAGCTGCTCGTAATGGCGAAGGGCGCCCACGCGATCACCGGTGCGCGCGAGGCACGCGATGAGCCCCCGGTGTGCTTCCTCGTACAGGTCTTCCCTGGCTAATACCTGCCGGTAGACGGCGGCCGCTTCGGCATGGTCTCCGGCCTGCACGAGGAGGTCGCCCAGGGCCATGAGCGAGCCGATGAAGAGCCTGGCGAGGTGGCCCCGCAGCTCCAGGTGCCAGTCGCCCGCCCCCTCGTCCTGCAGGAAATCGCCGCGGTAGAGGGCGAGTACCGCACGCAGCCGATCGGCCGACCCGCCGCCGGCCCGCACCTCCCGCAGAACAGCCGTGGCCTGCCGCTCGAAGGAGCCGGCGTCGAACTCCACGTCGAATGAGGGGTTGATCCGGTAGCTCCCGTTGTCGAGGACGATCCAGTCGGCCCGGCCCAGCGCCTTCCGCACGTGGTGCATGGTGACGTGGAAGCTGTTCTTGACCTGGGCGACGGAGGATTCCGGCCAGAAGAGCAGGCCGATCTGATGACGCGTACGTCCCTCCGGATGCGCAAGCAGGTGGAGCAGAAGCTCCTTCGGCCGCGCGTAGCGGAAGACGTCGCCGGGAAGCCGTGTCCCGTCGAGATGGATCTCCAGCGGTCCCAGCGCCAGCACGCGGAGGGCAGGCGGACGAACCATCGCCCCGGCAACGGGCGGCACCGACGGTTCGACACGCGTCGGCTTCCGGAGGACGAGCGCGATCACCTGCTCCCGCGACAGCCCCCGCCCGTCCGCTATCGCCGCCGCGAACGCCTTCTCACCCAGGTGCCCGCGGATCGACGCGACACTTTCACTGTGAACCACGCGGTCCAGCTCGATGATGGGTGCACCGACGCTCTCCCGCTGGGACTGTGCGGCGCCCAGGAAGCGCGCGGCCTCCCTGGGGTCACCCTGATCGACAGCGAGGGACGCCAGCGCTTCAAGGGTCCTCGCCATGAACATCGCGTCGTACTCATCCCGCAGGACCGCGATGGCCTCCCGGAGGGCCTCCCCCGCCCCGGCGAGGTCGCCCTGTCGCCTCGCCGCGTCACCCACACCCTGCAGCGCAATCGCCAGGCTCAGGTTGTCGCCGAGACCACGCGCGATGACGGTGCTCTTCTGATACAGTTCGCGGGCATCCGCGACCTGCTGCTGGAGGAGCAGCACACCGCCCAGGACATTGCAGGCGTGTGTGAGTCCCCAGCGGTCGTCCGCGGCCTCGAATCCCGATGCCGCGGCTTCCACGGCGGGCCGGGCCAGGGCGGGATCCCCCGTGAGCGCCAGTGTGCACATGCCGTGGTAGAGCGATGCATGTGCCTGGCG
>DATHVO010000174.1:0-1729 GCA_035461265.1 Longimicrobiales bacterium
GGCCCTTCACGCTGCCACCCGACGCCTGACCAGCGTCAGCGAATCCCCGGTGCCCAGGCCAGGCCGTCGGGTTCCCGTCCCACGGCGATGAGCCGGACGACGGCGCCGTCGTCGAGATCCACCACCGCCACGGCGTCCGCACTCGAGGCCGCCACGTAGACGTAACGGCCGTCCGGATCGGCCAGGACGCCGATGGGCACGGCACTCCCCTCGAAGGCGATGACCTGATCACGACCCTCCGCCACCGGCGCCCGGATGGGGACGGCCGCGACCTCCGTCCGACCGGCCACGTCGAAGACGCGAAGCTCGGCGGACCGCGCATTCGTGACCAGCGCCCGGTCGCCCGCGGGATTGAACACCACACGGATCGGGAAGTCCTCCGATGCGAGCGTCGCGAGAACGTCCAGGCTGCGGGCGTCGATGACGGTCACGGTGTTCTCCGCGCGGTTGCTCACCCAGACCTCGGAACCGTCCGGCGATACCGCCACGCCCTCCGCGCCGCGGCCCGTGGCGATGCTGCGGACGACGGCGCCGGCTTCGACATCGATGACCGTCACCGTGCCGGACCCGATGTTGGCCACGAAGGCGCGCCGGCCATCCGGTGTCAGGGCGACCTCGTGGGATACGCTGGCGCCCGTGGCGATGGCCGCCTCGACGCGGCGGGCGGGCACGTCCACGATGGTCAGCGTGCCGCTCCCCTCCGTCGTCACGGCCACGCGGCGGCCGTCCGGGAACCACGCGATGCCGTGGGGTCGGAGCTGGCCGGCCAGGTCGATGGTGGCCACGGCCTCGAGCAGGTACAGGTCGATGACCGTGAGAGTGCCGCCCGGCTCCGGGCCGGTGCCGTAGTTCGTCACCACTGCCACGCGGCCGTCCGGCGATACGGCCACCTCGTGGGGCGCGTGGCCCGTGGCGATGCGGGCAAGCTCGCTCCCGTCCCGCAGGTCGATGACGGAGACGGTGGACTCTCCCTTGTTCACGACGAGGAGACGGCCGCCGTCAGCGTCGGAGCCGGCCGCGCCGACGAGTACGGCCGGGATGATGATCAGGGGCAGGATCAGGGCCGTCATGCCGGTCATGGTGTCGCCTCCTCGTTCAGTTGGTCCCAGTGCATGATGGCGTTCCACACCAGGGAGAACATGCCATGGCCCTGGTACCGGTGGAGCGGATTGAAGCCGAACAGCACGATGCTGCCCTCACCCGCCGGTACGGAGACCACCGCCGCACGGTCTGCCAGTGCGGCGCGGTTGACGACCAGGCCGCTCAGGAACAGCTCGTCCGCCCTGCCGTACCGCAGGATCACCCGGCTGCCCAGGGATTCCGGTACGTTCAGGTACGGCCCGAACCGGTTCAGCAGCGGCACGCGCTCGTCGTAGCCCCACGCGATGGGGTGCGTCGCACGCGTCACCCGGCCCTGCACGATGGACCCCGGCACGAACAGCCCCTGCGGGTCCGCCAGCGTGATCTCGCGGGTCATGCCGAAGTGCACGGGCAGCGCGGTGGCGGAGCCCAGCGTGATGAACGTGCCGCCGCCTTCCACGAAGTCGCGGAGCGCCGCGAGCCCCTCGTAGCCCATGCCGCCGGTCATGTCGTCCGTCTCGCTGTGCATGCCCAGCGACGGATACGCCGCCTCCCGGCGGTAGGGCAGGGGCGAGTGCTTCGGATCGAGACCGGCGAAGATGGCCTGTGCGCTCGAGCCGCGGCCCTGCTCCGGGAACAGGATGACGTC
>DATHVO010000175.1:0-25263 GCA_035461265.1 Longimicrobiales bacterium
GGCGCACACCGCACGGACGCCGGCGGGCTCGCCCGGGTCCTCCAGGCGGGCACGGAGTGCCGGCGCCGCACCGTCACCGAACGAGGCGAGAAGCGAACGCAGCAGCCGCCTGTCCCACTCGCGGTACCGCTCGATGCGGTCCAGGAGAGGATGCACCGTGCCCACCCCGATCTGCGCGTACGCCCGCGCCGCCGTCAGCGCGACATGTGGGGATGGGTCATCCAGCGCACCCGTCACAGCGGCCGCCGCGTCCTCCCCCGCAAGGTCCGCCAGGGTCCGGATCGCACGGGCACGCTGCCACGCGTCGCCCGTCCTCACACGCTCCTCCAATGCCCGGCGATACGGCAGCGCCAGACTGCGGCACAACTGCCGGCGGACCGGGCGCGCCTCGCGGACTGCCGACTTGTAGAGGAAGTCCAGAAAGACCATGCGCTCCGACGGCTGGATTCCTGCGTGCAGCTCCTCCGCACGGAGCCGTCCGTCGGCGATGGCCTCGATGGCCTCGCCCCACGTCGTCTCGAGCCGGTCCCAGCGTTCGGCCTTGCGGCTGTTCGCCCGGCGCAGCCGCGCTGCCGCCACCAGGAACACGAGCATCACCAGGAACATCAGGGTAGTGACCGCGACGAGCACCCGCAGCAGCGTACTCATGGCTGAGATGTCGAGCGGGATGCTCACGACCCTGTTCCTCCCTGCTTCGGGCAGCCCCGGCCTGTGTGGAATGGCCCGCGTCAGTGCGACGCGCACGTACGAAACAGGAGCAATGGCCGTTCCGTTCGGCGGCCGACAAGTCATCTTCTTGTTGGACAATCAGTTGAGTCCCGCCACACACGTCTGCGGGGGATGTTATGACCCGTTTCGAAATGCACGAATCGTCGCATTTCGAGACAAACAGGTGGAGGGGAGCTGGGTGGGCTACCGCCGGGTGGGAGGCCATTCGCCGCCGGGGAGCCGGCGTGCGGGGGCGAGCTTGCGGGCGAGGGCCGGGCCGGCAGCGTAGGTCCAGCACGGAATGGCGCCGGCAGGGGTGTCGGCCTCGATGGCGACGCGCCGGAAGAGTCCGGCGGCGGTGCCCTCGTACTCGTCGAGGCGTGCGAGTGCCGGCGCGGGGCAGCGCCAGACTTCGCCGATGACGCGCCCCTCCCCGTAGAGCACCACCGCGGGGAAGCGGCCGTCGATGTCGTACAGCGTTCCCGGAATGGTGGCGTCGGCGAGTCTCTCGCAATCGAGGAGGTGGGCGTTTGCGGCGGAGCCCTGCCGGAGCGTGCCGTACACGAACAGGTGGAAGTGACCTGCGGTCTGCGCGCGGGCGTCCCGGATCATGCCCCGTTCAGGTGCTGCGCCGGACGCGGCCCGGCTCGATACCGCCGGCGCTCAGGATCTTGTCCTGCAGCCGCTGCTCCTGCTCGTCGATGAAGCGCGTGACGTCCGTCAGGCAGCGTTCTGCTTCCCGGAACTCGGCATCCGGGAAGTCCGCGCCCTCGGCGTGGCGCAGGGCGCCGGCTGCGGCGGCGAGCTCCGAGTCCGCCTTGGCGACTGCGCGGCGCAGCCGGCCGAACGCGCGCCTTGCCTCGTTCATCGTGGTCTCCGTGGTGCGGGTTGAGCCGGTTCGTGCTGTCGTCGCCGGACGGAGCGACAATCTAGGCCGGGGTGCGTGGCTCCTGCCATGGCGGGCGGGGACGCGTGCGGCGGCGTCCGCGGCGCCCTGTTCAGCCGATGGCCCGCCACACGGCCGCCGCGCCGAGGACGGCGGCGAGGATGACGACGATGGCACCGGCGGCGTTGCGGACGGGCCCGTTCACGTGGATGCCCATCCGGGCGCGGTCGTTGACGGCGATGAGAAGGAACAGCGCGATGGCCGGGAGCAGGATGCCGTTGGCGACCTGTGCGAAGACGATGACGCTCACCTCGCCGAAGCCCAGGGGGATGGCCGGTCGGGTGCCGGCGATGGCGAAGGGCACGCCGGCCAGAAGGACGGCTGCCCACACCGCCCGGAGCCGCGGGTTCCGGAGGTCCCGTGGCCAGCCCATGGCGCCGGCCACGGCGTAGCAGGCGGCGAGGGGCGCGGTGATGGCAGAGGTCATGCCGGCGGCGAAGAGTCCGGCGGCGAAGAAGGAGCGAGCCCATCGTCCGAGGAGCGGCTCGAGCTGGGCGGCCATCTCGGAGGCACTGGTCACGCCGCCGCCCAGGGCACCGGCGGCCGTCACCACCACGGCCATGCTGATGATGCCGCCGCCGATGATGGCGATGGTGAGGTCGAGGCGTGCCGCCGGCAGGTCGCCGGGTCCCTGCCAGCGTTCCCGCACCGCGGCGGCGTGGAGGAACAGGTTGTACGGCACGACGGTCGTGCCCACGAGTCCCAGCGCGACGAGCAGCGTCCGGGTGTCCGTCCCGGCGCGCGGGATGAGCATCCCGGCCACGATCTCGCCCAGCGGTGGCGTGAGGACTGCCGCCGTCGCCAGGAACACCACGGACATGAGCACCACCATGCCCACGAGTACGCGCTCGATGAGGCGGTAGCGGCCGCTCCACAGGAGTGCGAACGCGAGGCCCGCGAAGACGGGTACCCAGAGCCACGCGGACCCTCCTGCAACGCCCCGCATCCCGAGTGTCGCGCCCAGCAGGTTGCCCGCTTCGTACGCGGCGTTGCCGATGGCGATGGCGGACACGATGAGGGCGATGGACAGCAGGCGGGGCAGCCCGCTGCCGAACCGCGCGCGGACCGCTTCCCCCAGACCCTCGCCCGTGATGACGCCGAGGCGCGCGGACATCTCCTGGAGTACGAGCGTGGCCGCAATGGAGAAGGTGAGGGCCCAGAGCAGCGTGTACCCGTAATTCGCGCCGGCGAGGGTGGCCGTGGTGATGGTGCCGGGACCGATGAACGCGGCGGCCACTACTGCGCCGGGGCCGATGCCGCGCCACGGGCTGCGGGCAGGCATGCCGGTGCCGGGAGTGTTCGCCACGGGCCGCGTCAGGGGATGGTGAAGGGGAGCGCCACCACCGTGACGGCCGCACCGTCGGCTGCACCGAGGCGGAGCTCGGCGGGCGGCACCACCTCCCGGCGGACATACGCCAGGGCGATGGTCTGTCCGTGGCGGGGCGACCAGGCGGCGCTGGTGATTCGGCCCACCTGCCGTCCGTCGTCCGCGCGGTACAGTGGCGCGTCCGCGGGCGGGGCGGACGCATCACCGACGAGCACGCCCCGGAGGTGCCAGTTCACGTGGCCCCGGTGCAGGACACGTACAATGACCTCCTGGCCGGTGTAGCAGCCCTTCGTCTCGCTGATGGCCCGCTCCCTCAGCCCGGCCTCCAGCGGGATGACCGACTCGCCGAGCTCGGCGCCCCACCGGGGCCGGCCGGCCTCTATGCGCAGGACATCCAGCGTGGCGTGTCCCATGGGCCGCGCGCCGGCGTCCACAAGCCTCGTCCACAGGCGTCCGGCGCTGTCCGGCGGACACAGCACATCCCAGCCGTGCCCGCCGGCATGGGCCGTCGCAATCGCCGTGACCTGTACATCGTCCAGCACCGCCTCCACGGCGGAATCCTCTGGCGGGTCGCCCGGCAGCGTCACACCCAGGACCGCCCCGAGGACACTGCCCGCCGCGGGACCGTGGACGCCGATGCAGACGACGCTGTCCGACACGTCCTCGAATCGCGCGAACAGCGGCGGCACGAAGCGTCGCAGGTGGTCGGCCAGCGGAACGGCCGCGCCGGCGTCCGTCTCCAGCAGGATGTCCTCGCCACGGCGCAGGACCCTTGCGTCCGCCACCATCCTGCCCTTGGCGGTGAGAACGGCCGCGTAGATCGCCCGGCCCGACCCTGCGAGGCCGACGTCGTTCGTGATGAGGCCCTGGATCATCCGGCCGGGGTCGCGACCGTGGACCCTCAGGAATCGACGGTCCGCTCGATCCACTATGGCGACGGAATCGCGCGCCGCGGCGTATTCGGCCTCCGGTGCACCGTAATTGCGCGGGAGCGGCGGGTCGCCCCCACCCCAGCGGACACCCATCTCCTCGTGGATCCGGGCGAGCGGGGAGGTCATGGCCGGTCGAGCTGGTCGAGGAGCATGCGCACCCGGACGCGGTCGGGCGCATCGGGAACGAGCTCGAGGTAGCGCTCGAGCGCCGCTGCCGCATCGGCCTCGCGACCGAGGCGTGTCAGGACGATGCCACTGTCCCGGACGTGGTCCGCGGAATCCGGTCGAACGAGGAGAATCCGCTCCAGTGCGGTGAGGGCCCGTGCATCGTCCCGGGCGTTCAGGTAGTTGCCCTTCAGGTTCTCCAGCATGCGGACGAGGATGTCCTTCGGGCCCGCCTTCCGCAGGTAGTCCTGCTGGAGCGGAACGGCGCCGCCGTACACGTGGTCGAGAAGGCCCTGCGCCTCGTCCTCGAAGCGGAGCAGCCCGCCCTGGAACGGGTCCACCAGCAGCTTCAGCGCCTCGCCGTCGTACCGCACCAGGAAATGGCCCGGGAAGTTGACGCCCTGGAGGGGGAGACCCAGGCGCCAGCCGACCTCGAGGTAGATCACGCTCAGCGTTATGGGGATGCCCAGACGCCGGTCGAGGACGTCGTTGAGAAAGGAGTTGCGCGGGTCGTAGTAGTTGTCGCTGTTGCCACGGAAGCCCTCCTCCTCGAACAGGACCCGGTTCAGGTCCTGGAGGATTACGACGGGCGCCGTGGCATCCCACTGCCGGTCACGCACCCGCTCCGCCAGCTCGTCCAGGCGCCGCACATAGGCTTCCGGCACGAGCTGCGGGTACTCCTCGGCGGCGATGAGGAGCGTGGCGGCGGCCAGATCCACCTCGTCGTCCGGCCGCGCCACCATGGCCGCGAACCGGGACCGGGCGGTGGGCGCCGGCAGGCTCAAGACGCGTCTTCCCCCCGGGCCAGCGCCACCAGGCGGTTCCGGTCAGCGGCCAGCTCCCGGGTGACGCGATGTACGTCCGCCGTGCTCGCCGCATTCGGAAGGTCCCGCTCAACGGTATCGCCGCCATCATGGGCAAGGTACACCACGGTCATCCGGAAGCCGTGGACGCCCGTGCCCTTCCGCGCCAGGAGGTTCACCGTGAAGTGCCTGCCATCGATCTCCAGGTCCGAATCGAGACGGTGCTCGATCCATGACTTGCCCTTCGCGAACTTGCTCATTCTCGCCTCGTGAAATGTGCATGAAGTTACGCAGGGACGGGAAGGAGGTGCAACGCGGTGACACGTACGAAACGCGGGACGGGGCCCGGATCACTCCGGTGCCCCGTCCCGCGCCCTGCGAGAGCACATGTACGGGCGTCGCCGTCAGGCGGCGTCCCGGTTCCGCTCGTCCCGGTTCTCGTCCCGGCTCAGGTCCAGGGCCGCGGCACGACTGCACTCGTGGCAGTACAGGACGACGGTGTAATCGTCCTCCGGGGAGGTCGGCACCACCCGGCCCTCCTCCATGCTCTCCGCATCGAGGTAGCAGACCACCTCGATCACGCCCGGGCCGCACTTCGGGCACGGCACGTCGGACGGATCCTCCAGGTACGACAGGGCCAGAGAAAGCCCCTCCTCTGTATCGAATTCCGGGGCCGTGCCCGGTTTCCTGAATTCGCTCATGTGCTCCCTCCTGCCCGGGGGAATCGTTTGGACCCGGTAAGAGCAAGGACCATTCCCAACTTCCGGGCGGGCAACCATCTTCGCCGGCATGACCCCGACGACAGGTGAGGGACGGGCCCTGGAGCTCGTCGCGGACTCCGAGCCGGCAGGGCGCTGGGCCATCCTGCTGCTGCTGGCAACCGCCCAGTTCCTCGGCATGTCCCTCTGGTTCACGGCTAGCGCCACGGCCGCCCAGCTCGCCGCCCTGTGGGACCTGGGACCGGGCGGGATGTCCGCTCTGACGACTGCGGTGCAGGTGGGTTTCGTCGCAGGAACCGCGGCAGCCGCGCTCCTCAACCTCGCCGACCTGGTCCCCGCCCGGACGTACGTCGCGGCTTCCGCCGTCCTGGCCGCCGGCGCCAATGCCGCCCTCCTCGCCGCACCGGGGCCCACGGCGGCCATCGCCTCACGTTTTCTCACGGGCTTCTTCCTGGCCGGCGTGTACCCACCCGCCATGAAGATGGCCGCGACCTGGTTCCGCTCCGCACGCGGACTCGCCATCGGCGTGATCGTGGGCGCACTCACCGTGGGCAAGGCGGTGCCGTACCTCGTGGGCGCGTTCGCCGCCGCCGACTACCGGTTCGTGGCGCTGTCCACCTCCGCCGGCGCCCTGGCAGCCGCCGTCCTCGTGGCCTCCACCTACCGGGACGGCCCGTTCCCATTCCCCCGGCGACCCTTCGATTGGGGACTGGCGGGCACCATCATCCGGCACCGGGAAACACGCCTCGCCATCGGCGGCTACCTCGGCCACATGTGGGAGCTCTACGCGATGTGGGCGGCCCTCAGCATCTTCTTCCTCGAGTTCTTCATCGGTCATGGAGCGACCGCCGCCGGCGCCGCGATGCTCGCCGGTATGGTCACCTTCGCCACCATCTCCGCCGGCGGACTCGGCTCGGTGGCGGCCGGTATATGGGCCGACCGTCTCGGACGCGAGAACGTGGCGGCCGCCGCCATGGCGGTGAGCGGCGCGTGCGCGGTGACCGTCGGCTGGCTCGGCGCGGCGCCGGTGTGGCTCGTCACCGGCCTCGCACTCGTATGGGGGTTCGCCGTCGTGGCCGACTCCGCCCAGTTCTCCGCCCTCGTGACCGAGGTAGCACCGCCGCACGCGGTGGGCACGGCGCTCACGCTCCAGACGTCCCTCGGGTTCCTCCTCACCGCGTTCACCATCTGGCTCGTCTTCCAGGTGCACGACGCCTTCGGCTGGGGCGTCGCCTTCGCCGCGCTTGCCGTGGGGCCGGCATTCGGGATCGTACAGATGCTGCGGCTGAGGAAGGCGCGGCAGTGACGGCCGGCACGCACCGGCACCCCCTTTGTGGACAATCCTGTGGGCATCTAAACGATTCCTGTGGATTACCTGTTGGAAAAATTCCAAATATTGTGAATTGAAACTGTTACAGAACCGCATCGCCCGGTGCGCCAACGATGTTCGTGCCTCCTGCCGATGCCGCAGTTTGGCAAGTTTCGGATGGGATCGTGTAATGTGTTGTGATACAAGGAATTACGCGACATGACGAATCCCTTGACCGGGACTTGGTTCTCCTTTACCTTTCGTTCAGACGTCAGCAGCCGAGCGGCACTTGGGATGCGGACGTCGTTGCCGAAAGGGACGCTTTTCGGGAACAGCTCGTCGGGTGTTCGGATGCCGATGAGCCGGCTGCGAGGTAACTGGCCGCAGTCGAAATGCCCAGGGCCATGGGCGCCCGTAACGCAGGCCGCTGCGGGACGGAGAGAGAGGGCGGGATCCGGCGCGTCGCAAGACGCCACCGAACAGACGGACCTTGAAGCTCTCGCCAGTATGCCGAACCCCCGGTATCGCGGACTTGTCCGAGATGCCGGGGGTTTCGTGCATCGTGGCGGGTTCAGCAGCCGTCGCGCCGTTGCGTGATCCAGAGCTCCGACGCCCGTGCGTCGTCGGGGATGCGTGCCGGGTCGAGCTGCGTGCGGTCCGCCTGCGTGGGCAGGCCTGCGTCGACGACGAAACTCAGGCCGGGCGCCCGGAGAAACCAGACCGCTGCCCGGCCGTCCGGCAGCGCCTCGGCGCATGCCTGGCCGTACGCTGTGCGCAGCTCGCCCATGGGCGAACCGGCACCAAACCCTTCCGGCGTGCGGAGGCGGGCGTCGCGCAGGATGATCCGCTCCACGCCCCCGTCCCCGACCACGGCTACTGCGGGCGTACCGTCGGCCAGCCGGGTCACGATCCCCCTCTCCCGGACGCTGCCTGCGCCGGCGAGTGTGGTGTCGCGGGCGCCCTGGGTCGACCGCCGGATGCTGTCTGCCGTCATCCCGAGGCGAACCGGCCCGACGCCGTCGGACTCGATCCGGACGTCGCCCTCGCGCACGCCGGCGTCCTGAACCATCGAGGGCGAATCGGGCGCGCCGCGGAAAGCCAGCACGGCCTGGACCTCGGCGCCCCTCACGTTGCCGTCCTCGCTCACGAGGCGGGCGCGAACGACCCGATTGGTCGGCGGCGGCCGTGTGGGCGCCGTCGTGTCGGCCACGGGCGCCATGGGCGACCGTGCCGGGGCCGCTGACGGGCCCGGACGGTCGGGGTCCGGCACCCTGATGTGCTGGAGCACCTGCCACTGCTCGCCGGGCTGGAGCGGCGCGGTGGTGTATGACAGGCGCGTCCCCTCCGCTTCACTCAGGAGGGTGACCTCGGTGCCGGCCGGCTCCACGGAGCCGAACTCGATCCACGGGGGGAGATGCAGTTCCACGCGGGCGACCGTCGCCGAGTCGCCGTCGTTCCGGAGGGCGAGGCGGACGGTACCCTGGCCGCCCCAGTCCAGGACTTCCGGCGCCTGGAGCGAGAGCACGAGCCGCTGGCCCTCCGCATCGCCGGACCGCCGTTCGATCAAGTCGCACCCTGCCTGCCCGACCACCAGCGTCGCCGCGGTGATCACCGTAAGCGCGCGCATACGCCACCTCGAGTCCGGGGAGCTCCATCGTACTGCCAGGGAAGCCCCGCACCGCTGCGAGAATCGCACCACGACGACAGTGTCGCGGGCACGCGCAGAGTACGAACGTTGCCCGGCGGGCGGACGAGCGTATCTTGGAGGCGGCAGTTCTCGCGTACCGGACTATCCACGACAGCACGAACACTCCCCGGCCCGACTCTCGAGCGGGCCGGCAGGCGTTTCATCGAGGCAACCTCCCAACCCCGGAGTCCGCCATGCAGCGCCGTACCTTCTTCCAGTCCGCCGCCGCCGCCACCGCTGCACTGACCCTCCGACCCGGGGGAGCCGTCGCTGCACTTGCCATTCCCGCGCAACCATCCCGCCGTCGCTGGCGGGACGTGGAGGCCGTGACGGGCGATGGCCGGCCGGTAACGCTCCCGGCCAGCGCCATCGATGACCTGCGGTCGCGTCTTCACGGCCAGGTCCTGCTGGCCGGGGACGAGGGGTACGAGGCCGCCCGCCGCATCATGAACCCGTCGTTCGACAGGCATCCCGCGCTCATCGCGCAGGTGACCGGCGCGGCCGACGTCCGGGCCGCCGTGGACTTCGCCCGTGACCATGGCGGGCTGCTGCTGGCCGTGAAGTGCGGCGGCCATAGCTTCTCCGGGGCGTCCACGTGCGACCGCGGGATGATGATCGACCTGTCCAGGTTCCGACACGTGCGTGTGGACCCGGCTGCGCGGAGGGCGTGGGTGGCGGGAGGCACGCTGCTGGGGCAGATCGACCACGAGGCAATGTCCCACGGCCTGGTGACGCCGGTGGGTACGGTTTCCCACACCGGCGTGGGCGGCCTCGTCACCGGCGGCGGCTTCGGCCGCCTCGGCCGGCGCTTCGGTATGTCCATCGACAACCTCGAGGGCGTCGAGGTCGTCACGGCTGACGGTCGGCTCCTCAGGGCGAACGCGGAGGAGAACGCCGACCTCTTCTGGGGCGTCCGTGGCGGCGGCGGCAACTTCGGCGTCGTTACGAACTTCGAGTTCCGCCTCCACCCCATGGACCGGCGGGTCATCGCCGGCGACATCGTCTACCCGATAGCGGTCGCACGAAATGGCCTCGAGTTCTTTGCGGAGTACGGGAGGAGGCTGCCGGACGAGATGGACATCGGCTTCGTCATGGCGCAGCCGCCGGGGAACGAGCCGGGCGTCTTCGTCCTCACCGTCTTCTACTCGGGGCCGCCGGAACGCGCCGACGCGCTCATCGCGCCCATCCGGCGAATCGGCACGCCCATCGCCGACTCCGTGGGACCGGCCGACTACCTGGCCGTCCAGCGGTCCGGCGACGTCACCGACCCTCGCGCGCTGGCCGTCTACCTCAAGAGCGGGTTCCTGCCGGATATCACGCCGAAGCTCATCGACGCCATCCTCGACCGGTTCGAGGGTGACCCCGAGCGCGGCACGGCGGTCTTCTGCCAGGAGGGCGGAGGCGCCATACACCGGGTCGCCCCCGACGCCACGGCGTTCTCCCAGCGGGACGTCCGCACGAACCTGTTGGCGGCGACGAGCTGGCGGGCGGGCACGGACGGTTCACGCCACGCGGACTGGGTGCGGAACTACTGGACAGGCATCGATCCGTTCACATACGGCTTCTACGTCAACGACCTCGACCCGGACCACACCGGGGCCGCCATCCAGGCCAACTACCGCCAGAACCTGTCACGCCTGGTCGCGCTGAAGAACACCTACGACCCGACGAACCTGTTCCGACTCAACGCCAACATCCGGCCCACGGCGGGCGGGATCTCGACCGGCTGAGGGCGGACCCGCCAGTCCGTTACGGACCATGCGCAGCCGGACCCAACCATCCGGCTGCGCCCGCCATCTAATCGCCCGTTAATCCGCAGTTCCCAGATTCGCCGTCGCGCCTGCATCGCGGGCGGCGATCACATGGACAGCGGCGGGGCCGTGCACCCGCCCCGATCATCGAGGGATAGCCGGCATGACACGTTTTCGCCCCGCGACGGCCATCGTCGCATCGATTCTCCTCGCCGTTTACGGCTGCAATGACGGGGAAGCACCCGTGGGTGGACCGCCGCCTGTGGCGTCAGTCACCATCGATCCCCCGCCGGCTGTGGTCTGGGCCGGCGACGTCCATCAACTCGGCGCGACGCCCCGTGCGGCCAACGGCGCACCCCTCGCGGACCGAGCCATCACGTGGTCCGGCGGCAGCGAGGCCGTCGCAGTCGTGGACGCCACCGGCCGGCTGGAGGCGCACGGCGCCGGCACCACGGTCATAATCGCCACGTCGGAAGGCCGCCAGGGCGAGCTCGCGGTGACGGTGGGCGAAGCGGACATCATGTACGAGGGGTACCGGACGGGCCTCCCGGAGATGTTCGTGCTTTCACTCCGGGGCGGCGAGCCGGTCCGTCTGTTGCCGCCGCATACCGTCATCGGGGAACCAACCCCGTCTCCCGACGGCAGCCGGGTAGCCTACGTCGTCGCCGACTACGAGTCCTGGACGGGCGACATCTTCGTCGTCGATCGGAACGGGACCGGCCTGCGGCAGATCACCACCGGCGGCGAGCTGGACGATCACCCGGCCTGGTCACCGGACGGATCGCGCATCGCCTTCCGCAGCTACCGTCTCGAGCGCCAGGGCGACATCTGGGTGATGAACGCCGACGGCACCAACCCGGTGCTCCTCACACCCGACCCCCTCCCCGCGACCGTGGACACGCGCCGGCCGGCGTGGTCCCCGGACGGAACGCGGATCGCGTACGCCGGCAACGGCGCCGGGACCATGGACATCTGGAGCATGCGGGCGGATGGCTCGGACAAGGTCCGGCTCACGAACTCGGAAGCGTTCGACACCGAGCCCGCCTGGTCCCCGGACGGTCAGTGGATCGCCTTCCGCCGCAGCACGCCGGAGGAGGGCTCCGACATCATGATCGTGCCGGCGGCGGGCGGCGATGCCGTGCGTATCGCGCTCCCCGGTGAGCAGGTCACTCCGGCCTGGTCGCCGGACGGCCGGCTCATCGCCTTCGCGGAGGTGTCGCTGACGGGCGGCAGCCCGCAAATCTACACCATGAAGCCGGACGGCAGCGACGTCACCCTGCGGACATCGGACTACACGTGGAACGGCGGTCGGAGCCCAAAGTGGCTCCGGCGGACGACACCGTCGCACTGAGGCCGGGGCTCGGGGGCGTGGCGGCCGCGGGCGGCCGGCCTTCCCGCACACCGGTCGGCGCCCCGCCCCCTACGCGGACCAGGGTGTCGGCTCCCGGTCCCAGCGGTGCGCACGCAACCCGGCGATGACATCCGCCGGCAGGGCGCCCGCGTCGCTGGCCCCGATGTTCTGCCGGACGTGGGCGGGCCGGCGCATGCCGGGTATGGTGACCGAAACGTCGGGACTGGACAGGATGAACCGCAGCGCCGCCTCGGGCAGGGACATGTCGTCCGGCAGCACGGCCTTCAGCCTGTCCGCCCGCTCGACGCTCGCGGCCAGGTTGGCGGGATTGAAGTAGTTGTTGCGCCAGTCACCGTCCGGCCACCGGCTCTCCGTCGTCAGCGTGCCGGTGAGGGAGCCCTCGTCGAACGGCACCCGTGCGATGACGGCGATGCCCAGCTCCCGGCAGGCGGGGAACAACTCGTCCTCCGGCGCCTGGTCGAAGATGTTGTAGATCACCTGCACGGCATCGATCAGACCCGTGCGCACCGATCGAAGCGCATTCCACGGCTCCCACCGGTTGATGCTGATGCCGGCGGCCCGGATCAGGCCTTCACGACGGAGGTCGTCGATGGCACGCTGCCACCCCTCGTCCTCCGCCCAGGCATCCTCCCATACGTGGAACTGCAGCAGGTCCACTGCGTCCACGTCGATGTTGACCAGGCTGCGTTCCGCATACTCCCGGATGTGGTCCGGCGGGAACACCTCTCCGATGGGAACGTCCTTCCTCGGTGGCCAGGCCCGGTTCCTCGGAGGCACCTTGGTGGCGGCGTAGAGCCTCCGGTCCGGGTTCGCCCGGATCAGCTCGCCCAGGAGGCGCTCGCTGCGACCCTCGCCGTAGGCCCACGCGGTGTCGAAGAAGGTGCAACCGAGGTCCACCGCGAGCTGCAGCGAAGCCAGGGACTCCGAATCGTGGGACCCGGTCCACGACCCCATTCCCCACATGCCGTAGCCGACGTCGCCCACCCGCCAGCCCGTCCGGCCGAAAGTGCGTTCTCTCATGACGGATGATGTCGGCGTTTTACCCGGATCACGCAAGGCACGAACCGGGCGCCCCCCGGCGGGAATACCTTGATCCGCCGGCGCAGCAGTGGCATCATCCAGTCGTGCAGTCCGTACTCGTGCCCCGCTCCATTCCCCCCCGACTGGAGTCCCCGATGAGTACTCCCTCCCGCACGCTCCCGCCGGAACAGGGCCAGGCCGTCACCGCGGCCACGGCGGCCATCGCCGCCCTCTTCAACGGTCTGAGCCACCGCAACTTCCGCGTCCGCCTCTGGGACGGCACGGTCTGGGCCCCCGACGACGCTCACCAGGCGGACTTCACCATCCTGGTCCGGTCCCCGGCGGCCCTCCGCCGCCTGCTCTGGCCCCACAGCGAGGCGGCGCTGGCGGAAGCCTACCTGACCGACGCGCTGGACATCGAAGGCGACATCTTCGCGGTGCCCGCCGTGGGCCGCGAGATCATCGAACGGCGCCGGACACTGCGGGAGAAAGTCAGGGTGGGGCTGCGGCTGGCGGCAGTGCCCGTGGACGACGAGGGCTCCGACCCGGTGTCCGACGGGGTCGCACCCCGGGTGGCCCCGTTGCGTGGCCCCGTCCACAGCCTGGCTCGGGACCGGGCCGCGGTAACCCATCACTACGACCTCTCCAACCGGTTCTACGAGCTCTTCCTCGACTCGACCATGGCATACTCCTGCGCCGTGTTCGCGGACGCGGACGAGGAGCTCGCGCCGGCGCAGCACCGGAAGCTGGACCTCGTGTGCCGGAAGCTCCGCCTCCAGCCAGGGGAAAGACTCCTCGATGTCGGATGCGGCTGGGGATCCTTCATCATCCACGCCGCCCGGGCCTACGGCGTCGAGGCGACGGGCATCACCCTGAGCGAGCGGCAGGCCGAGCTCGCACGGGCCCGCATCGCGGATGCCGGCCTGACCGACCGCTGCACCGTCGGAGTGGTGGACTACCGGCGACTCGAAGACTCCGGCTCGTTCGACAAGGCCGTGAGCATCGGGATGTTCGAGCACGTGGGCCGCGCCCGCGCACCGGAGTACTTCGCCACTGTCCACCGCATGCTCCGCCCAGGCGGCGCCTACCTGCATCACACCATCACACGGGGTGCCTCCGCGCCGGACAGCCGGGGGGGCACCGTGACCGGACGGTACGTTTTCCCCGATCACGAGCTGCTGCCCATACCGGAGAACCTCGAGCTCGCGGAGAAGGCTGGCTTCGACGTCCGGGACGTCGAGAACCTCAGGGAGCACTACGCCCTCACGCTGCGGCGCTGGGTGGCCTCCCTGGAGGCCCGCCACGACGAGGCGGCCGCGGAGGTGGGCGAAGCGACGTGGCGGGCGTGGCGGCTGGTGTTCGCGGGCTCCGCGCACAACTTCGAGACCGGACGCCAGGGCCTCATCCAGGCACTCCTCGTCAAGCCACACCCTGACGGACGGGTGGCCCTGCCCCTCGGCCGCGGAGACTGGTACGATTGAGCGACGCGGCGCCACCGCCGCGGGCACACGGTCGCCTGGCGGAAACGGAGCCGCGAATGCTGAAAGAGCTGTTGAAGCCGGACATCCTGGAGCTCGTGGAGGCCCGGGACTGGGAGGTGCTGCGGGATGTGCTGGCCGACTGGCCGGCGCCGGAGATCGCGGACCTGCTGCGCCACCTGCGAAAGCAGGAGCGGGTTCTCCTGTTCCGCGTCCTGCCGCGTGACCTCGCCGGCGACATCTTCGCACACCTCGACCTCGACCGGCAGGACGAGCTGCTGCGGGACCTGTCCGATGACGAGGCCCGGCACATCCTCGCCGGCCTCGACCCGGACGACCGGACCCAGCTCCTGGGCGAGCTGCCGGGGCAGGCGACCCAGCGCCTGCTGAATCTCCTCGAGCCGGACGACCTGGAGGAGTCGCGCTGGCTCCTCGGTTACCCCGACGACAGCGTCGGTCGGCACATGACGCCGCACTACGTCGCCGTCCATTCCGGGGAGACCATCGAGCAGGCGCTCAACCACATCCGGGCACACGGCCGGGACAGCGAGACCATCAACATCGTATATGTCGTCGATGCGGACTGGCACCTCCTCGACGACCTGGAGCTGCGCAAGTTCATCCTCGCCCCCGCCGACGCCACCGTCGCCGACCTGATGGATCGCAGCTTCGTGAGCGTCGCGGCAACGGCGAACCGCCACACCGCCGTGCGCCTCATCCGCAAGTACGACAAGGTGGCCCTCCCCGTCGTGGACTCGGAAGGCGTTCTCCTCGGCATCGTCACCGTGGACGACGTCCTCGACATCGCCGAGCAGGAGGCCACTGACGACTTCCACCGCGTCGGCTCCGTGGGCCCCATCCGCTCGAGCCTGCAGGACGCGCCTCTCACCTTCCTGTTTCGCAAGCGCATCGGCTGGCTCCTCGCCCTGGTCTTCGTGAACATCTTCTCGGGCGCCGGCATCGAGTTCTTCGAGGATACCATCCAGTCCGCCGTCGCCCTGGTGATCTTCCTCCCGCTCCTCATCGGCAGCGGAGGCAACGCCGGCTCGCAATCGGCGACACTCATGGTCCGGGCCCTCGCCACGGGCGACGTGAAGGGATCCGACTGGTTCCGCATGGTCGGCCGCGAGCTCCGGGTCGCCCTCCTCCTGGGAATCGCCATGGCCCTCGCCGTATCGGCCGTGGCCTTCTTCCGCGCGCCGGAGATCCTGGCAGTCGTGGCCGCGACCATGACCCTCATTGTCCTCGTGGGCAGCATCCTGGGCATGTCGCTGCCCTTCCTGCTCACGCGCTTCGGCCTCGACCCCGCCACGGCGAGTGCGCCACTCATCGCGTCCCTCGCGGACATCGCCGGGATCCTGATCTACTTCTCCATTGCGTCGTGGTATCTCGGGCTCATATGACCCAGCGGCCGTCCCTCACCCGGTACGCGTGGCTGTCCCTGACCGCCGCCGTCGCGACCGTCACACTCAAGCTCCTGGCGTACGCCGTCACCGGCTCCGTCGGCCTCCTCTCAGACGCCCTCGAGTCCCTGGTCAATGTCCTCGCCGGCGGCATGGCTCTCGCCATGCTCAAGATCGCCGAGCGTCCGCCCGACGAGGAGCACCCGTACGGACACACGAAGGCGGAGTATTTCTCCAGCGGGCTCGAGGGCCTTCTCATCCTCGCCGCGGCCCTGGGCATCGGCTGGACTGCGTGGCGCCGGCTCCTCGCGCCCCTGTCCCTGGATCAGCCCGCCGTCGGCCTCGTCATCGTCGTCATCGCCACGCTCATCAACTTCGTCGTAGCGCAGGTCCTCGTACGGGCCGGTCGCCGGCACGACTCCATCACTCTGGAGGCGAACGCCCGGCATCTGATGACCGACGTGTGGACGTCGACCGGCGTCGTCCTCGGTGTGGGTCTCGTGGCCGTGACGGGCTGGCTCCGCCTCGACGCCCTCATCGCCATCGCCGTGGCGCTGCACATCGTGGTCACGGGGTTCGACCTCATGCGCAGGTCCGCACTCGGGATGCTGGACACCGCCATCGGCACGGCGGAACAGGAGCGTGTCGGGGAGGTGCTGCGGGACTATCAGTCGCGCGGCATTGCATTCCACGCCGTCCGCACCCGCCAGGCCGGCGGCCGTCGCTTCGTCTCCCTGCACGTCCTTGTGCCCGGCGACTGGACCGTGCTCCGGGGACACGAGCTCCTTGAGGAAGTGGAGGCGGCCATCCGGTCCGCCATCCCGGCGGTGACCGTGTTCACGCACCTCGAACCGCTGGAGGACCCGGCATCCTGGGAGGACCTGGGGATCGAGCGGGTTGACCCGGCTGAGTGATGCCGCGACGTGCCGCGGCATGTCGCCTTCCATTCACGCCTGGACGCCGCCCCCCAGGTACCAGCGTGCCACCGTGAAGTAGATGAGCACACCGGAGATGTCGGCCAGCGACGTGATGAGCGGGGCGCTGGCCGTCGCCGGATCGAACCCCATGCGGGTGAGCAGGAACGGCAGCGACATCCCGATGATGCTCCCCACCAGCACCACGGCGACCATCGTGATGGACACCACCGCGAGGACGTCGGGAGCCCGGAACAGGCTGATGGTCGCGATGCCGATGGCCATGCTCACGCCGAGAAGCAGCGCCACACCCATCTCCTTCCCCAGCATCCTCACCCAGTCCGCCGCCATTACGTCGCCCGTGGCCAGGGCGCGAACCATGAGTGTGGCGGACTGTGCGCCGGCATTGCCGCCGCTCGCAATGAGTACGGGCAGGAAGAAAAGGAGGGCCATGGTCGCGGCGATGGTGTCCTCGAAGAACGCGAGGCCGGCGCCGGAGAAAATGTTCATGAACACGAGGACGAAGAGCCAGCCGATGCGGGCGCGGTACATCAGGTGCACGGGCGCGTCCCGCAGACTGACCCGAACCGGATCCACGGACGCGACGCGGTGGAAGTCCTCCGTGGCCTCCTCCTCCGCCACGTCCAGCACATCGTCCACCGTGACGATCCCCACGAGCACGCCCTGCGAGTCCACCACCGGGAGGGCGATCCTGTCGTAGCGCCGAATGAGACCGACGGCCTCCTCCCGGTCCGAGAACGCGGGCACGCTCACGAAGGTGTGGTCCATGATGTCGGCGACGGGCGTATCCAGCTCGGCCAGGATGAAGCGGCGCAGCTCGAGGTCGTCGATGAGGCGCGAGTCCTCGTCCACCACGAAGATCCGGTTGATGGTCTCGCTGTCCCGCCCCGCGGACCGGATGTGCTTGAGTGCATCCGCCACCGACCACTCCGCCCGCACGGCCACATAGTCCGGCGTCATGAGGCGGCCGACGCTCTCCTCCGGATAGCCCAGCAGCCACCGGGCCTCCTTCAGGTCCTCCGGCTTCAGGAGATTGAGCAGGCGCTGCGTGGCCCGGCCGGGCAGCTCCTCCAGGAGGTGCGTCCGGTCGTCCGGCGACATGTCCGCGAGGAGCCGCCGCGTCTCCCCGTCCCGCATGTCGTGCAGGAGATCGTCCTGCTGCTGGGCCTCGAGGTGCGCGAACGCGTCGGCTGCCACCTCACGGGGCAGCGACCGGAAGAGAAGCACGCGGTCCTGCTTCTCCAGGCTGAGCATCAGGTCGGCCACCTCCGCCCCCGGCGCATCGATCAGCGCCGCGCGCAGCGCGCCCCAGTCCCGCGCCTCCATGAGTGCAAGGACTTCGGTGGTGACGATCTCCTTGAACATGCGCCCTCCTTTGCCCACGCGTCAGGCGGGACGCGTGCGGGCCCGAACGCCCACCAGGACCGACCCCAGCCAGAACCCCGCCGCGATGGCCGCGATGCACGTGACCACGCTGCCGGACGAGTATGCCGCGGCCAGCTCGTACCGGCCGTGCTGCAGGAGAGCGTACGTCTCCAGGTCGAATGTGCTGAACGTGGTGAACCCGCCGCACAGCCCCACCGTCGTGAACGCCCGCGTGCGGGCGCGGCCACCGATCCCGGTGAACAGACGGGCGAGGCAGCCCAGGAGCAGGGACCCGCTCGCGTTCATGAGGAACGTCGCCCACGGAAAGCCGGCGCCGGCCCACGTCGTGACCCAGGCCCCCATCACGAAGCGTGCAAGCGCACCGAGGGCGCCGCCCAGACCCGCCCAAACCGCGATCACCGGTCGCACCCCCTGTTCTTGTCAGGAATGGCAGCCACGTTGCGCCGCGGCCACCGCCGTCGCATCATCGCATCGCGCGACGTCCTTCAGCAACCGACCCCGGTGAACCCACATGATCCTCCTCGCCGTCGCCGCCGGCGGCTTCCTGGGCACAGTGGCGCGGTACGGTCTCTCCACGTGGGTCCAGCGCCGGACCGGGATTACCTTCCCGTGGGGCACCCTCAGCGTCAACCTGCTCGGCTCGCTCCTGCTCGGAGCCTGCCTGCCGGTCCTCGCAGCCGGGAATGCGCAGCCCCGCGTTTCCGCACTCGTCACCGTCGGCGCCATCGGCGCGTTCACGACGTTCAGCACGTTCGCCTACGAGGCCTTCATGCTCGCCCGCGAGGACGGCGCCGCCCGGGCGGCTCTCTACGCGGCCACAAGCGTCACGCTCGGCCTGCTCAGCCTCATCGCGGGCTTCGGCCTCGCCACGCTCATCACCTGAAACGGAGCGGTGCCATGTCCCACAGGTTCAAGGGTCAGCGCCTCCTGGTCCGCATTTTCATCGGCGAGAGCGACCGCTGCGCAGACGGTCCGCACCGCGGGAAGGCGCTTCACGAGGCCCTGCTCCTCACCTTCCGGGAACGGGGTTGTGCCGGGGCCACGGTGCTCCGGGGCATAGCCGGTTTCGGCGCCAGCGCGAACATCCGGACGGAGCGCATCCTGGCCCTGTCCCTCGACATGCCCATCGTTGTGGAGCTGGTGGAGACGGAGGAGATGGTACAGGACCTGCTCCCGGATCTGGACCGGATGATCGGCGGCGGGCTCGTTACCATTGAGAAGGTCCGGGTCCTGCTCTACCGTCCCGGGAACGTCCCCGACAGCGAGCGGGAGCAGCATCGCCTCGACGGCCTCACGCCGGACGGCTGAGCCGCGGGACGTCGGCAACCCTTGCACCACCCGGCTCGACGCCCCACGATCAGAGACGCGTTGCCCGCGTTCGCGTGACTCCTGAATCGCAGATCCCCGGCCCCGCCCTTCAACCGGCGGGCCCGTCGTCCCTTTCGCACGGAGATCAGCCATGAAGATCCGTGACATCCTCGCCGCCAAGGGCTCCAGCGTCGTCACCGTTCCGCCGTCCGCCTCCGTCCTCCAGGCCATGGCCGAGCTCGTGAAGCATAATATCGGCGCCGTCGTGGTCGTCGATGACGCCATCCGCGGCATCCTGAGCGAGCGCGACCTGCTCCGCGTCGCCGCCGCGGACGTGCGACGCCTCGAGACGGCCATCGTCCGGGATGTCATGACCCGCAACATCATCACGGCGTCCCCGGAGGCAGAAATCTCCGCCGTCATGGACCTCATGACGTCCCGGCGTTTCCGACACCTCCCCGTCGTGGACGGCGCCGACCGCCTGGTCGGAATCATAACCATCGGCGACGTGGTGAACGCGCTGCGGCAGAGCGTCGAGGCCGAGAACCGCCATCTCCACGCCTACATACACGGCGTCCCGGCCTGAAACGTCGGCGCCCCTGCGCGCCCTCGCGGGCACGACAGGGGCGCGCTGCATCGGCCACGGACGCGGCCGGGCCGGGCCGCTCAGCGCTCGAGGTACAGGTTCATCACGGTCTCGGAGCGCTGGACGGCGGGGAGCGAGAAGGTGATCTCCGGGTCCCGCAGCATCCCCTCCACCGCGCGGTCGAGCACACCCACGTCAACGATGATCAGCCGGTAGGCCGTCCGCGCGCCAGCTGCCGTCGACACCAGCTCCTGAAGCACACCCGACGGGATCACGACCCGGTCGGTCGGCGCCACTGGCTGGATGAACGCATGCCGGGCGCTGGACTCGCCGGTGGGGAACGGTGTCAGCAGAATGAATGCGCGGGCCGGATCGATGGGCCCGTCGAACTCCAGCCCCATGGCGCGACTGGCCTGCAACACGGGCACCGGCACCAGGCCGTGCATGGCGACCTGGAAGACGCCCGTCGTCACCCGCTGCAGCGACGGAAAGTTCCTCACCGGGATGGAAGACGTGACGGGCGCCGCGTCGTCGCTGCCGGACGTCGACAGCAGGAGCGTCATGCCCGGCACCGGTGCGAAGATGGACTGGGAGATCGACACCGCACCGTTCAGGAACGTCACCCTCGTGTAGTCACCGAAATAGCGGACCCAGTTCTCGAACCGGATCGGCTGCCCCGGCGGCAGCGCGGGTGTATCCGCGAGTACGGCCAGGGACACGCCATTGACGAAGGCAGATCCGTGGTGGACGAACCGATAGATCGTGCTGTCGCCGCGAACAGTCTGCGGATGCTCATGCGTTAGCTGGATGCGCCAGCTAAGGGAGCTGCGGGTGGACTGCCCGTAGCCGAGCTCCGGGAACCCGCCGTAGTCGAAACGCTCCACGCGTTCCAGCCAGAGGGCGTGGTTCGGGCCGGGATACGAGACCCGGCGAGTCCCGTTCACCACCACGCCGGAATCCGTGTGCACCACTGCGGCGTTGAGCTGCGCGGAAATATTGCCCTCGAAGTCTGGCTCCGGCTCGAGGGCCGGACGTGCGTCACACGCGGCGAGTCCCGCGGTGGCGACGACGACTGCGAGTCTCAGGACTGGCAGGGATATGGGCTTCATGCTCGGTCGGGTCAAAGGCGGAGTCTGCACGGGCCGTAAACATATAACGCGCGGGCGGGGCCGGATATGTCACCCGCGCCGGCGCTATGTGTCCGTGTGCCCCACCGTCATCCCGTGATGCACTCGCCGCCGTCGACGTTGATGACGTTGCCCGTGATCCAGTATGCGTTGGGGGAGGTGAGGGCGACGAGGGCGCGCGCGACGTCCTCGGGCACCGTCAGCCGTCCCGACGGGTTGACCATCTTTGCCAGCTCCATGAGGCGGTCGTGGCCGGGAATCCGCCGCAATGCCGGTGTGTCGGTAACGCCACCGCGGAGGGCGTTCACGGCGATGCCGAGAGGCGCGAGCTCCACGGCGAGCTGTCGGCAGTGGGCCTCGAGGGCGGACTTGGCGGCGCCCACCGCGCCATAGCTGGGAATGGCCCTGAGGGAGCCGCTGGACGTCATGGCGAAGATTCGGCCGCCCTGGCCCATGAGCTTCCGGTCCACGACGGCGCGGGTCCAGTCCACGAGGGAATGCGCCATGACGCGGACGGTCATGTCCATCTGTGCGGGCGTGATGGCCTTCTCACCCACGAAGGGCCCGAGGGTCCCGAAGGCGAGGGAGTGCATGAGGACCTGAATCCGGCCGTCCCCGCCGGCGATTCCGGCAATCTCTTCCAGGGCGGCCTCCATCTTCTCGGGGTCGGCGGCGTTCATGTTGAAAAAACGCTCCTGCACGCCGAGCCCCTCGAGCTCGCGCTTCAGCTCGTCCACCTGCGCCATGCCGCTACGCCGGTCGAGGTGGACGCCGAAGATGGAGTATCCCTCGGCGGCCAGCGCCCGGGCGGCGGCCGCACCGAACCCGCTGGAGGCGCCCAGGATGAGTGCCCAGCCCTTATCCATAATTCCTCGCGGTTGAACGATTCGGATGCGAGGATACGGTGGCCGCGCGCCGCCGGCAAGCGGCGGGCGGGGACGGGTGCCACGACCTTTGCCCGGAGCGGGCGTTTGTGCGATATTGATGGACGGGCTGGTTCGCGCGGCGCGCGCGCCTCCCAAAATTGCAATTGTCGGTCACGGACGGGCCTCGATGAGGCCCTTTTTGCTGCCTCCCGAACGCGGAGGTCCCATGCCCCTCCAGGCATCGACTGCGTCGGACTCGTCGGCGCGGCTGGGTGCGGTGGTCAGGGCTTTCCGCCGCCTGGCTGCCGGAACGCCGGGGCTCGAGGTCGGCATTCGAGGGACGGCAACGGCGGCTGGCGAGCCGGTGGATCCCGAGCGCGGCGTGGAGGTGCGGCTCGTCTGCGCCCGGACGGGAGCGGCGGCCGTGCTCCGGCTCACGCGATCAGGCGCAGTGCTCCGGGCGGTCTCCGCCGCCCGGCCGGAAACGGGGACGGTGAGCATCCTCGAGGACCAGCTTGGCGTCCACCTGGACGGCTGCTGCAGGTGGGGCCGGGCGCTGTATGCCTCGCCCGATGACCTGGCCCGGATTCTCCTGCAGCACATGCGCCGTCGCCTGTACGTGGTGGCAGACGCCGGTCCCGCCGCGACCGTGGCTATTGCGGCGCCTGTTGCGGCAAGGCTGCCGGCCGCCCGCCTTCCACGTGCACGACCGGTCCTGCAAGTCCGCCGCGCACCCGGGGCGGGTAGCGGGCGTCTCTGAACCGCACGACGTGCCCTTCCGCCGTCTCGCTCACGTCCACGTACGGATAGCGGGACCAGCGCAGGTAGTCCCGGACTTCCTGCAGCCGGAGCGTGGCCAGGACGACGGCGTCCGTCTCGAGCCGCGGGATCGGTTCCGGGTCCCAGGTCACGCGCGGTTCCGCCAGCCAGTCGAAGCGACCGGTGCGGTATGCGCCGGGCTCCTCTACCACGATGTCGCCGGCAAGCGGGTTCGCAGGCGCCGGGCCCACCATGACGTCGAGCACGTCGATTCCCGACGCGGCTGCCGAACGCGCCACTTCGACCCGGGCCAGGCGCCCGGCCCCCACCATCAGGGCGATGTACAGCACCGTCACGGCCATCGCCGCGCGGGCGAGGCCTGTGGCGTCCCCGGGTATCCGGCTCAGCGTGGCGGGCGCGTCCGCACTGCTCACGCCGTCCTCGTCCGGCATTTGCGGCCGCCGTCCGCGCCAGGCCATGGCCGTCCGCCAGACGAGGGCCGCGATGGCGACCACCCAGACGGTGCGGGCGGCGAGGGGCACACCGGGCGCCATGAGGACGAGGAGCGTGGCGCCTGTGCCCAGGATGATCCAGCCGGCGCGGCCCCGCCGGGATGTCGCCAGGGCAACGACGGGCACCGCCAGAACGAGCCAGATCCACGGGTCGATGATGAACAGCGCATCGCCGTAGAACCAGCGTTCGCTGAACGGCATGAGGAGCCGGATGCCGTACGTGTTCATCCAGTCGAGCAGCGGGTGCGTGAGGACGCCGAGGATGGCCAGGCCGAGGACGTGTACCGGCAGCGCCGGCGCGACGTCGGCCCTGCGCCTGCGCCACAGGCGGTCGTAGAGGAGCACGCAGGCCGCCACCAGAATGGGCAGCACGAGCAGCGCCAGCGGGCCGTGCGTCAGGCCGCGCCTGTGGGCGAGGGACGCGAACCCGCCCTGCAACGCCACCACCACGTCGATGTCCGGCGCATTCGCTGCGAGGACGAGGGTGGCGGTGGCGAGGGGCGTGGTCCGGTTCAGTCCCGCCTTCGACAGGACCGCTCCGGTGAGCGAGTGAGTCACGGGATCCACGGGCGGGATTGTCGGGGACGGTCGGCGGCGACGCAAGCCTCGCGATGTCGACAGCAGGCCGCGCCGATCCGGCATGCGGTCTGCCGTGCATGACGGGGACGTGTCCCGGGACAGACTGGAGGTCGGGTGACGATGCGTCGGGCGGCAGTCCTGCTGCTCATCAGCATGGCCGTATTCGAGGGCCGTGCCGGCGCCCTCGTGCCCGCCGTTCTTGCCTCGGCGGCCGCCGGACTGGCGGCATGGCGACTGCCGCGGCCCGGCAGCCCGGTGCCCCGGCCGTTGGGGGTGCTCCGGTTCCTGCCATACTTCGCCCGCCAGTCCGTCAGCGGCGGGATCGACGTGGCGCTCCGGGCGTTCAGGCCGGGCCGCACGGTGGCCCCGGCCTTCGTCGAGTATCGCACGGGCATCCGCGACCCCGGCCTGCGGGTGGTCTTCGCGAACACGGTGAGCCTGCTGCCCGGCACCTTCACCGCCGAGCTGCGTGGCGATGTCCTGACGGTCCACGCACTGGACGGGAGTCTTCCGGTGGACGAGCGCCTCCGCGACCTGGAGGCCCGCCTCCGGTCCGCCTTCCGGGACGACGGATGAGCAGCGTGTTTCTCGGCGTCGCCGCGTTCCTCCTGCTCAACGTCCTGGCCGGCCTGATCCGCATCGCCCGGGGCCCCACGCCGGCGGACAGGATGCTCGCCGCCCAGCTCTTCGGCACGACGGGAGTGGCCATGCTGCTCCTTCTCTCAGCCTCCACCGGCGCCGCTGCGCTCCGGGACGTCGCCCTCGTCTTCGCAGTTCTCGCCGCCGTCCTGGCCGTGGCCTTCGTCAAGCGGGGCTGGCCCGCGGAGTCGGGCGTGGGTGCAGAAGCACGGGAGGATCGGTGAGGGACGTCCTCGTCGCAGCCGCGGTCTCCGCCGGCGCGTTCTTCTTCCTGGCCGGTACGGTGGGGCTGCTCCGCTTCCCGGACGTGTTCAGCCGGCTGCACGCCCTCACGAAGGCGGACAACCTGGGTCTGGGCCTCATCGTCCTCGGGCTCGCCCTGCACGCCGCCTCCTGGCTCGTGGCCCTGAAGCTCGTCATCACCTGGCTCCTCGTCCTCGGCGCCACGGCCACGACCTGCCACCTCATCGCCCGCACGGCCCTGGAGCGCGGGCTGCCACGCCGCGGGCCCGGGGGCGAGTGGCCGCACCACGAACCGCCACGGTCGCGGCCTGGTCACGAGAGACCGGCGGACGGCCCCCGCCCGGGCGGGGGCCGATGAGCCTCGTATTCGACGCCCTGCTGGTGGTACTGGTCCTCGCCGTGACGCTCCGCATGCTCACGTCGCGGGAGCCCTTCGAGGCCGTCGTCCTCTTCGTCGCCTTCGGCCTCGCCATGGCGCTGGTCTGGGTCCGGGCCGGCGCGGTGGACGTAGCTCTGGCGGAGATCGCCCTGGGGGCGGGAGTCACCGGAGCGCTTCTCGTAAACACCGTACGAAGGCTCCGGGCGAAGGCCCCGGACTGGCTCGAGCTCCCGGAACCGTCAGCGGCACGGGCTGCAGTCCCCGTCCTGTGCGGGGCCCTCGCCGCGGCCGCGGCATTCGTGGCCACACGCTTCCCGCCAGCTA
>DATHVO010000176.1:0-2458 GCA_035461265.1 Longimicrobiales bacterium
ATCCTCGAGGAGCTTCGCGATCCCGAAATCCAGCAGCTTCGGCTGGCCGTCACGCGTGATGAGGATGTTCGACGGCTTGAGATCCCGGTGCACCACCAGATGTCGGTGTGCGTGGTCCACGGCATCGCACACGGCCACGAACAGCTCCACGCGCGCGCGCACGAGGAGACATAGCGCGTCGCAGTACCGGTCGATGGGCTCGCCCTCCACGTACTCCATGGCGATCCACGGCCGGCCGTCGCGCGTCACACCGCCGTCCAGGACCCGGGCGATCCCGGCATGCTCCAGGCGCGCCTGAATCCTCCGCTCCTCCACGAACCGCCGGCGGAGTTCGGGCCCGGCGGCCGCGCTCCGCACCAGCTTCAGAGCGACGCGCTGCTCGAACTGGCCATCTGCCCGCTCGCCCAGGTATACGTCCCCCATGCCGCCATGGCCGACGGTCCGGACCACACGAAACGGCCCCAGGCGGTCTGGCACGTTTGCGCTGCCGAGGCGATCGCTGCCCTCCAGGAGCGGGGCACCCAGGTCGAGCGCCGGCGTCTCCAGGAAGTCGAGGGAATCGACATGCGCCCGGAGCAGCCGCTCGACCTCCCGGCGCAGTTCGGGGTCCGACCCGCACTCCCGGGCAAGAAATCCATCGCGCTCTGCCGCCGGCAGGTCCAGTGCGGCTTCGAACAGACGGTCCGCCTGCCGGAAGCGGTGCGGATCACGCGGCTTCATGTGTCCGCTTCCGCCGGCGGGTCGACCTCGGGATACAGCTCTCCGTAGAGCCAGCTGCGAGCGCGGGCCCAGTCGCGCCGCGCCGTACGTACGCTCGTGCCAATCGCCTCCGCAGTCTCCTCCTCCGTCATCCCCCCGAAGAAGCGGCACTCCACAACCCGGGCCTGCCGCTCATCCAGGCGCCGCAGTCGGACGAGGGCGTCGTCCAGCCCCACGAGGAGGGCCGCCCGCTCGTCCGTGACGAGATGCGCCGACTCCAGCGGCACGCGCCGGAGATCGCCGCCCCGCTTCCGGCTGCGATGCGCACGGGCGTGGTCCACGAGGATCCGGCGCATGCAGGTGGCGGCGATGGCGAGGAAGTGGGCGCGGCCGGTCCAGCGCACCCGGGTCTGATCCACCAGGCGCAGGTACGCCTCGTGGGCCAGTTCCGTCGTGCTGAGCGTCAGGCCCGCGGATTCCTGCTGCATCTGGCGGTGGGCCAGGCGCCGCAGCTCGTCGTACACGATGGGAAGGATGCGGTCCACGGCATCGGCCTCCCCCGCCCGCAGGAGCAGGTCCGTGATGGATTCTTCCGCTGCCATGCAACGCTGCGTCCTGAACGGTGGAACGAGGCGAGCCGACGGGGCGGGCCCTGCCGGGAAACACCCCGGCAGGCCCCTGCTTCGCGAGCGTCCAAGATGGACGGCTCCCGGGCGGGAGGCAACGCTCGCGTCACCAGTTCCCGTAGACGATGGTCAGGCGCGGCGGGTTCGGGTCTGACGTGTTGTCCCAGTAGGAGTAGGCGCCGTCGGCGCCGGGTTCCGGCAGGATGTCCGTGGACCAGCGGAAACGAAACTGCGTCCGCCTGCGGCCCGCGTCCAGATCCGCCTGTACACGTTCGGCTACCTCGACCAGCCGGAATCCGATCGTCGCATCCGTGGACAGAGTGGCGGTCGCAGCCTCGAGGGGCTCGATGTCGTAATCCGTTCCGCCAAGGGTGGCACCGTAATCGATGTGGTCGACCAGCACGCTCTCGAGTCCAGAAGAGTATGCCGCCAATCCGGCGACCTCGGCCTGGAACATACGCAGCGTTGCCGACCGGACTCGCTTGCCATCCAGGACCGCCGGAAGCTCGAAGCCGCAGAACCCGCGAGTCTTTTTCGGGTTCACGGGGGGCGAGTCAGCGCCCACCTTGATCTCATTGGCAATATCGACCTCGCCGTCGCTTCTCACGGAGCCGCACTGCGTCCCGCTGAGCACGACCTGCTGCGGGATGTTCTCCCTCAGGTCCGCCGCCACGACGATGTAGACGGATACGCTGTGGGCATTCCGATCCACATCGAATCCCACGGTCCGCGCCTCAGTGACCTCGCCGCCGTACAGCGGGCCCGGGTACGTCTCGGAACGGTAGCAGTCGCTGTTCTTGCCCGTGCAGCCGCTGAAGTCGTTGAAGAAGTTGGCCGGCGCATTGTCCCAGTCCGGACTCGGTACGGCGCCGCCCCCCGGGACGCCCAGGGCCGCCGCCGCGAAGGGGAAGACCAGAATGCCGGAGGTGCCCGCCGGTGGCTGCGGGAACGTCGTCGGCGTCACCAGGTCCGCGACCGTGAGCCGGTTCTCCACCGCCAGGTCGAAGGTGCAGCGGCGCTGCTTCGAGTTGCCGGGGACGGCGGTCCATTCGCAGTTCCCGGCGTGGAGCGCCACCACGTCACTCCCCAGGAGCGAATAGGACGCCCCTGCCGCCGTGGACCCGGGTCCCGGC
>DATHVO010000177.1:0-12182 GCA_035461265.1 Longimicrobiales bacterium
CGGGAAGTTGGGCACCGGCGCCACCGGGAACAGGACCAGCATGAGGACGGCGAGGCCGACGAGGAGGACGAGCCTGAAGCCGTGATGCAGTACGGCATCGGGCCACAGGTGGTCCGGATTCGCGCTCAGGGCGCGCAGCAGTTCGCCGGCCCGGGACGTCGTCACCTTCAGCGGTCCTGCCTTTCCTCGTCCGCCACGGCGTAGGCCTTGATAATGTCCTTGACCAGGCGGTGACGGACCACGTCCACCTCCTCGAGGTAGATGAACTCGATCCCGTCGATGCCACGCAGGATGCGCTCGACCTCGAGAAGACCGGAATCATCCCGCCGCGGCAGGTCGATCTGCGTCTTGTCACCGGTTATGACGACCCGTGAGTTGAGGCCCAGGCGGGTCAGGAACATCTTCATCTGCGCGGACGTCGCGTTCTGCGCCTCGTCCAGGATGACGAATGCGTCGGAGAGTGTCCGCCCCCGCATGTAGGCGAGGGGCGCGATCTCGATGGTGCGCGCCTCGATGGCCCGCCGCACCCAGTCCGCCGGCATGATGTCCTCCAGGGCGTCGTACAGCGGTCGGAGGTAGGGGTCCACCTTCTCCTGGAGGTCGCCGGGCAGGAAGCCGAGGTTCTCACCGGCCTCGACTGCGGGACGGGCGAGGATGATGCGCTTGACGCGGTTCTTGCGCAGCGCGTCGACGGCGGCAGCAACGGCGAGGTAGGTCTTGCCGGTGCCAGCCGGACCGATGGAGATGACGACGTCGTTGTCGGCGATGGCCTCGAGATAGAGGCGCTGGCCCTCGGACTTGGAGCCGATGAGCTTCTTGAGGCCGGCCAGCAGGACCTGCCGCTCCTCCACCGCCGGCGCCCCGTTGCGGCCGGCTGCGCGACCGGCCCGGCCGCGGCCACCGTCTGTCTGGAACGACCTGCGGATGTCGTCGAGGTCGAAGGACTGGCCGATGCGCGACTGCTGCACGAACTGCTCGACCACCGGCAGCGCGCGCTCCACATCGTTGACATCGCCGGACAGGATCAGGTCATCCCCGCGCAGGATCACGCGGCAACCGGAGAGACGCGCAAACTCCTGCAGGTGCGCGTCGTTGACGCCGGCGAGGAGGAGGTAGTCGGCCCCCTCGGCGGCGAGCCTGTGCTCCACAGTCGTGCTATCCACCCGCTCGTGCATCTCCTCTCGGTCCCAGTGTACGTATGTGCAGGTCTGCGAGCTCCTCCGCGGATACTGCGGACGGCGCGCCTTCGAACAGTGCCCGGGCGGCGGTCGTCTTGGGGAACGCAATGACGTCACGCAGGCTGGACGCGCCGACGAGCAGCATCACGAGCCGGTCGAAGCCGAAGGCGAAGCCGCCGTGCGGCGGCACGCCGTACCGGAATGCTTCGAGCAGGAAGCCGAAGCGTCGTTCCGCCTCGTCGGCGCTGATGCCGAGTGACTGGAACATGGCGGCCTGCAACGCCGAGTCGTGGATGCGGATCGAGCCACTCGCCATCTCGTGCCCGTTGTACACCGCGTCATAGGCGCGGGACTTCAGGCCCATCGAATACAGTGACCATGCCGCGTCCCGCGTGGGCGGGCCATCGCGCGTGGCATCGAGTATGGCCGTCACGTCCTCCGGCGCGGGCGCCGTGAACGGGTGATGCGATGCCGCGAGCCGGCCCTCGTCGTCATCCCACTCGAAGAGCGGGAAGTCCGTAACCCAGAGCCAGGCGTGGGCACTGGCAACTGCCCCCATCCGCGCGCCGAGATGCCGCCGAAGTGCGTCGAGCGCGGCCTCGGCGCCGCCCAGCACGCGGACAGGATCGGCGGACTCGGGCACGGCGGCGCGGAAATGACCGACGACGGCCACGAACAGGTCACCGTCCGCCATGCCGGCGGCGTCCACGAAACGCCCGGTCAGGCCCGCATCGAGGCCTTTCGCGAACTGGCCGGTCAGGCCGTCCGGGCCGCGCTTCACCCAGAGAGCGCCCGTCGCGCCAGCCGCCCGGGCGATCTCCGCCAGCTCGTCCAGCTCCCGTCGCGACAGCGCCGCTCCGCCCGGTACCACGATACCCCGGATTCGCGCGCCGGATTCGCGGGTGTCCTGGAAGATCCGGAAGTCGGCCTCCCGCAGGACGTCCGTAGCATCGACGAACGGCATCCCGAAGCGGAGGTCCGGCTTGTCCGTCCCGTAGCGATCCAGGGCCTCCGCGTATGTGAGGCGCGGGAACGGCAGCGGCAGCTCCATGTCGAGGATCTCGCGCCACAGGGCCGCCATGGTGCGTTCCGCCACGCCGAAGATGTCTTCCTCCGCGACGAACGACATCTCGGCGTCGATCTGCGTGAACTCAGGCTGGCGGTCCGCCCGGAGGTCCTCGTCGCGCAGGCAGCGGGCGATCTGGAAGTAGCGGTCGTAGCCCGCCACCATGAGCAGCTGCTTGTAGATCTGGGGCGACTGCGGCAGCGCGTAGAACTCGCCCGGGTGCACACGGCTGGGCACGAGGTAGTCCCGGGCGCCTTCGGGGGTGCGCCGCGTCAGCATCGGCGTGTCCACCTCCCAGAAGCCCTCCCCGCTCAGGTGCCGGCGGACGACCTGGAACGCACGATGGCGCGCATGCAGAGCGCGCTGCAGCTCCTGTCTGCGCAGGTCGAGGTACCGGTAGCGGAGCCGCAGCTCCTCCGCGGGCAACTCGTCACCCTGCGACGGCGCCACCGGGATGGGCGGCGTGAGCGCTTCCGAAAGGACATCGAGGGCATCGACATGGACCTCCACGTCGCCCGTGGCCATGTCGGGGTTCGCGTTCCCGCCGGGTCGGCGCACCACCATGCCCTCGACGGCGACGACGTGCTCCGCGCCCAGGCGGCGGGCCCGCTCGAGGACCGGCTCCGCGCTCCACTCGGGCCCGAACGAGAGCTGGACGCGTCCCTCCCGGTCCCGCAAATCGATGAAGATGAGACCGCCCAGGTCCCGCCGGCGATGGACCCAACCGGCGAGTCGGACCCGGCTCCCGGCGTCAACGGCTCGGAGTGCGCCCGCGGGGACGGATCGATATGCGGTGGAGCTATTGGCCATCATTCTCCCTGATGCCTGCGTTGCGTCGGCCCCGGCGAGGCCAGTTTGTGACGAGTACGATTCCCGCGGCGGCGCCGACCGCGTCCGCCAGCCAGTCCGCCACCTCGCCGGACCGGTCCGGCCGCCGCGCCTGGCGTATCTCGTCGCTGATGCCGAGGAGCAGCGCAAGCAGGAGGAGCCAGCCCCGGCCGGGCCGCCGGCCGGCCGCCAACCAGCCGAGCCCGAGCAGGCAGCCGAGAACGAAATAGGCCCCGAAGTGCGCGACCTTGTCCAGGTGCGTAACGGTCGGCACCGGGGGCAGGTTCGATGCGCCTGCCAGGTAGGCGATGAAGCCCGCCCAGATCGCGGCGGGCAGGTATGCCAGCCTCCTACCCACCGCGCGGCCCTCCCGCCGACGGGGAAAGATGCCGCCCGCCTGCGCCAGCGACAAGCAACGTGTGCGCGCCTCGCGGCATCCTGCGCTGCGCCTTAGGTTCAGGCATGGCTGCAGGTTTGAGTCCCCGGGCGCAGGCGGTCCTCGCCGAGCTGGGGCTGATCATGGACAAGGTTCACCGGGCCCACGCCCTGGTGGAACAGTACGCGGCTGCGAAGACGAATACAGACCAGCACTCCATGGCCCTCGCCCGCGTCCTCGGGCAGCTCAAGTACCAGCTCATGGGCGCCGGGCTGGACACCATGTCGCAACTGGCAGGCTCCATGGAGATCGCAGCCAAGCGGGGCCTCTCCCAGGCAGCGAAGACACGCATCCTGCGGGAGGGCGTCGGCTCGCTGAAGTTCCAGATGGAACTCGCACAGCGCACGGTTGTGTCGGAGGACAAGGCCGCGCAGGCCAGGGACGCAGAGGCAGACGAGCCGGCCTAGGTGGTGGCCCAGGCTTCCGCTTCGCGCAGGACGCGGAGGAATTCGTCAGCGTCACCGGCGCCGATGAGGCGCTCGCGGACGTCGTCCCGGCGCACCAGTCGCGAAATCCGGCTGAGAGCCTTGATGTGCGGGCCAGCCGCGGACTCCGGACCCACCAGCAGAAAGAAGAGGCTCACGGGTTCGCCATCGAGAGCGTCGAACTCGATGGGGCTGCCGGAGCGGCCCGCCGCCATGCGCAGGCCGGCGACGGCGGCAGACTTGCCATGGGGAATGGCCACTCCGTTCCCGATCCCCGTGGACAGGACGGACTCCCGCTCGCGGACGGCACGCAGGACGTCGTCGTGATCCTCGATGTCGTGGGCTTCGACACAGACATCCACGAGCTCGCGCAGCAGGTCGTCCTTGGTCTGCGCCTGCAGCGGAATCCGGATCCGCTCGACGGTCAGCAGCTCGGTCAGCAGCACGTGTGGGCCTCGACTACGGTACACGGGAACCGGGAAAAACAGAATCCGCGTAAGGTAACGTCGCGCGAAAACGACAACAAGCAGGGATCCCGGTATGCCCCTTGCCATCCGCAGGGCGGGACGGGCCGCGGCCCCCGGGGCAGAGGACACATGAGCGAAACGACGGATCTGCCGGACCTTTTGAGCCTCCCGGCGGAGGAGACCGAACGGGCACTTGCCGGCCATTTCGAGGCGCGGGGCGAGCGGCCCTTCCGCGTGCGGCAGGCGCTGGCGTGGCTGTACGAGCGGGACGCTGTCTCCTTCGACGAGATGACCGATCTGCCGGCGGGGGAGCGGCGGGCGCTGGCTGCTGCGTTCTCGCTGACGGCGCCGGACACGGCACGCGTGGAGCAGTCGACGGACGGCACGGTGAAGCACCTCTGGCGGATGGCGGACGGGGAGCTGCTGGAAAGCGTGCTCATCCCGTCGCCGGACCGGCTTACGCTGTGCATGTCGTCGCAGGCGGGGTGCGCGATGGCGTGTGTGTTCTGCGCCACGGGCTGGTCGGGGTACCGCCGTCAGCTCACCACGGGCGAGATCGTGGCGCAGTATCGGGGTGCGCGGCGGTGGGCCGTGGAGCGCGGCATGGGCGCCATCACGAACGTGGTGTTCATGGGCATGGGCGAGCCCCTGGCGAACCGGGACGCGGTGATGCCCGCGCTGACCCTGCTGAATGCGTCCTACGGGCTGGGTGCCCGGCGGATCACCATCTCCACGGTGGGCGTCGTGCCGGGCATCCTCGAGCTGGCGGATCGCCCTGAACAGTTCCGTCTGGCGGTGTCCCTGCACGCACCGAACGCGGAACTGCGCCGCAAACTGGTGCCGCTGGAGAAGAAGTACCCGCTCCCGGAACTGATGGCCGCACTCGACCGGTTCGAGGCCGCGGGCGGCCGGCGCATCACCTTCGAGTACGTCATGATTGCCGGGCTGAACGACGAGCTGGCGCATGCCCGGGAGCTGGCGGGACTGGTCCGCCGGTTCCAGGCCCACGTCAACCTCATCCCGTTCAATCCCATCCCGGGAACCGACTGGCGTCCTTCGCCGGCTGAGCGTCTGCGCGCGTTCGCGGCGAGCCTCGAGGCGGACGGCGTCCCGGCCACCGTCCGGACGCCGCGGGGTCGCGACATCGCCGCGGCCTGCGGCCAGTTGCGGGCGGAGCACGAGACGAAGCCGCCGCGGCCCTACCTCAACCTCATCCAGCTGCGCTGAGGCGCGCTCAGCCCCCGGGTCGCAGCCAGCGGCCGATCCGGGCACGCCAGCCATCCGCGCCGTCGGCCGCCTGCGCCGCCTGCCGCTCCGCCCAGTCCCGGCCGACCACAACCGTAGCATCGACGAGGATGGACGAGTCGGGTTCGACCCGGACCGCACGGATGCCCAGTGCCACCGACGCGGCACGGGCGACGCCGTCACCGCCGGCGCGGGCAATCACCACGGAGCTGTCCCCGTCGAAGCCGGCGGCATTGCCGTAATAGACGACGTCGAAACCGGCGTCGCGCAGGCGGCGGGTGACGCTGCGGGCCAGGCCTGCGACGCCGGAGGCATTGAGCACTTCCACGCGTCCGGCCACCAGTCCGGCCGCGGGCCCGGCCTCCGCGGTGACGGCGGTCCGCGCCGGCGCGCGAGACGGGATGCCGATGCCCAGAACGAAGGAAGCGACGAATGCGGCGCAGAGGAGGAGGAGCGCCGCGAGGCCGGCGAACTCGAGCCTAGCAGCCGACATCGGGATTCCCGGTCGCGGCAGTGCGAGCGTTGACGGCGCTCCAGAAGGCGGCCGTTTCAGAGCGCAACGGCCGCTGTTCCCGCAGCACGTGTGCGATACGCATCTGCAGCACGTCCCGGAGCACGCCGTCCACGTCGGCGGGCATGCGCTCCCGCAGCCGGGCCAGCTGGACCGGCTCGTGGCGCCGCCCGGGTTCGATGAAGTCCGCGATGTAGAGGCACCGCCCGAGACGGTCGAGGTCCGGATGGCCCGTGGTATGCCAGGTAATGGCCAGAAGCAGGGGCTCGTCGGCGACGCCATCCTGCCGGAGGCGTGCGGCCGCCGCCGGCCCGTGAAGCAGCCGGCCGTTCAACCCGTCGAAGGTTTCCGGCACCATGGCGCGCAGCGCACCGACCGGTGCATCCCGCAGACAGTCGTGCAGATAGCCGGCCGCGCGCCAGCGGACTCTGTCCGCCGCAGGGACGCCCAGGACCTCCGCCCATTCGCCCATCAGGTCCGCGACACGCGACATGTGCCCGACGCGGAGGCGCCCGGCCCGCGCCCACGCGGGCAGACGTCCCGAAGCCGCGGCCTCAAGCGGATCGGCGGGAGGCACGCGGCGTGATCCGGTTCTCGGTATCCACGAAGACGAACGTGGGAACGAATCCCTCCAGCTCGGACTCCTCGTAGCTCGCGTAGCTGAAGATGATGACGGGGTCGCCGGGCTGGACCAGGCGCGCCGCCGCGCCGTTGATCACCACCTCACCGGTGCCCTGGCCGCCGCGGATCGCGTATGTCTCGAAGCGCGCCCCATTCGCGATGTTCACGACGTGAACCTGCTCGTACTCCAGGATGTCCGCGGCATCCAGCAGCACGCCGTCCACCGTGATGGAACCCTCATAGCTCAGGTTGGAGTCCGTAACGGTGGCCCTGTGAATCTTCGACTTGCACAGTATCCGTCTCATGCGTCGAGCCTCCCCTCGCGCTCGGGACCGTCGCTCATTCCAGTACGTGGTTGTCGATGAGCCGCGTCCCGCCGACGTGCACCGCTACCGCCACGGCGTCGCCGCGGCTGGCGCGCGCAGGCGTTTCGAGGGATTCGGTATCCACCAGCTCCACATACTGTACCGATACCCCGGGTTCCCGTTCCAGGATCGAACGACAGGCCCGCACAATGCCATCGGTGCCGGTCTCGCCCGCGGCGAACACCTCCTGCGCCGCCTCGAGGGACCGGTACAGCGACGTGGCCGCATGCCGCTCCGCCGGCTGCAGGTACACGTTGCGGGAACTCATGGCCAGGCCGTCCGCCTCACGGACGATGGGCGCGACCCGGATCTCCACGGGAAAATCAAGATCCCGGACCATGGCGCGGATCAGGGCGGCCTGCTGCAGGTCCTTGCGGCCGAAGACCGCCACGTCCGGGGCCACGAGGTTGAAAAGCTTGGCAACCACCGTCAGTACGCCTTCGAAATGGCCAGGCCGCTGGCGGCCGCACAGGCGGTCGGCCAGGCGGGGAGCCGTCACGCGCACCGCCGGCTCGCCCCGGGGATAGATGGCGGCGGTCGTGGGCGCGAACAGCAGGTTGACGCCGCGTCCCATGGCCGCCTGTGCATCCTGGGCCAGGTCACGCGGGTACCGGTCCAGGTCCTCGCCCGCACCGAACTGGAGAGGATTCACGAACACGGAGACCACGAGGAAATCCGCTTGGGTCCGTGCTGCGTCGCAGAGGGCGAGGTGGCCTGCGTGGAGGTAGCCCATGGTGGGGACGAAGCCGATGCGGCCGCCGGCCTCGCGCACCTCGCCGAGGATCCGGCGAAGCTCGTCGATCTCGCCTGTGGCAATCACGGATCAGTCGAAGGAGTGGCTGGCATCGGGGTACTCGCCGTCGCGGACCGACCGGGCGTAGTCCCGTATCCCCCGGCGGGCCGCGGCACCCAGCCGCGCAAACCGGCGCAGGAACTTCGGCTGGAATCCCTCGTTGAGGCCCAGTACGTCCGGGAGCACCAGAATCTGGCCGTCCACCGCGGGGCCGGCGCCGATCCCGATCGTGGGCACGGCCACGATCCGGGTGATCTCCCGCGCAACGCCGGCCGGTACGAGCTCGAGGACGATGCCGAATGCACCGGCCGCCTCGAGACGCCCGGCCTCCTCGTACAGGCGCTCCGCGTCCGCCTCGCCCCGCCCCTGCACGCGGTATCCGCCGAGGACGTGGACGGACTGGGGGGTCAGGCCGATGTGGCCGAGGACCGGTATCCCGGCTCGGACCAGGGTATGGACGTGGGCCGCAGCGTCCTCGGCGCCCCCTTCCAGCTTGACCGCCTCGGCTCCCGTCTCCTTCAGGATTCGGCCGGCATTCCGGAGGGTCTCCTCTCTGGAGACCTGGAACGACATGAACGGCATGTCCACGACGATCATGGCACGACGCACGCCCCGGCGGACTGCCCGGGCATGGTAGATCATGTCATCGAGGGTGACGGGAAGGGTGGAGTCGTGACCGGCGAAGACCTGCCCCACCGAATCACCGACGAGGACGAGGTCCACGCCACACTCGTCGACGAGCCTGGCGAAGAGGTAGTCGTACGCGGTGAGCGCAACAATGCGATCACCACGCTGCTTCATCTCGAGGAGCGAACGGACGGTGACGCGTCCGCGTTCCTCGCCGCGCTGCGCGCTCATGGAGGTCCTAAACCTCTCGCCTGTTTGACGATGGCGGCAAGGTAGCGGCATGATGGAGGGGTGTCAAACGCCCTGCGCTACGATTCCCTGCTCGTCCGCGAGCTGGCCAGCGAGCTGGACCGGACGCTCGTCGGCGCGCGCATCGACGCTGTCCTTTTCGACCGGGAGCGCCTCATGGTGGCCGTGCTGCCGGCACCCGCCCGCCGGGACGGGACGCCGACGCCATCGCTGCAATGGCAGCTCCATCCCGGATCCGGGCACCTGACGCACGCGCCCGGCGTCGAGGTCGGCGGGCGCGTGCCCGTGCGCCGGCGATCCATTGTGACTTCGGTGACCGCGCCACCGGACGAGAGGCTGCTCGTCCTGGAGCTCGATGCGGGCGACGCGCCTGGCGGGTTTGCGCGTCGCATCATCATCGAGCTGATGCCGAATCAGTGGAACGCCATCGCCGCCGGCCTGGATGGGCGCATCGTCGCCGTGCTGCGGGAACGCGAGGCGGGCGGGCGCGTCCTGCGCGCCGGCGTCGCCTACGTGGCGCCCGAACGCAGCGCGCGGGCCGGCGCAGCCGTGCCGCCCAGCCAGGATGAATGGCGCGCCGCCCTGGGTCCTGTGCCGCCCGGCGAGCGGCTGGGGGCACTCGCCCGCTGGGCCGCGTACGCGAGTCCGCTGAACGCCGCATGGATCGTCGGGCGCGCCGACGTATCGGACGAACCGACCGCTCTGGACGAGGCCCGGGCCCGCTACGTGGCGCTCGTACACGGCCCGTCCCGCCGACCCGCGCTCATCCGCCTGGACGGTCGCTGGCAGCCGTATGTGATGGCGGATGGAGCTGATACGCTCGCCGGCGCGGAGCCGGCCGGGACGCTGATGGAGGCCTTCGCGGCAGCCGCGGAACGGGCAGGGGCGGCACCGACCGACGCGGCAGGTGCGGACGAGGCGCTGGCGCTCATCGCGGACCGACTGGAAGCCCTCGATGCCCGCAGGCGCCGCCTCAGGGAAGAGCAGGAGGGGGCCGCGTCCGATGCACAGCGCATGCGCCGGCAGGCTGACCTGCTCCTGAGTCAGCTGCACCGGATCGAGCGGGGGGCCGCCGTTGCCGAACTCGACGATTTCGCGGGCGGTACCATCCGGGTGGACCTGGACCCGTCGCTGGGCGGCGCCGAGAACGCACAGCGGCTCTATCAGGCAGCGGGCAAGCGGGACCGCGCCGCGGCCCGGATACCCGGGCTGCTGCGGTCGGCAGACGCGGAACGCCACCGGCTCGTAGCCATGGAGGATCGTGTACGGGAGGGAGCGGCCACGCCGGACGATATTGCGCGGCTGAGGCGCCGTTCCCGGTCCCGCGGCCCGGACGCGGACACACCCCTGCCCTACCGCGTCTACCGCAGCACGGGCGGGCTGGAGATCCGCGTCGGTCGAGGCGCCCGGTCGAACGATGAACTGACCTTCCGGCATTCGGGCCCGCACGACATCTGGCTCCATGCACGGGACGCCGCCGGCGCCCACGTCATCCTGCGCTGGACCCGCCAGGACGAGAATCCGCCGGCACGCGACATCGCCGAGGCCGCCGTGCTGGCCGCACTGTCGAGCCGGGCACGCACGTCCGGCACCGTGCCCGTGGACTGGACTCGCCGGAAGTACGTCAGGAAGCCCCGGAAGGCGCCCCCCGGCGCAGTCCTGCCCGAGCGCGTGCGCACGATCTTCGTGGAGCCCGATCCCGCGGTGCGGGACCGGCTGAGGATGGAGGAGGACGGGTAGGCGCTCGGAGGTCCGGCGGCCGGGCCGGAACGGACTACACGAAATAGTCCGACACGCGGATGCCGTAGCGGTCGGGGTCCGTGGTCTTGATGATGGCGCGACGCGGGCGGCCTGTCTCGGGATCGGCCTCGCTCAGGTCTGCCACGACGGGCTCCGCCAGCATGACGCCGCGGGCATCGGAGATGATCTTCACCACAGGCTGGTGCAGTCGCTTCGCATCCGGGTTGCGCGCCGTCACGACCGCCAGCTCGTGCGTGTCGAGTATGGCGAGGGTTCCCACCGGGAAGACGCCGGTGACGTTGATGAGCGCCTTTACCAGCAGCGGGTCGTAGCCGCGCGCCGGATTGTCCCGCATCTCCCGCATGACCTCCTCGGCGGGCCACGGAGTCTGCTGATAGCTCCGCTTGGACGTTGCCGCGTCGTACCCGTCGGCCGTGGCGACAATGCGGCTGAACAGCGTGGGATTCCGGCTCCTGATGCTGCGGGGATAGCCGGTCAGGTCGTTCTTCATGTGGTGCTCGTACGTCATCAGCATGGCGCGGTACGGCACATCGCCCATGGCACGAATGGCGAACAGCGACAGCAATCCCTCCGTGGGGTGCCGCCGAATCTCCTCCATCTCATCATCGTCCAGGCCGCCCGTCTTGGTCAGGATATCCTGGTCGATGCGCTGCTTGCCGATGTCGTGGAAGAGCGCGCCGATGCCGAGCTCGTACAGCTGGCCCTTCGTGAGACCGAGCTTCTGTCCGATGATGACGCTGATGATGCACACGTTCACGGAGTGCGTGAACGTGTACTCGTCATAATCGCGCAGCGCCGTCATGCCGAGCATCGACGTCTCGTTGTTGAGCACCTGGTCGACGATGGACTGGACCGTGCGCTTCACCCTGCGCAGGCTCACGGCCCGCCCCAGCCGGACGTCCGTCAGGACCTCCTTCGCGACGTTGACCGACTGGAAGTACGTCAGCTTCGCGACTTCCTTAGCCTCATCCTCGTCCCCCGCCTCGACCTTCTCGGATCCGCGCCGGCCTTCCACCGCGATGAACGGCCCCACGCCGGCGGCGAGCTGCTCCTTGAACTCGAGGAACGCTTCCTCGTCGCCCTCTCCTTCCCTGAGCAGGAGGGACAGGAACGGGATGAGATGCTCCCGGGTCATGGCCGCGCCGAACTCCACGCCTCCCACGCCGTGGCGACCCAGTGCCGCGATGACGTACGAGAAGGCGGCGTAGTCCGAGAGGGTCTGCCGCAGCCGGACTTCATTCAGGAACAGGAAATTGCCCGCGACGCGCAGCTCCGTGGCCTGTTCGCGGTCCAGCAGCCTGCGCAGCACGCCATGCATTTCGTCGATCGACTTCTGCACCATGGCGTTCTCGAGGGGATACATGCGCAGGGCCTGCGACGCCGCGTAGAACGTGATCACGAGGGCACGACCGACGGACTGCACGAAACCGTCGTTCTGCACGCGCACCGGCGCCGCGGCATCGCCCTGCACCCGGGCCTGGACGGCGTTCTCGCTGCTCATGACACCTCCGTCCGGAGCGCCTTGAGGACGGCGTTCCGGATGATGGGATTGGCCTCCCCGCTCGCCCGTCGCAACGAGTCCTGGGCCGCCGGCGTGCCGATGTGGCCGA
>DATHVO010000178.1:0-10047 GCA_035461265.1 Longimicrobiales bacterium
GGGCCATTCGAATGCCATCGCGATATTTCGTCCTCAACCAGAGGAGGCGTCTGCATGGCCCGTTCGAAGACCTGTCTTACCCTCACGGCAGTACTCGTCGCCCTGGGCTGCGAGTCCGGCGTCACGGATCCCGCCGCCCGCGAAGCGGGTAGCCCGCCGCCGGCCTTCGCCCACGGAAGCTTCACCACCTCCGACGGGATCTACAGAATCCCCTACGAGAACGGCAGTCTGGTCCGCATCACGCGCGACCACCACACGCACACTCCGGTGAATCGCATCGACATGGCCGGCGACGATCCCGGCTTCGTCATCGTGGCCGCGGCGTCCGGTACCATCCGGGCCATCGTCGACCGGCACGGCAACTCTCCCGGCGCAGGCGACAACCTGTCCGCCAACGGCACGCAGCCGAACAACGATGCGGCCGAGCACAGCTGTCAGGACAACAGCACCGTCGTCGGGTCGTGCTCCGACTACAACAACTACGTCTGGATCGAGCATCCCAACGGCGAGTGGACAAAATACACGCACTTCGGGACCGGCACCGTCACCGCCAACGGCTGGCAGGTGGGCGACTGGATCGAGTCGGGCGAGGCCCTGGGCATCGAGTCGGACATCGGTTTCGCGTCAGGCCGACATCTCCACTTCGAGGTGGCGCGCCCCGACGATCCGAACGATCCCGCGCCGTTCCCGGCGCTGGGCGGGTTCATGGTGCCGGACTTCGGCGTGAACCTCGTTCCGCGCGTGTGCGGCATCCCGGACATGCTCTTCGTGGCGGACGAGGAGTACACGGCCGGCCCGTGCACCAACGCGCCGCCCGTGGCCGACGCCGGCGGGCCCTACAATGTGAACGAAGGCTCCACCGTCGTCCTCGACGGCACGGGCAGCTTCGACCCCGACGGCCTGGCCCTGACGTACCTCTGGGCGCCGGCCGACAACCTGGACGATCCGACGCTGGCACAGCCGACGTTTATGGGCGTGGACGACGGCGTGGTGATCCTCACGCTCACCGTCTACGACCAGGTGGAGGCGCTGTCGGCGACGGCCCAGACCACCGTCACCGTGCACAATGTCGCGCCGACGGTGACCATCGATCCCGCGCAGGTCACTGTCATCGACGAGGGCCAGACGCTCCAGGTGCTGGCCGGCTTCACGGATCCCGGTGTGGACGATGCTCCCTTCACGGCGGACGTCCGCTGCTACGACGTGAACGGCTACACCCTTACGGTGCCCGGCACGGTGAACGTGACGAGCATGACGGGGCCGCTGCAGGGCACCGTCACAGCATCCTGCCCGTTCGGTGACACGAGCCGCTCGGGCGACCCGCCCGCCGGCACCTTCGCGGTGACGGTGCGGGTAGTGGACAAGGATGGCGACGACGGCGAGGCGAGCTTCGACGTCACGGTGCGCAACGTGTCGCCCTCGCCGCAGATCGATGAGAGCGGCGCCACGGTAATCAACGGCGTGCCCACGTTCCTCGCTGCCGAGGGTGAGACCCTCGACTTCGCGGCCCAGGTGACGGATCCGGGGAGCGATGACCTGTTCCTCACGTGGGACTGGGGCGACGGGTCATCGAGCCAGGCGGCGTACCTTCTGAATCCGCCGAACACCGACCCGTTCCCGAGCCCGAACGCCAGCCCGCGAAACGTGGCGGACGCGCAGTCCCACGCCTGGGCCGAGGCCTGCCTCTACACCGTGACGCTCACCGCGGTGGACGACGATGGCGGGGAAGGGAGCACCATGGCGAACGTCATCATCGCGGGAACGTCGGGCCGTGCGCGCGGCGCGGGCTACTGGTTGCCGCAGTACCGCGGCAACCGCACGAACGCATTGAGTGCGGGCACGCTGGGATGCTACCTGCAGATCGCCGGCCACATGTCGGCGGTGTTCGACGAGGAGCGCAGCGGCACCGGCTCCTTCGACGAGGCCACGGACGTCCTCCACACCGGCGGCAGCCGGGGCGACATGACGGAGATCCTGGACCGCCAGCTGCTGGCGGCGTGGCTCAACTTCGCCAACGGTGCCTTCGGGTGGGACGACCCGGTGGACACCACGGGCAATGGCGTGCCCGACACCCCCTTCTCCAGTGCGATATCGACGGCCGAGGCCGTCCGCCTGGACCCGAACTCGACCCGCAGTGAACTCGAGGCGCAGAAGGACGTTCTCGAGGCCATCAACCAGATGCACGGCGGCTGACCGCCGACGCGATGCCCCGGCCCGGTCTTGACGGGCCGGGGCGTTGCAGCTTGAATCCGGCAGCGACTTCGAAAGGACCGCCATGTCGAAGCCGGAACTCCGCATCGCCGTCGTCGGTGCCGGCATCCTGGGCCGGCGCCATGCACGCGTCTTCCACGAAATGGACGGCGTCACCCTCGCCGCCGTCGTGAGCCGTACCCGCGAGAGAGCCGAAGCGCTGGCCGGGGACCATGGCGTCACCGCGTACACGGACCTGTCCGCGCTCCTGGCCGACGGGTCATGCGACGCCGTCGCCATCGCGACGCCGGACCACCTGCACGCGGAGGCCGTCCTCGCGGCCCTCGCCGCCGGCGTCCACGTCCTCGTGGAGAAACCCCTCGCCACCACGCTGCCGGAAGCCCGCGCCATGGTCGCGGCCGCGGAAGGACGCGGGCTCGTCCTGCAGGTTAACTACAGCCAGCGCCGCGTTCCCGAGTTCGAGTGGATCCGGGACCAGGTCGCCGCCGGTGTCGTTGGCACGCCCGTCATGATCCAGTCGTCGAAGCAGGACACCATCTTCGTGCCCACCCGCATGATCTCCTGGGCGGCCCACACCTCGCCCATCTTCTTCATGACCAGCCATGACCTCGACCTTGTGGCGCACTTCCTCGGCGCGCGGGCCGTTTCGGTCACCGCGCGGGAACAGCGCGGCGTCCTCGAGGCGAGGGGGATCGCGACCCACGACGGCGTGGACGCCCTCGTCACCTACGACACGGGGGCGACGGCGAGCTTCCACTCATCCTGGATTCACCCGGAGACGTGGCCACTCCTCGTCACGGAGCGAATGACCATCATTGGCGAGGAGGGTGTGATCCACTTCGAGAACCAGGGCCGCCGCGTGGAGTGCTTTTCTCCGGCGGGCGGGAAGACCCTCACGTTCTCCGGCCCGCAGACGGCCACCGAGGTGGACGGCCGGATCAAGGGCGCTTTCACGGCCACGCTGGAGGAGTTCAGGGACTGCATCCTCTCCGGCACGCAGCCCGCCACATCCGCTGCGAGCACGCTCCACGTGACGGCCACGCAGGTGGCCATCCTCGATGCCGTGCGGAGCGGCCGCGCGGAGGACGTGGCGTAGCCGCGGCATTGCCTCGCCAGTCCGGCGGGATATGATGTCAGACGTCCGTCATCCTACCCACCCGCCCCGGGGCCGTCATGAAACGCGCACTGCTCGTCACCGCCGTGCTGTCATCCGTCTCCATTCCTGCGTCGGCGCAGGACCCGCCACCCCTCCGACCCGTGGCCACCTATTCCATCGTGGCCCGCGACACCGTGACGGGGGAGCTGGGCGTTGCCGTGCAGTCCCACTGGTTCTCCGTGGGGCCCATCGTGCCGTGGGGCGAGGCGGGCGTGGGTGTGGTGGCCACGCAGTCCTTCGTGGATCCACGGTACGGACCCCTCGGCCTGGAGCTCATGCGGATGGGCAGGACCGGGCCCGAAGCGCTCCGCGCCCTCGTCGCCACGGATGCCGACTCCGCTGTCCGGCAGGTGGCCATGCTGGATGCGGCCGGAAACGTCAGCGCCTTCACGGGTCACCGCGCCATCGACGCGGCGGGACACCACACGGGCGACCAGTACGCCGTACAGGCCAACCTCATGGACCTGCCCACCGTCTGGCCCGCCATGGCCCGCGCCTACGAGGCCGCGTCCGGCGATCTCGCGGACCGCATGCTGGCGGCGCTGGAGGCCGCCGAGGCCGAGGGCGGCGACATCCGGGGGCGCCAGTCCGCCGCCATGCTCATCGTCTCGCCCCGGAGCACGGGCCGCCCCTGGAACGACCGAGTCGTAGATCTCCGGGTGGAGGACCACCCGGACCCCCTCGGCGAGCTGCGCCGACTGGTCACGCTGTCCCGCGTGTACCGGAACCTCAACGAGGGCGACGAGTGGGTCACCCGCGGCGACATGGACCGCGCGGCCGAAGCTTACGGCCGCGCCCTGGCCCTCGCCCCCGACGAGGCCACGAACGGCGAGGCCGCTTTCTGGACGGGGATCAGCATGGTGAGTGCCGGCCGCGTGGAGGAGGGGATAACCTTCCTCCGGCGGGCCCACGCCGCCCATTCCCGGTGGATCGATCTGCTGCCCCGGCTCCCCGCCGCCGGCGCGCTGCCCGACGACCCGGCGCTCATCGGGCGTCTACAGCGCGAGATGACCGGCAGGCGCTGACTGGCGGAGCCTGCCGCGTCCCATGACGCCTGGCCGGCGCCATCGCCCTTGACACGTGACCATATGGTCACATATGTTCTGCCATGAACGTAGCCGCCGACATGGACGACGTGTTCCGGGCGCTGGCGGATCCGAGCCGGCGCCTGCTGCTGGACGCGCTCTTCGAGGTGGATGGCCAGTCCCTCACGGCGCTGCAGGCGCGGCTTCCCATGACGCGCTTCGGCGTGATGAAGCACCTCCGGGTGCTGGAGGATGCGGGCCTGGTGGCGACGCGGCGCCGGGGCCGGGAGAAGCTGCACTTCCTGAACGCCGTCCCCATCCGGCTGGTCCATGACCGGTGGGTGAGCAAGTACGCGGCGCCCTGGGCGGCGGCGCTGGCGGACCTCAAGCACGGACTGGAGGAGCGGACCATGGAGAAGGTGTTCGAGATCTACATCAGGACGACGCCGGAGCGGCTGTGGGAGGCCATCACGGACCCGGCGATGCGCCGGAAATACACGTTCGGCGTCGGCGTGGAGTCGGAGTGGAAGGCCGGCTCGCCCTACGTTGCCACGACGGGTCCCGAGACGGTTGCGCCGGGGATGACCATCTCCGAGGGCGAGGTCCTGGAGATCGACCCGCCCTGGCGCCTGGTGCAGAGCTTCCGCGCGGTCTGGAGCGACGACGTGAGGACCGAGGGCACGTCGCGCGTGACGTGGGAGATCGAACAGGTGGCCGACTCGTGCCGCCTCACGGTGACCCACGACCAGCTCCGGGAGGGCGCGAACGCGGAGCTCTACGGTGGCTGGCCCATGGTCCTGTCGGGTCTGAAGACGCTGCTGGAGACGGGGGAGACCCTCACCACGCCGGGCTCCCTCAGGTACATCGCGGCGGAGGCGGCCGGCGGCGAGCGGGACGATGTCGGCGACCGGACGCAGGACCTGATGGACCGGTTGCCGTGATGTGTCGCGGGGGGCGGCCTTGCGCTGGCCGCCCCCCGGCAGGTCCGATCGTTGCTCATGCCCGCCCGCTCCGGGAACCTACCGCACGTACACCCGGACGGTCCGGTGGGCGATCTCCCGGCCGCGCCGGTCCTCGGCGATGAAGCCGACGGTGTAAGGGCCCGTGCCGTTCCAGTCCCAGTACCACGTGTCCACGAGGTACGACTTGTGGGGCGGCCGTTCGTGCCACTCGTTCCACATGCGGCGCTCGGGGCCGTCGTCCACGTACCAGTATACCTCGTACTCGTCCAGGCTGTATCCCCGCAGCCGAACCCGGAGCACTTCCTCGTCCACGAGGGTGGCGCCATGGCGCGGCCAGATGATCTCGAGGTCGCGGTCCCGGTCGCCGATCCCGACGACGAGATCAGTGCACGCGCCGAGGGAGAGAGTGGCTGCGAAGAGGGCGGCCGCGGCGAAGCCGCGTGCCCGCGCCGGCCGCGTCGCCGTCCGGTTCTTCCGCATGGTCGTCATGGTGTCCTCCCCGCTGGTGGTACACCCTGTACGTTCAGCAGTCGTGCCAGGAGACGCGGGCGGGCGGCGATCGGGGCAAGTCGCCACCCGATGGGAGGATGCGTCGGCAGGGGCGGGGGCGGCGACGGCAGACGGGAGCTGCACATCGTCCCCGGACGTGGACAGGCGGGCGGCCTGCCTGCGGGACGATGCAGTGCGGCCGCCGGCGCCAGGCTGCCCGGCGGCCGCCGTGCCGGTGCCGATTACCGGACGCGCGTGGCGCGGGTGGTCCCGCGCACCGCCTGTTCGCCCGCGTCGGTCCGGTACGTCGCGACGAGGTTGCCGACGAGCATGCCGTCCTGCAGCACGCTCGCGGTGCGGGTCGTCACCATGACGCCGGGGCGCAGCACGCTCTCGTACTCCTCCGACTGCGCCACGAGGCTGTCGCCGACGATGGAGACGTGGAGGGGGATGCCGGGGCGCCCCTCCAGGTCCATGGTCCACCGATCCGAGTCGGCGGTGCCGTGGAGGGTACTGGGTACGGGGTCCGGGGTGCCGTCGAGCGTGGCCATCATCTCCCAGGTTCCGGCCAGGCCGGCGATGCTCGGGGCGGCCGTCGCGGCCGGCTGGTCCGCCGGCTCCGGCGCCGCATCATCGCGGGGTCCGCAGGCGACGAGCAGGACTGCGACGGCAAGTGCAGCGGTGATGCGACACATGGGTCCTCCGGGGGTGTGGGCGGGTCTGTGACAATGGACGATCCACGCTATGGAGGCGCCCGCCAAAAGGCAATCGCCGCGTGGACAGCGACCGCCGCACCATCCGCATGACCCGTGGACCCCGTGCTCACGGCACGATCCTGAGGACCTCGCCCAGGGCTGCCAGGTTGCCGCGGTTCGCGCGGACGGCAGTTCCGAGCAGCCGGAAAGCAGCACGACAGCCGCGCCGGCGGCGAGACGGCGCACATTACGGGATCCACTGCAGGCAAACATCGGGAACCTCCGGAAATCGCGAAAGCGGGGTGGGGTCGGCGCGGTGGACGCGACCCGTGTATGGATTCGGCGCAAAAGAGAGCCCGAACGACTCACCGAACGGGCCGGATGGCGCTGGCGTCGCACATGCCGCCGGCTTTATACTGGCCGGACGGCCCCACGTGCAGCGTCCGGTGGCCGCCCTCCTCCCCTGATCTGCAGCCATGGGTGCCGACTCCGATGTGACGCGCCTTCTCCAGCAATGGAGCGATGGCGACCGCGAGGCACTGGACCGGCTGGTTCCGCTGATGTACGACAGGCTCCGGCGCATCGCACACGATAGACTTGCAGACGAGGAATCCAGTCCCGTGCTGGATACGACGACCCTCGTCCACGAGGCGTACCTCAAGCTCGTGGACCTGCGGGAGGCACGGTTCAGGGACCGGGCCCATTTCCTGGCTATGGCATCCCGCATCATGCGGCGGCTGCTCGTGGACTACGCGCGTGAACGCCGGGCGGTGAAGCGGGGCGGGGGCGTGCCTCTGGTCGAACTGCATGAAGCGCAGGACGCCGCCGCTCCTCGCGTGGAGGCGATCATGGAGCTCGATGCGGCGCTGGTACGGCTTGCGACGGTGGATTCGCGCCAGAGCCAGATTCTCGAGCAGCGCTACTTCGGCGGCCTGTCCCTGGAGGAGACGGCGGAGGTGATCGGCGTGTCACTCGCCACGGTCAAGCGCGACTTGCGCTTTGCCCGCGCCTGGCTCGCTGCGGAACTCGACGTCGAGCCGGTTCGGTGACCCGCATCGGGGCGGAGCGCTGGGGCGAACTGAAGGAAGTCTTCGCCACGCTGGTGGACCTGCCGCCCCACACTGTCGCAACCCGTCTGGCGAACCTCGCGCGTACGGACCCCGAGCTGCACGACGCGGTCGCAGCACTGCTGCGGGCCGATGCCCGGGTCGGTTCGATGCCGGACGCCGCGGAAGGTTCCGCCATCTCGCCGGAGCATGCCACCGGCGGCCCGGACCCTTTCGGTTTCGTGGGCAGGACCATCGCCCACTTCCGCGTGCTGGACGTACTCGGCGGTGGCGGCATGGGGGTCGTGTACCGCGCGGAGGACGTGCGTCTGGGGCGGGACGTCGCGCTCAAGTTCCTCCTGCCGCAGTACTCCTTCGACCCGACCGCGAAGCGCCGTTTCCTGAAGGAGGCCCGGGCGGCCTCGGCGCTCCATCACCCGAACGTCTGCACGGTGTACGAGGTGGGCGAGTCCGACGACGGCCACCTGTTCCTCGCCATGGCGTGCTACGCGGGCCGTACCTTGAAGGCCCTGCTCGCGGAGGACGTGCACATCGGCGTGAGCGAGGCCGTGCGTATCGCTGCGCAGGTCCTGCGTGGATTGAGCGCGGCGCACGAGGCCGGTATCGTCCACCGCGACCTGAAGCCGGGCAACCTGCTCATCGGCTCCGACGGCGCCGTGCGCATTCTCGACTTCGGTCTGGCCCGGGCACGCGACGACCTGGACCTCACCGCTCCGGGGGAGCAGCCGGGCACGGTTGCGTACATGAGCCCCGAACAGATCACAGGTGATCCGGTCGACGCGCGCACGGATCTCTGGTCGCTGGGCGTGGTGTTCTACGAGATGCTCGCGGGCCACTCACCGTTCCGCCGCGGCCACGACCTGTCCACCATCCATTCGATCCTGCACGACGCGCCGGCGCCGCTGTCCAGGTCCCGGCCGGATCTGCCAGCGGCTTTGGACCCGGTGGTCTTGCGCCTGCTCCGGAAGAATCCGGTCGAGCGGTACGCCACTTCAGAAGAGGTGCTGACAGACCTCAAGCGGGCGGCGGCCGGCCGGCCGCCGCCCGGGAACCGGGGGAGGAGGATTGTCGCCGCCGCCGCACTGATGTTGGTCGTGCTGGCGGGCGTCACACTCGTACCGGTTCGCGGAGGCATGGGCGCGGATCGGACCCCGGCCGACGCGCGCCCGGACGCGGCCGTCACCGTGAACTCCATCGCCGTGCTGCCGTTCATGAACCTGGGCACTGATCCCGATGAGAAGTATCTCGGCGATGGCATCGCGGAGGTTATCCTGAATGTGCTCCACCAGTTCCCGGAGTTGGACGTGATGTCCCGCGCGTCTGCGTTCACGTTCCGCAACAGTGACCTGCCGGCGTCGGAGATCGGAAACCGCCTGGGCGTGCGGACCTTGCTGGGCGGCACCGTGCGCCGCTCAGGCGCCGATATCCGGATCACGGCGTGGCTGGTGGACGCGCGTTCGGATCGCGAGCTGTGGTCGCAGACCTTCGAGCGCCGCGTCGAAGACATCGCGGTGACCGAAGTCGAGATCGCAAACGCAGTCGCCGGAGTGCTGGAGGTGCGGCGCGCTGCGGCACACGCGCTCGGGTCGGCAGACGCCACGACCGGCCATATCGCCCACGAAGCGTACCTGCACGGCCTGTTCCACTGGCACCGTCGCACGCCGGCCGATGTGCGCCAGGCGATCCACTACTTCGAGGAAGCGATCAGGGTCGACCCGTCACTCGCCAGGGCGCACGCCGGCCTCGCCCTGGCCTGGGCGGTTCTCCCCGTGCTCTCCGGCAGGTCGGCCACCGACTTCGTGCCCTCCGTCGAGGGTGCCGCGGGGCGAGCCCTCCATCTTGATCCTTCCCTCGCCGATGCCCACGCCGCCCTCGGGTACGTCTACCACCAGGACTGGCGCTGGGAAGATGCGGAGCAGTCGTTCCGCCGTGCGCTGGAACTGGAACCGAGGCACGCGACGGCGCTTCAGTGGTACGGTGAACACGCGGTGAAGATGGGACGGGCAGACGAGGCCGAGCGCCTGCTGCGCCGCGCCGTCGAACTCGATCCGCTCTCCGTCATCGCACACAGCAACCTCGGTCTGGTGCTCTGGCTCGGCGGAAGGATTCCCGAGGCTAGGGCACGGTTCGAACACACCACGCGCATCGACCCCGGGTTCGTCATCGCGTACCTGTTCCTGTTTCGCGTGCACACGGCTGCGGGCGACCTGGGAGGTGCGCTCGAGGCGGGCCGCACCTGGGCAGCGCTCAGCGGCTAGGCAGACCCCGCCGACGTAGACGTGCTCGTGAGCGCCACGCTGGGCAGCGCACCGCGCCCCGACGCCGTCGCCGTGCTCGATCGGTGGGATCGTTCACCCCCGCGGATGGTGGACGTCGTGATGTTCGCGGGACTGCTCGGGGAGAAGGATCGGGCGCTCACCGCGCTCGAGCGTGCGTTTGACG
>DATHVO010000179.1:0-4384 GCA_035461265.1 Longimicrobiales bacterium
GAGCGATCCCCAATCCGCAACGCACGGAGCTGATGGTGGCTCGTCCGGGTCAGGCGCTGGTGGAGTACGTGCTCGTCATCGCCCTCGTCGCGGTGACGCTCGTCGCTGCCATCACCCTCCTCGCCCGGGCCGGCAGGGACGCCATCGACGACGCCTCGCAGGAGGTTGCCTGCAGCAAGCCGTATGACGCGCGGGCGGCGCCGCCGGGTCAGGGCGGGACGCCTCCCGGCCAGGGCGGCGACAACCCGGGCCGCGGGAAGGGAAGGACCTGCAACGGCTGAGTGCGCCGCCCTCCAGCGCTCGCGTCCCCGGCTAGGAACCCGCCGTCTCCCGCCGTACCACCGGCGCCACCTCCGTCCCCAGCAGCTCGATGGCCCGCATGACGTCGGCGTGCGGGACGGGCCCCACCGTGAGCTGGAGCAGGCAGCGCTGGTGACCGAACAGCTCGTGCTGGTAGAGCAGCTTGTCGATGACCTGCTGAGGACTCCCGACGAACAGCGCGCCGCGGGGCGAGATGTCGGCATCGAACTGGATGCGCGTGGCCGGCGGCCAGCCGCGCTCACGTCCAATGCGGGTCATCACTTCGGAGAAGGGACCGAACGCGATGTCGGCTGCGGCCCGTCCGTCCGGCGCGAGGAACCCGTGGGCGTTGATGCTCACGGGCAGCTGCGCCGGGTCGTGTCCCGCCCGGGCCGCCGCCTCGCGGTACAGCTCCACCATGGGCACGAACCGGGCGGGCGCTCCGCCAATGATGGCGAGGGCCATGGGCAGGCCGAGGGTGGCGGCCCTCACCACCGACGCCGGCGTGCCGCCCACGGCGACCCAGACCGGGATGGGCGCCTGGACGGGGCGCGGGTAGACGCCCCGGTCGTCGATGGGTGGACGGTGCCGACCCGCCCACGTGATGCGCTCCGAATCGCGCAGGCGGAGGAGGAGGTCCAGCTTCTCGGCAAACAGCACGTCGTAGTCGGCGAGGTCCTGGCCGAAGAGGGGGAACGACTCGGTGAACGAGCCGCGCCCGGCCATGATCTCCGCCCGCCCGCCGGAGATCAGATCGAGCGTTGCGAAGTCCTGGAAGACGCGGACCGGATCGTCCGAGCTCAGTACCGTCACGGCGCTGGTGAGACGGATGCGGGATGTCCGCGATGCTGCGGCCGCCAGCACGATGGCGGGCGCCGACACGGCATAGTCGGGTCGATGGTGCTCTCCGACGCCGAAGACGTCGAGACCGACCTGGTCCGCCAGCTCGATCTCCTCCAGGAGGTCGCGCAGGCGGTCACGGGCGCCGAGCTGATGACCCGTCGCCGGGTCCAGCGCGGTTTCTGCAAACGTGAAGAGTCCGATGTCCATGGCGGAGTATTGTACGCTCGAGGGCGCGTGACGTGAAGGAGGCGCCAGCGACCTGCCGCCACACGCCGGCGCGGGCGCGGCTCGAATTCTGACCCCGCCACGCGTACCGGGAGATTTCCGCCTGCCGGTAGGACTCTCCCCCGCATGATTCCACCGTTCCCCTACAGCCGCCGGACAACTCGTCGCGCATCTTCAGGCGGGCCGGCCAGAGCGTGCAGAGGGTGCGCCAGCCGGCGACAGCCCGGTCGCGGCCCGCTGGTCCGGGGGCGGAGCGGGAATTCGCATAGCACGGCTTCTGAGGGAGGAAGTGATGTTGCGACATATGGTGAAGGCGGTGGTACTGCTGCTCGTCGTACATACGGGAGCGCTCCACGCCCAGAGCCCGTTCGGCATGGAGCTCCGCGGCGGCGCGGCCATCCCCGCGGCTGACCTCGGCGACGCTTCGCTGAAGACCGGGTTCAGCACGGAAGTGACGGGTACCTTCCGCGTGATGGAACAGTTGAACGTATACGCGGGCTGGGACTGGTCCCGGTTCGCCACCGACACGCCCTTCTACGGCTCCAACTACGACGTCGAGCTCACGGGCTACGCGTTCGGCCTGCAGTTCCAGCACCCGCTGGCGAGCCGCATGGGCGGCTGGCTCCGTGCCGGCGCGCTGTACTCGCACGTCGAGCTGGAGAACACGGCCGGCACGACGGTGGCCGACAGCGGGCACGAGCTGGGCTGGGAAGTCGGCGGTGGCCTCAGGGTGCCCGTTGGCGAGCGGACCTTCATCACGCCGGGCGTCCGCTACCGCACGCTCTCCACGGAGCTGACGGTGGGCCAGGTGCGTTCGATCGACCTCTCCTACATCGCGGCGGAGGTCGGCGTCGCATGGACCTTCGGGTCGAAGCGGCCCGCCACGGTCACGTCACGCTAGACGCTGCGGGGAGACTGTAGCCGGGCAGGATGACAGAGCCCGGCCGCCGGCATGATCGGCGGCCGGGCTCTCCGCTGCCGGCGAGGCCGGGACACGGCGCAGCGGCAACGGCCCGTCAGAACTGGACCCTGATCCCCGCCTGGAACGACTGGTCCTCCCGCCCCACGCCGTCGGGCGGCACGGAGTTGTGGCGGTAGGTGTGGGTGAACGTAAAGGAGACCATGTCGTTCAGTTTCGTACTCACCCGCGTCGTGGCGTCGTACGTGTAGTCATTGAGCTCGTCGAGGACGGGGCGGAAGAAGCTGGTGTGCTCGACCCGCGCATCGCCGAAGTGGCGGCGGACCCGTCCCCGTCCGCTGAAACGGGCGTCCGTGCGGGCGGGCGTGATCTCGCCGGTGGCGTGGGGAAAGAACGCCTGCCTGCTGTACAGGCCGGCGATGCTCAGGGACGCCTCCTCGCTGCCCCTCCGCCACAACGTGTACTTGGCGCCCGCGCCGCCGTCGCTGCGCAGCCGCATGCGGCGGAACGGGTCGCGTTCCATGTCGGCGTAGAAGAACGGCGAGACCACCGCGTCGGGATGTAGATCGAAGCTCAGCTGGGTCCGCACATTCCTCGCGACGACCTCCCCCTCGCTCTCGCCGTAGCGAATGGACCCGCTCCACTCCAGGCGGAACTCCTCGGTGACCAGGTGCTTCACCCCCAGGCTGGTGGAGAGCACGGTGAGATCCGTGTTGCCCTTGGCCGCGTTCAGGCCCAGGTCCACGGCGACGTCCCACCGCCGGGCGCGCTCGGTCTCCTGTGCGGCAAGTGATCTCGCCGCCGCCAGGCACGCCAGCGCCACGGCGAGGGCCAGGACTGCCCTTGCCGACAGCGACGCAGCCGTCGCTGCGCTGCCCACCGACATCCCGCGGCCTACCGCCCGGAGCGTCGCCGCAGGACCGTCCAGATCTCCGGGTCTTCGGAGCCGATGACCCAGACGGAGAAGCCGCGGAGGTTGTACTCGTCCACCAGCGCGAGGCGGGGCGCGAAGCTGCGGGCGTCCTCCAGGAAGATCCACTCGAACGTCCCGCCATTGGCGAAGTACGTGAACGCGTTCTGCTGCTCCTCGTCCCAGCGCCACGAGGCGGCGTACCGCTCCGCGAGGCCGAGCGCCCGGCCGTGTCCGAGAACGGCGCTGTACGAGCGGGCAAGCTCCGGGGTGATGCGGTCCTCCTGCGACGTGTACCAGTGCATGCTGTTCGTGATGATGCCCATGGAGAGCTTGTTCGCGGGGACGTGGCGAAGCGCGTACTCCACGACCTCCCTGATCCACGGCATGCCGTGCTGCGGTCCCGGCGGCGTGCGCCGGGTGTGCTGGTTGTAGCTCATGAGGGAGACGAAGTCGCCGATCTCGCCGATGGCCGCCAGGTCGTAGCCCGCACGCCAGTTCGCGAACAGCCATTTGTGGTACTGGCTGGTGCCCGCGAGCTCATCGGGGCGATGGACGACGGCCGCGCTGATCATGTAACCGTCGCGGTGGAGGGCAGTGGCCAGCTCCCGGTAGAACTGAGTGAACGCGTCGCGGTCGTTGATGCTCAGGTTCTCGAAGTCCACCTGGATGCCGGCGTAGCCGTGCCGCCGGCACAGCTCCACCAGGCTCGCCACGGCCCGGGCGCGGGCGGCGTCGTTCACGAGGAATCGATGCAGCATCTGCTGGTCGAACCCTGGATTGACGACCAGCGGCATGACGGGCACGTCGTGCTGCCGCGCCAGACGCAGCACGCGCGCATCGACATCGCCCCAGATGATGCCGTCCTCGTCCACGGAATACCGACCGGGCGCGACGATGGAGATGTCTGCGATGTTGCGCTGCAGACTCTCCCACGCCGCCTCGTTGTCGGTGTAGTAGAACAGCCGCTCGATGGGCCGCTGCGCCAGGGCAGGCAGCGGGAGGACGAGCATGATGGCGAGGGCGAGGGCACTGCGAAGAAATGACATGGTGCACGGCTCCGGGTTCTCGTACCAGCGGCAGCATGAGTCCGGTGATCTTACGGGCGAGGCCCGTGCACAACAAGGTCGTGCGGAGTGGAGCGCCGTGAGCAGTGCCCGCCCGCCGGTCACGGATACTCGTCGGAG
>DATHVO010000180.1:0-2038 GCA_035461265.1 Longimicrobiales bacterium
CGCGAGTTCCTCCGTCTCGACCCGCTCCCACTCAGCCACGCGCTTCATGATCTCTCCGTGTACGTTTCCACCGCCGGAGGGGCAGATTCCGTTCCAGCCGGCGCGAACGCCGGGGCGCCGCCAGCATCCCGATCATGTTCCGGCGCGGCTCCGCATCCTGCGGCGTCATCGTCCTCTGGACCAAGGTCCAGTACCCCCCCCCTCGCCTATGGCGCCTGCAGCGCCTCCGCAGTCAACACCACCTTCCCGAACTGCTCCCCCGCCTCCAGCCGCGCGTGCGCCTCACGGGCCCGTTCCAGCGGCCAGACGACGTCCACCACGGGCTGGAGGGTCCCATCGAACACGAGGGCCATGACCGCCTCGAACTCGCGGCGGCTGGACATGGTCGTGCCCAGGATGTCGAGCTGCTTCCAGAAGACGAGGCGCGCGTCCGACTCCAGCGCCGGGCCCGTGGTCGCGCCGTAGACGACGATGCGTCCCGCCCGCGCCGCTGACCGCAGGTTCTGCTTCCAGGTCGCCTGGCCGACGGAATCGAAGATCAGGTCGACCCCCCGCTTGCCGGTCTCCCGCCAGAGCTCCTTCGAGAAGTCCGTGGTCGTCCGGTCGTAGATCACGTCGGCGCCGAGCTCCCGCACCCGGTCCGCGTGCCTGGCCGTCGTCACGGCGTGGACGGTGGCGCCGGCGTGCCTGGCGATCTGGATGGCCGCCGTGGCGACGCCGCCCGACGCGCCCGTGATGAGGACGGCTTCGCCCGCAGCGAGGCGCCCGCGGGTCATGAGCCCGCGCCACGCCGTCAGGAACACCAGCGGCGCCGCGGCGGCCTGTTCCATGGGGAACCCGTCGGGTACGGCGAGCAGGTTTCCGGCCGGGACGACGACGTACTCGGCCATGCCGCCCTGCGTGTGTTCGCCCAGGATACGGTAGTCCCGGCACAGCGGCGATTCGCCCTGCGCGCACCAGTCGCAGCGGCCGCAGGAGATGGATGGGTCCGCCACGACGCGGGCGCCGATCTCCACGTCGTGGACGTCGGGGCCCGCTGCATCCACGATTCCGGCGACGTCGGAGCCCCCGATGTGCGGCATGGTCGTCTCCACGGGCAGGCCGCGACGGACCCAGAGGTCGAGGTGGTTGAGGGCCACCGCCGACACGCGGAGACGGACTTCCCCGGGACCCGGCTCGGGTACCGGCACATCCGCCATGCGGACCACCTCCGGCCCGCCGAACTCCGAGAACAGCGCCGCCTTCATGTCGAGCCTCCGGCAGAAGAATCGTGGCGGGAGAATAATCCCGTGCGCAGAGCGCGCACCAGCGCGCCGTCGCGGGGTACCGGGACTTGCTGAGGAGGACCCCAACCCGCACGTTTCCGCGATGGAGGACGACACGGGGGACGAGGCCCTGTACGGGGAGCTCGAGCGGCGGGCTCTGTTCGACATGCCCGCCGAGATTCCGGCGGAGGATGTGGCGCCGGACCTGGTGGATGCGCTCCGCGCCGACGGCGACAGTCGCCAGTCCGCGAGGGACATGAGCCTCGGCGGCTACATCGAGATGCATGACCGGGTTCCCGCCTTCGAGGGGAGCGACGGCCAGCCCTACACGGTGGACGTCGATGTCGAGGAGGTCGGCGACGACGGTTCCTTCGCCGCCTTCCTCGTCTTCATCCGGTGGGCCGCCACGGGCGCCGGTATCATGGACCACGTCGAGTCCGGGGATGTCGCCCGGGGCGGGACGGAGGAAGAGGCGCGGCGGGCCGCCCTGGACCTGTCGCTGTACGAGATAAGGGCGGAGCTGGATGCCGCCATCGAACGCCGTCGCAGGGCGCTGGAGGAGTGAGCCATGCTGCGTGAAGTCTTCATCTTCCTGAGCGAGAACGGCCTCGCGAGGCGGATCTCCACACGGGCGCCCGGCGCCCGCACGATGTCCAGGCGCTTCGTCGCCGGTGAGACCCTCGACGACGGGATCGACGCCACGCGCCGCCTGGTCGACCAGGGCTTCCACGCCACCCTCGATTTCCTGGGCGAGTCCGTCCGCACGCGGGAGG
>DATHVO010000181.1:0-5416 GCA_035461265.1 Longimicrobiales bacterium
GTGATGAGGATCTCGCCGGCGCCGAGTTCGGCGCAGCGGCGGGCCCACTCCACCGCGTCGAGCTCGGTGGCATTGCGGCGGCTGTGGGTGAAGACGCGGAACCACGTGGCCGGCGCGGCCGCGCCGGTCGCGGTGGCCGGCCCTTCGGCGTGGGACATCAACTCGATCTGACGTCGTTCCACGCGCGCGTCGATGGACACGACCACGGCGCTGCTGCCGAAGCGCTCCGCCGCCTCCGTGACGAGTTCCGGCCGCGTGACCGCCGCCGTGTTGATGCTGACCTTGGCCGCCCCGGCGCGCAGCACCTGGGCCATGTCCGAGGCGTCGTTCATGCCGCCCCCCACGATGAGCGGGACGGTCAGCCGCGCGCTCGCCTCGCCGACCTGTTCCAGCAGCGCGGCCCGCCCCTCGGCGGATGAGGACGTGTCCCACAGCAAAATCTCGTCTGCGCCCTCCGCCTCGTACCGCCACGCAAGCTCGGCCGGGGCGCCGGCATCCTGCACCTCGTCCGTGCCCGGGTCCCTCACCACACGACCGTCCCGCACGTCCAGGCAGACGATCACTCGCTTGCGCAGCATTCCGTGCCCCCCTCGGCTCTTTCGTCCATCTCCCCGTCCCGGCCGGGCCGGCCGTCCCGTGCCCCGCTGATCTTCACGCGACGGGCGTGTCCGCCGCAAGACTCCGGCCGCGTGTCCACCACGCGCCGGGCGCGCTCCTTTCCAATCATCCGCCGACTCCCGATCTTTGCCCGGCCCGTTCACGCGCCGCCGCGGCGACGCCCGTCCCTGACCCGTGCCATGAGCTTCGATCCAGGACAGTGGCGTGCGGACACCGCCGCCGCCAGCGCCGGCCGCATCCATCTCAACAACGCGGGGGCGGCACTCATGCCCCGGCCCGTCGTTGATGCGGTCACGGCGCACCTCGAACTGGAGGTGCGCGTCGGCGGGTACGAGGCCGCGGACAGCGCCCGCGCCGATATCGAGGCGGCGTACGAGCACGTCGGCCGACTGGTCGGCGCGGGTGCCCGCAATATCGCCGTCGTGGAGAACGCCACGGCGGCCTTCGCCCAGGCCCTCTCCGCCTTTGACCTGGAGCAGGGCGACGTCATCCTGACCACGCGCAACGACTACATATCCAACCAGCTCGCCCTCCTCTCGCTGGCACGGCGGCGGGGCGTGCGGGTGGTCCGTGCCGAGGACCGGCCGGAGGGTGGCGTGGATCCGGAGTCGGTGCGGCGGCTGCTGGCCGCCGAGCGGCCGCGTCTGGCGACCGCCACGTGGGTGCCGACGAACTCGGGCCTCGTCCAGCCCGTCGCGGAGGTGGGGGCGCTCTGCGCCGATGCCGGGGTGCCGTACATCGTCGACGCCTGCCAGGCCGTAGGCCAGATCGAGGTGGACGTCGAGGCGCTGCAGTGCGACTTCCTTTGCGCAACCGCCCGGAAATTTCTGCGCGGTCCCCGCGGCGTCGGCTTCCTGTACGTGTCCGACGCGATGCTCGACGGGGGCCGGGCGCCTCTCTGGGTCGACATGCGCGGCGCCCGCTGGACCCATGCCGACGCGTATGACCTGGCCGACTCCGCCCGGCGGTTCGAGAACTGGGAGTTCGCGTACGCCCTCGTCCTGGGCATGGGCGCAGCCGCCCGGTATGCCCTCGAGGTCGGGGTGGGCCCCGCCGGCGCGTACGCCGCGGACCTCGCCCGCCGGGTGCGGGACGGCGTCGCCGGGATGGCGGGCGCCCGCGTCCTCGACCGGGGACCGGCACTCTCGGCCATCGCGACGGTGGCGTTCGACGGCCACGACGCCGGCACCATCGTGGAGCGGCTCCGGGAGCAGGCCATAAATACGAGCGCGACATACAGGGAATACGCCGTCCTGGACATGGACGACAAGCGTGCCGCCAGCGCCGTCCGCATCTCGCCCCACTACTACAATACGGTCCGGGACGTGGACACCCTGCTCTTCGGACTGGAGGAATTTGCCGGGGCCGGCTGACGCGCCCCGGGCGGATTCCCGGCCGGCGCGACCTTTGCGCGCGCGGGGGGGTATCAGTCCCGGATACGCCGCTTCCGGCGCCCGGCTCCCTGTAGGCAGGTCTCGCAAGGCGGGGGATTGAAGGACCGCATCATCATACGCAACGCGCGGCAGCACAACCTCAAGGGCATCGACCTCGATATCCCGAGGCGCGCCCTCGTCGTCATGACGGGTCCCAGCGGGTCGGGGAAGTCGTCCCTGGCCTTCGACACCCTGTACGCCGAGGGCCAGCGTCGCTACGTGGAGTCGCTCTCGACCTACGCAAAGCAGTTCCTCGACCGGATGGACAAGCCGGAGGTGGACCTCATCGACGGCCTGAGCCCGGCCGTCGCCATCGAGCAGAAGAACCCCACGAAGACCAGCCGGTCCACGGTGGGAACGGCCACGGAGGCCCACGACTTCATGCGCCTCCTGTGGGCCCGGGCCGGCCGGACTCACTGCCCCGAATGCAAGCGCCGGGTCACACCGGACACCGTGCAGTCCGCCACCGACAGGGTCATGGCCCTGCCCGATGGAACCCGGCTCCTGATCGCCTTTCCGCTGCCCCGCAGCGCACGCATCACCCACGCCACCGTCCTGGAGAACCTGCGGGCCCTCGGCTTCCTCCGTGTCCTGGTCGGGGATGGCATCGTCGACCTCGACGAGCCGGGCCTCCAGGACCCTGCGACCGCGCCGGTGGACCTCGCGGCTGCGGACGGCCTCCTCGTGGTCGTGGACCGCCTGGTCCTCAGGCCCGACATGCGCGAGCGTGTCGCGGACTCGGTGGGTACCGCATTCCTCGAGGGTGAAGGCGAGGTCGTCGTGGTGGTGACGCCGGACGGGGAGCGGCTTCGCTTCACGGAACGGTTCCACTGCCCGGACCACCCGGAGGTCAGGTTCGCCGAACCGGCGCCGCGCCTGTTCTCCTTCAACAACCCGTACGGATCGTGTCCGGAATGCACGGGTTTCGGCGCCATTCTCGAGTACGATCCCAACCTCATCGTGCCCAACCCGGCCCGCACCCTGAAGGAGGGCGCGGTGGACCCGTGGGAAAAGCCGCGCTACCAGAGGTACCGGAGCAAGCTGCTCGCCTTCGCGAAGGAACGCGACGTCGGCACCGACACGCCGTGGCGCGACCTGCCGGCCCAGTTCCGGGATGCCGTGATCAGCGGCCGGCGTCGCGGCTTCCAGGGTGTCATCCCGTTCCTCCGGTCCAGGGAGAAGAAGCGGTACAAGCAGTACATCCGGGTCTTCCTCCGGCAGTACCAGAGCGCCCGCGAGTGCCCTGCCTGCCGCGGCTCCCGGCTGAGGCGGGAGGCGCTGCACGTCCGCGTCGGCGGACTCGACATCGGCGCCGCCGGCAAGCTGCCCATCGAGGCGCTCCGCCGCTGGCTGGATGACCTGCTCGCCGGCGGAACGGGCGAGCCGCTCTCGCCGCAGGAGCTGGGCGTGGCGACGGCGATCGGCCGGGAGCTGCGGGCGCGGATACAGTTCCTGGACGACGTCGGGCTGGGGTACCTCACCCTCGAGCGGCAGGCCCGGACCCTGTCCGGGGGAGAAGCCCAGCGGATCGCCCTCGCCAACTCCCTGGGATCGCACCTGACGGACACGCTCTACGTCCTGGATGAGCCCACCATCGGGCTGCACCCGCGGGACACGGACCGCCTCCTCGCGCTGCTCGCGGCGCTGCGGGACCGGGGCAACAGCGTTGTCGTCGTGGAGCACGACCCCGCCGCCATCGCCTCGGCGGACCATGTCATCGAGCTGGGGCCCGGCAGCGGCGAGAAGGGCGGCACCGTGGTATTCACCGGCACGTACGCCGAGCTGGCGGGCGCCGACACTGCCACCGGCCGGTACGTGTCCGGGCGGGAGCCTGCGCCGCCCCGCGCTCTCGGGCGCCCGACACGACACTGGCTCCGCCTGCGCGGCGCCCGCCTGCACAACGTGAAGGGCGTGGACATCGACGTGCCACTCGGCGAGCTGACGGTGGTGACCGGTGTGAGCGGCTCGGGCAAGAGCACTCTCGTGCACGACATCCTGTATCGCGCGCTGGAGGGCGCCCTCGGTGGCGGTGATACGTCCGCGAAGCGGCACCTCGGCGAGGTGGTGGGACACCACGACGACCTGGAGGGCATTGCCCCCATCGACGGCGTGGTGCTCGTGGACCAGGCGCCCATCGGCAAGTCCCACCGGTCGAACCCCGTGACGTACATCAAGGCATTCGACTCCATCCGGTCGATCTTCGCCCAGCAGCCCCTCGCCCGGCAGCGCGGCTACGGCCCCGGCCATTTCTCGTTCAACGTGAAGGGTGGCCGGTGCGAGGCGTGCCTCGGCGAAGGCGTCGTCCAGGTGGAGATGGTGTTCCTGGCCGATGTCTTCCTTCCGTGCGACGTGTGCGGGGGCGCCCGCTACCGTCGGGAGACGCTGGACATCCGGTACAAGGGGCTCGACATCCGGCAGGTCCTCGACCTGACGGTGGACGAGGCGATCCGGTTCTTCATCCGGGAGGACCGCCTCGGCCAGATGCTCTGGCAGCTCCAGCAGGTGGGCCTGGGCTACCTGCGGCTGGGCCAGCCGGCGCCGACGCTCTCGGGCGGCGAAGCGCAACGGCTCAAGATCGCCCGGGAACTCATCGGTGCGGGCAGGAAGCGTGGGCACCGGTTGTACGTGATGGACGAGCCCACCACGGGGCTCTCGGGGACCGAGGTCCGCAAGCTCATCGGCGTACTGCGCCGGCTGACGGACAGCGGACACACAGTGATCGTCATCGAGCACAACACCGATGCCATGTCGGCCGCCGACTGGATCATCGACATGGGGCCGGGCGCGGGCGACGCCGGAGGACGGATCGTCGCCATGGGCCGGCCGCTGGAGGTTGCCCAAGTGAAGAACAGCCATACTGCCCAGTACCTGCGCGCGGCGCTGCCCGCAGCGCGCACCGGCGCGGAGGCCATACGATGAGGCGCCGGTCTCCGGTCCCCCGGGTCTCCGTGCTGCTGCCCTGTCACGACGCGGCGCAGTTCCTGCCCGACACCATCGCCTCAATCGAGGCGCAGAGCTACCGCGACATCGAGATCATCGCGGTGGACGACGGGTCGACCGACGCCACGCGGTCCCTCCTCGACGCGTGGGCGGTGCAGGACCGGCGCGTCCGGGTCGTGGCCAGACCGCACGGCGGCATCGTACCCGCGCTCCGGGCGGCCGTCGACGCCGCGGCCGGCGACATCCTCGTCCGCATGGATGCCGACGACGTGGCGTATTCCAGCCGGATCGAGCGCCAGGTAGAGCTCCTGGACGCACACCCCGAGGTGGGGGCGTGCGGCACGCTGGTCCGCTACTTCCCGCGCGGACGCGTGCAGGGTGGCGCCCAGCGCTACGAGGCCTGGATCAACACCCTCGTCGACCAC
>DATHVO010000182.1:0-4356 GCA_035461265.1 Longimicrobiales bacterium
TACGCCTCCAGCGGGGGGATGCCGCCGGTGCGGTCGAGCTCTATGAACGCCTCGTGGACCTCACCCCGGAGGCCAGCCAGGACCGCCAGATCTTCGAGCTCCGCCTCGGCGAGGCCAGGGCACTGGCCGCGACGGGGGCGGGTGCGGCCGCCGTGGCCGAACCGGCAGCTGGCGAACCCGGGACCGGCGGAACGCCGCCCGCGACGGAACCGGCACAGCCGGCCGCAGAACCGCCCGGCACTGACTGACGAGGCACCGCGGGCCGCGATCTCCTACATTCCGATACGCCGCTTCATGTGGGCCGTGAGGGACTGCCTCACGGCCCACATGCCCGACCATGGATCCTCACCCAGATCCGCGACCCGTCCAGCCATGTTCCGCACATTGAAGGTGTCGGCACGGATACCGTCGGCGAGCTCATCCCAGTGGATTGGTGCCGCCACGGGCGCGCCTTCACGGCTGCGGGTGGAGTAAGCCTCGATCGCCGTGGCCCCCCGCGAGTTCCGGAGATAGTCCAGGAGGATTCGACCGTGGCGCTTCTTCAGGGCGAGATCCGTTGTGTAGAGGTCGGGCGCAGCCCCGGTCAGTATCGTAGCCACGGCCCGGGAGAACGCCTTCACCTCATCCCAGCCGGATCGGCGGACAAGGGGAACCACTACATGCAACCCCTTGCCGCCCGTGGTCTTCAGAAAACTCTCGAGGCCGAGGTCCTCCAGGACCTCCCGGACGTGAAGCGCCGCATCCACCACGGCATCCCAGGCCACGGAGGTGTCCGGATCCAGGTCGATCACGAACCGATCCGGGCGCTCGAGCCGGTCCGAACGGGAGTTCCACGTGTGGACCTCCAGGGCGCCCATCTGGACCAGGGCGATCAGACCTGGGAGGTCCCGGACCGCACCATAAACCTTCGGGCCGCTGCGTTCCTCCAGCGCGACGCGCTCGATGGGTGCGGGCGCGGATGCGTCCATGTGCTTCTGATAGAAGCATTCTGCCTGGCGGCCCGCCGGGCAGCGGACGAGGGTCAGTGGCCGGCGGGCGAGGTGGGGGAGCATCCACTCCGCCACGCCCTCGTAGTAGCGGGCCAGATCCAGCTTCGTCAGCCCCTGTCCGGGATAGAGGACCCTGGCCGGACTGGTAAGCCGGGTGCCGGCCACCAGAACCGCCGCCGCACCGCTGCCACGAGCCGCCTTCTTTTCCGTCATCAATCCTCCATCCTGTTCGCCCGGACGCGCCGCCTCTGTAGCCCCGGATCGCGTCGGAACGCCCGGGGGTGCCCGTCTCACACCGGCAGCCGGCATAGACGGCCCTTCCATCCGGACATCTTCGGGTGCCTTGTCCTCGCGAAGACCCCGGTAGGCCGGGTGGCGCAGACGTCCATCACGGGTCAGTTCCGCATAGCGCACCTGAACCACCAGCGCAGGGTCCACCCAACGGCTCTCCCGGGCAGCCGTGCCCGCCAGGCCGCCTGCAAACGGGGAATCGGGCCGCGCCAGAGTGTCCAAACGCCGCCGCAGCGCCCGCAGGGCAGCCGCCGTAAATCCCGTGCCGACCTTCCCACGGTACTCGAGGCGGCCCCTGGCGTCGTACGTCCCGACGTGCAGCGCGCCCAGATCGCCCCGGGAGCCGGAAGGCTCCGTAAACCCGCCGACTACAAACTCCTGTTCCCGCACGCACTTCAGCTTCAGCCAGCTCCGGCTGCGACCGCCGCGATACGGAGCGTCCGCACGCTTCGATATGATTCCTTCGAGTCCGTGCCTGCATGCCTTTTCGTAGAACGCCGGGCCACTCCCGCTCACGTGATCGCTGTAACGCAGCACGGGGTGTCCGGCCGGCAGGAGTCCAGCCAGACGGGATTTCCGCTCAAGGAGGGGAAGCGCCCGCAGATCGCCGCCATCCAGGTGGAGGAGATCGAACACGAAGAACCGCAGGCGACCTGCTGAAGGTAGACTGCCGGCGTTCTGAAGATACTGGAAGTCAGTGGTGCCATCTTCAATCTCCACAGCAATTTCACCATCGACAACCGTGTCCCGCAGACCCAGCCCGGCCAACGCATCCACGACGGCAGGAAAGCGGTCCGACCAGTCCTTGCCCGACCGCGTCAGGAGGGTCGCAGAAACGCCGTCCACGCGGGCCAGCACCCGGTATCCATCATACTTGATCTCGTGTACCCATTCCGCCCCCGACGGAACTTTGGAGGCGGCGGAGGCAAGCTGCAGCGCCAGGAACGGACCCGGGACGGCGAGCGAATGCCGCCGCTGCGAGGACCCGCGCTTCGTCTCGCGCAGCGACCGTTGATCGGATTCTTTCCTGGGCGTCATGGGTCGGTTCCACGCCTGGAATGGGGTTTGGAGCAGTCGGAGCGCCGCCGCTTGCACCAGATGGAATCTGCGTGCCGCTGTGAGGCAGCAGACCAGAGAGGCGGCCGCCGCCTGGCAGGCGGGATCGGGTATTCCGCAGGCTTATCTGAGCTCATTCCGTACCCGTATCTGCGGCCATTCCACTTCGTATAATATGTATTATGTAAACTTCTACGGTGGATAACTGTGGAAAAGCCAACGGGTTACCCCCACTGCCCCAGCCGGACTGGATCGCGAGCCCTGCAGGCACGAGATTGACGGATGCTTGATGAGCTCGACCCGGCGCGCCGGGCTGGACGCGGCGTCCTGCGCGCGCTTCGGCGCCGGTGCGCCAACTGCGGCGCTCCGGGCGTGTTCAGAAGCTATCTGCATCACCGCGAATCGTGTCCGGCGTGCGGGCTCCGTCTGGACCGGGGCGAGCCGGACTTCTTCATCGGCGCGTACACGGTGAATCTCATCGTCGCGGAGCTGGTGGCCGTCGGTGTCGCGGTCGGCATCGGCCTGGCCACCTGGCCGGACGTGCCGTGGACCGCCCTCACCTGGGGCCTCGCAGGTCTGATAATTCTAACTCCCATAGTGCTTTACCCGGTTTCGAAGCAGCTCTGGCTGGCCTTGGATCTTCTCTTCCAGCCGCCCGGCGAGTCGGACTTCTCCGGTCGCCCTGCCGTTCCCGGCGCGACGTCGAGCTCCGACTGAGCCTGCCCGCCGGGCGCCCCATCCATCTATCGCCGGCTCCCGCCGTCGCGGCAGACCCGGGCGCGGCGCCGTCAAAACACCGTCTTACTTCCCTCGCACGAGCGCCGTGGGGGAACTGGACTGCTTCCCGGCCCTGGAAATGTCGAGATGTCACATGGTGGCCCTGCCGGTTCCGATCCGGCGTCACTGGCGCGCTTGTGTGGTCGGCGGCGGCCGTCCGTCCGCCGCCCCCTTCCCTGCCGGAGTGATGTCGACAGCAGGTGAGATGATGCTACTCAACACACTGGTAATACACGGGATAAGTTATTGTAACTAATGTCGATTCTATGGTGTTTGCAGGGCGTTGGCGGCTTGCGGGACCGGACGGGGGGCGGTGTCAGAGGCGGCCGGTGCTGGAGAGGAAGCGGAGTTTCCACACCCGCCAGACCGCTTCACGGATGATGTGCTTCGACATCTTCGACTCGCCGAGGGTGCGATCGACGAAGACGATGGGGATCTCGGCGATGCGGTAGCCGCCCTTCCAGACCCGGAGGTTCATCTCGATCTGGAAGGCGTACCCTTCGGAGGCAACGCGGCCGAGGTCGATCCCCTCGAGGACGCTGCGGCGGAAGGCCTTGAATCCGCCCGTGGCGTCCCAGAGGGGGACACCGGTGATGACGCGGGCGTAGACGTTGGCGAAGTAGGACAGGAGGAGGCGGGCGATGGGCCAGTTGACCACGGTGACGCGACCGTCGAGATAGCGGGAGCCGAGGACGACGTCGTGGTCGGCCAGTGCCTCGATGAAGGTGGGCAGATGGGCGGGGTCGTGCGAAAAGTCTGCGTCCATCTCGAAAAGCCAGTCGTACCCGCGGTCGAGCCCCCAGCGGAAGCCGGCCAGGTAGGCCTTGCCGAGCCCCTCCTTCCCCGCCCGCCGCAGCACGTGCACGCGGGGCTCCGCCGCCGCCATCTCCATGGCGAGATCGCCGGTGCCGTCGGGGGAGTTGTCGTCCACCACCAGGATCTCGATGCGGGGATCCTCGTCCAGCACCAGCGGCACGATGCGCGGCAGATTGTCGCGCTCGTCGTAGGTGGGCATGACGACCAGGAAGCGGTCGTCCGGAGCGAAAGCGCCCGCTTCGAGCGTGGTCGCGGGATGGGCCGGCGAGGGAGGCACGACCAGCCCCCCCGGACGCACGTGCTCGTGCCGGAAGGGGGTCAGCGCCGCCGGTCGGCCGGCGTCGGAAGGGCTTCCCTCCCGCCGCTCGCCACCCTCCCGCCGCTCCGCACCGGAGCGCCGGTCTCCCCCCGTCACCGCGCCCTCAGG
>DATHVO010000183.1:0-19465 GCA_035461265.1 Longimicrobiales bacterium
GCTACGTCCTCCACCCAGAGCTCTTCGACGAGGGTCTTCGCCGTCGCCAGGATGGGTACGGCGAGGAGCAGCCCGAGAAACCCGAAGAGCGCGGCCATCATCGTCTGGAAGAGAAGTGTGAGGGCCGGCGGCAGCTTGACCATCTGCTTCATGAGCAGGGGAGTGATCACGCTGGACTCCAGCGACTGCACGACGGCGTAGAGCAGGACCACCCACAGCGCCATCTTTGGCGAGATGGCGAAGGCCACCACGATGGCCGGGATGAAGCTGAGCGCGGGACCCATGTACGGGATGAACTCGAGGAGGCCGGCTATGATCCCCAGCGCCAGTGCGGCGGGCACGCCGATGATCCAGAGCCCCGCCGTCGCGATGACCCCCACGAACAGCATGGCCAGGGCCGTCCCCTTCATCCACTGGACCATCGCCACGCCCGCCTTCGGCAGCACCTCGCCGGCCCGCCGGCGGCTGCTCCGAGGCAGCAGCACGATGAGGCCCCGCATGTACGTCCGCGGGGAGATGGCGATGAAGAGGCCGGCGAACAGCACCAGGAAGAAGCCGGTCACCGCACCGAGGGCGGTATTGAGGAGCGGCATGGCGCCGCCGATCAGACCGCCCATCTCGCTGGTCACCCGCGTGCGAAGCTGCTCCTCCACGGCCGCGCCGGACTCGCCCAGCGTGCCGGATACGGAGGAGATCTGCTCCTCGAACCAGTCCTGCACACCGTCCACCGCCGGCGGCAGCTGCTGCTGGATCACCGAGAACTGCTCGCGCAGCGTCGGCCAGGCCAGCATGAAGAAACCGACCATGACGGCCGTGATCAGGATCGTCACGAGGGGCGCGGAGACGGCGCGGCTGATCCCCCTGTCATGGAGTGGCTCCACAAAAATGGAGAGGAAGGACGCGATGAGCAGCGCGAAGAACGTGATGAACAGGACATCCCGCGCCAGCCAGAGGAGATTGGCCAGGGCCCAGAGCCCGATGACGATGAGTGTGGCCTTCGCCACGAACTCCAGGCTGAGCGGTCCGGCCGCCTTCTCGTAGTCTGCGCCCTGTGACATGACGTACCTGCCGTTCGCCGGGGGGTCGCGGGTCCGGGTCGCACGGGCCATGCCAGAGGCCCCGGCGGGCATGGACGGGGGCGCCGGCGCACGTTACGTTGGCCGCATCGCAATCACACCAGGGAAGGCGGAAGCATGAGTCGCTCACTCAACAAGGTCATGCTCATCGGCAACGTCGGGTCGGAGCCGGAGATCAAGACGACGGGCGGCGGGACGAAATTCGCGAAGGTGTCGCTGGCCACGAACCGATCGTTCAGTGACCGGACCGGACAGCAGCAGGAGAAGACGGAGTGGCACCGGCTCACCTTCTGGGACAAGCTGGCCGACCTCGTCGAGCAGTACGTCAAGAAGGGCGATCGCCTGTACATCGAGGGCCGGATCGAGTACTCGCAGACCGAGGACGACAAGGGGAACCAGCGGTTCTGGACGGACATCATCGTCCGGGAGATGGTCATGCTGGGGAGCGGTCCGGGCGGTTCGGGCGGCCCGGGCGGTTCGGGCGGAGGCTACGACTCGGCGCCGGCCCGCCGTCGACAGGCGGCGCCTGGTGGTGCCGGACCCGCAGGCGGACCGTCGCCGTTCGATTCCGACGACGACGATCTGCCCTTCTGACCACTCCGGAAGCGGTGCCGTGCGCGCAGGGCGCACGGCATCGGCGCATCAGTCCGGGGCACCCGTCCGCCAGTCCACGGTCGCCGTCGGCACGAGCCGGCTCGTGGCCGTGCCGTCGCCCAGCTGGCCGTCCGAGTTGTCTCCCCAGCAGTAGGCGCGTCCGCCCAGGGTCACCCCACACGCGTGGCGCCAGCCCGTAGCGGAAACCACCGCGAACGACAGGTCGCCCGCAACCACCTGAGGTGCGGCGCGCGACGTGGTCGTGCCGTCGCCCAGCTGGCCATCCTGGTTCGCGCCCCAGCAATACGCAGCCCCGCCGGTGGTCAGGCCGCAGACGTGGCCGCCTCCGGCGGAGATGGACGTGAGCGGCGGTGCGCCGGCAATGGCCACCGGCGCAGGTCCGTAGGCCGCGCCCCAGCAGTGGACGTCACCGCCGGCCGCCAGACCGCACGACTCGCCGGCCGTCGTGGCGATCTCGGTGAACGTCAACCCGGCTGCCGCCGCCACCGGGACATGCCGGTCCGTCGTCGTCCCGTCCCCCAGCATGCCGCCTGAATTGAATCCCCAGCAGTACGCCGCGCCGGCGGCGGTGAGGGCGCAGGTGTGGATGCTGTACGTGTCGATCCGGGCGAACACATGGCCACCCGCCACCAGTGTGGGAACGGGGCGGTTGGTCGTCGTCCCATCGCCGAGCTGGCCGTTGCCGTTCCAGCCCCAGCAGTACGCGTCCCCGGCGGGCGTGAGGGCGCAGCTGTGCAGTATGCCCGTGGAGATGCGGACGAACGTCCGCCCGCCCACTACCGGAGCCGGCTCGCGCCGGCCCGTCGTCGTTCCGTCGCCGAGCTGGCCATTGTTGTTCATCCCCCAGCAGTAGGCCGCCCCGGATGGCGTCAGCGCGCATGTCCCGGCCACGCCGGTACTGATGGATGCGAACGTGAGGCCGCCCGCTACGTGGGAAGGCCGATGTGGATCGTCCGGGTCATGGCCGGCGCCCCAGCAGTAGGCGTCGCCGGCGGTGGAGAGGCCGCAGCTGTGGTGGATGCCCGCAGACACGTCCCGCGGCACGGCTCCCGTCTCCGAAGGCCCGCTGGAGTCGCGGCACCCGGACACCGCCGCCACCACGGAGACGACGAGGATCGGGATGACGGACCGGGGTGACAGCATGCAGACGTTTCTCCTCAGCCGGGGTGCGGCCGCGGCGGGACCGCGTGCCGTATATTCCACGATGGAGGCGCGGGAATGCAAGGCGGGGCGGCCGCCACGGTCGCCCCCACCCCCGAATCGCCCTGTCCTGCCGCGGGGCGACGCTAGCGGGCCTGACTGCTACGCGATTCGCGCCCGCCGTCGCGGTACGGGCGACCGGACGTGAAGTCGCGCACCTTCGACGTCACGGCGGCAGTCAGCACGGATGCGGCAGCCCCAATGAGCTGCTGCTTCAGGCCGGCGAAGGCCGAGTCGCCATCGTCGTCGCCGTGGTGCCGGCCGTTTCCGCCGGGCTCGTGGGACAGGGAACGCAGGCGGTCCCGGCGGGTGCGACGCCAGCGCCGAAGCTCCTCCCGGTCGCCGGCGGACACCGGCTCACCCGTCGGGCGGCCGCTGCGACGGCGCCGCGGCTCCTCGTCACGGCCGCCGCCCAGGCTGCCCAGCAGCGCACCGGCTGCCACCGCCACGGCCACCGCCGTGAACGGCCGCTGCAGGACCTGTTCACGGACCGGCCGCAGCACGTCCGCCCGGTCCTTCAGCTCGTGCTTCTTGTCCACGATGCGACCCTCGATCGCGTCCAGCGTACTGGAGATCCGCTCACGGGACCGCTCCACCGCATCCCGCGCCTCGTCCACGGTCTGCGGCGAGCCCTGCGTGTCCTGTTCTCTGCTGGTCATGCCCCTGCCTCCGTTGGTTCAATGCCACCGGCATGGGGCAATGCATCATTCGTTCCGGTCAGGGCAGCGCACGGAGCTGTTTCGCCGTCTCCCGCTCCGGCGGAGGCGGGACCTCCGCCATCACCTCGAGCTCGCCCGGCGTGAAATAGCGCAGCCTGCTCTCGCCGTCCAGCGCCACGCCCACCGCCTCGTCACGATACTCCGTCGCACTCACCACCACGCCGGACCGCCCGATCACTGAGGGATCCTGCGGCAGGTGCGAACGCTGCACCTTCACCCGCGTGCCCTCCGGGAGGGCCGCCTTCGGTATCGCCATGTCGCCTCCTTTTCGGCGCCGAACGATGCCGGCACTGTCCCGCACGCGCAATGCCCCGACCCGCGCATCACGTGCAGGCGACTCAGCTCCCCCCTCGCTTGACCATGCCGCACGTCCCCGGGTATCTTGGCGCCGGCTCCACCCATCGCGGACCGGTCCGGCACGGAGACGGCAGGCATGGCCTCGGAAATCAGCGCTCCCCCACAGAACACCACCGCCCTGGGCGTGGGCTTCGGCATCGGCATCCTGTGGTGGGTCATGGCCGTCACCGCCCTCTGGAGCTCTGCCCGCGGATACGGAAACGAGCGCTATGACTGGGGCCTGGCCTGGGGACTCGTGGGAACGCTCCTCTTCATCGCCGGCACCGTGGCCATGGCAGGCACCTGGTGGCACCTCACACGCGTCGCACCGCCCGAACACTGACACGAAAAAGGGAGCGCAGCAGCTTCCGTCGCCGCCCGCGCTCCCGCACTCCCCCAACCTCACCGACCTTACTCCACACGCTCCTTCCAGAAACCCAGCAGCCGGGCCTCCACCGCCGCCGGATCCCGGCGGTACAGCTCCAGCCACGCGTCGAAATCCGGCAGGCTCAGCTGCTCCGCGAGCACGCCCGTCACTCGCTCCACCATCTCCCGGTACGTCGTCAGGTCGAGTCCGCCACCCGATGACGAAAGCGGACGGGGTGGAAGAACCGGGTCCTCCCTGCCCGCCCGCTCGGCAAGATCGAAGATCTCCTCCGGAGTCAGCGCCACGAAATAATCCGCCACCTGCGCCGAACACCAGTCGAGATACTTCGCCCGCATCACCCGCTCGTCCGCGGGCTCCGGGGACTTCTCCGATCGACTACCCGGACTTGCTATGGTTCGCCCTGTCGCTGGTCGTGGCTCGCGGCCGTCCGAACGCCGACCCGGGTACACAGACGCCAGTACGCAGGCGATAAAACGCTACGACAGGCGATCCCCGAACGTCAAGTCTCTTCGCGCCGCCCGCCGAACGCAGTACGCGTCGCCAGGTGGTCGAATATGGTTCGACGCGTCACCGCATACAGCACTGCCCGACTCATGAGGTCGGGATCGCGCTTCTGAACTTCCGCAACTTCCGCCGCCACGTTCCGCGGCAGGTGAACTCGCAGGTCAACGACGCAGGTTTCCCACATTCCGCACTCTTCTTCGACCATCGTTTTTTGGAATTTTTCCCGGTTGACGCAGCGCGCTGAAGGGATGCTGTATCGGCGCCGCACGACATGTGATCGAGTGGGGCACAAGATAGGTGCGACGCACGGGGTCGTCAAGCTTCTCCGTAATTGACGTAACGGCAATCTGTTACACAGATCACTATGTGACACAACGAGTTACGGCGATGGAGGCAATCGGGCGACGAAGACAATCCGCCGTGAACGGCGAGTTGCCAATTGGTGGATTTCGAACCCGATAATCATGCAGCCACGCGGGTTTCGGGGAGTGGCGAACGGGAAAACCGCGCGTCGCCAATTCGACATAAATTGCAATTAACCCGGGTACCGGCGCATCGGCGTGCGAAGTCGTTGGGTTGCTTGACCGGTCCCGTGGGCGCCATTAGCGTGGAGTGACCGTGCGGGCGGCGAGAGCGACTGCCCGCACGGGGCTACCGGCGGGTCTGTGCCCGTCGACGGAGGAAGGATGCCCCCCCTGGTCCAGGACGCGAAGTCAACGGAGACGAATCCGGCGGGCAGATCGCACGCGGGTGACGCGGCGCGCATGCGTTGCCGGTCGTTCTGTTTTCTGGAGCGGGGGAGCGACCGCTGGACTGCGTTCCTGATCACGTACCGCCGGGGGGACGGTCAGTGGCGCGGCTATTTCACCTTCCGGTCCGCCCGCCAGGCGGACGGTCCGGCGGAGCTGCGGACGGCGGATCTCTTCCTCGAGCGGGACGAGCAGGGTGTGGACCAGCGTGCGCGGGGTCTGGGCAGGCCGCTGCTGCTGGCGCTTCTGGAGTCCGCGCTGACGACGCACGAGCGTCGTCGCGGCGCCTCGCCGCAGCTACATGGCTGGTTCACGCGGCAGCTCATGCGAAGTGCGACGCAACGCGAGCCGGGCTGGCACGGGTCCTCGCCGCCGGCGCTGGCGGACCTGCGCTCGCTGTACGACTCCTACCGGCTCGATCAGGTGGCACACCTGGTGGCCCTCCTCGACCCGGACGACTTCCGGGAGATGGTGGAGGTCCTGCTGGCGGGTCGGCGAATCGACTTCCGGGAGAGCGACCGATTCCAGATGGCCATGAGCGTGGTCCAGGAACTGGAACGTCGGCTGCCGCTGCCGCCCTTCGAGGCCTGGGCGGCGGACTACCTGGCGCATCCGGACCAGTACCGCCGCTACGCCTATCAGCTTCACAGGGGCGAGGAACTGCCCTGACACCGGGCCCGGGAGGTTCGGGACCGTGCGCTGACGTACACAAGGGGCCGCCGCGCCGGATGGCGCGGCGGCCCCTTCGTCATCGGTGCCGGTCGGTCAGCGGCCGATGGCGGCCACCGCCTCGAGCGCTACCGGAATCGTGTGGGACAGCACGATGATCAGGAACGGCGGCACGATGATCCGAATGGTCCAGACCCAGCCTCCGATGATGGAGCGAACGAAACCGGATGACCCTTCGGTGAATGCCTCGATCCGGCGGCTCGGCGGGCCCCAGCCGACAAGGATCGCGAGTGCGAGCCCGCCGAGCGGCAGGAACACGTCGGACGCGATGGCATCCATGGCGCCCAGGATGTCGAGGCTGACGGCCGGACCGACGCCGATCACCGCGATGATGCCGCCGGTGGCGAGAGCTGCCGTGCGCCGGCTGATGGACGTTTCGTCAATGACCGAGGATGTGACGACCTCGAGGAGAGAGACACCGGATGTCACGGCACCGATGAAGAGGGCAATGAAGAACAGCGCGCCGACGATATGCCCGGTCGTGCCCATGGCCTGGAATGCTCCGGGCAGCGATATGAAGAGCGCGCCGAGGGTGCTCTCGCCGACGGCCGCCTGCAGCCCGAGGGCGAAGATGACCGGGAAGACCACGAGTCCCGCGATGAAGGCCACACCGAAGTCCGACAGCGCGACGATGGTGGACTCCCGGGGCAGGTTGGCGCTGCGGGGCAGGTAGCTGGCGTAGGTGAGCATCGCCCCCATGCCGAGCGACAGGGAGAAGAACGCCTGTCCGGATGCCGCCGCGATCGTCTCGAGGGAGAGCAGCTCCTCGAAGCTCGGCGTCAGGTAGAAGCGATAGCCCTCGCCGGCGCCGACGAGCGTGGCAGCCCACACCGCGAGACCGATCATGATGAGCGCCAGCACGGGCATCATCAACGTGCTGACGCGCTCGATCCCGCGCTTGACGCCGCCCGCGACAATGAACACCACGATCGCCATGAAGGCGAGGTGGTAGAGGACGGGGGCAATGCCGGAGGACACCCGTGCGAAGTAGTCCCCGGCGTCCGGTGGGAAGGGCGAGACGAGTGATTCCACGGCATATCGGGTCACCCACCCCGCGATGACGGAGTAGTATCCCAGGATGAGGAAGCCGGCGCTCACGAACAGCAGGCCGAGTGGAATCCACGCCGGGCCGCCAGCCGCCCGCAGCGCGCCGATGGGGCTGCGCCGCGTCGATCGTCCGAGTCCGAATTCGGCGATCATGACGGGGATGCCGATGAGGAAGGTCAGGAGGATGTAGAAGAAGACGAACGCCGCGCCGCCGTGCTCGGCAGTGGTGTACGAAAACCGCCACATGTTGCCCAGGCCGACGGCGGAGCCGACGGCGGCGAGGAGAAACCCGATGCGGCTGCCCCACAGCTCGCGCCCACCCGTGTCGTCCGGCGGAGGCGCCAGGCTCCCGGTGTCCACATGGTCAATCTTCACGGCACTCGTCCCCGCATGGCTGGTTGCACTTGCGCGGCGGCGGGAGCGCCGCCGCAGGTCTGCCGTTCCTGTTCAACAGTCCCGGCGGCCGGCTCAGATGCCAAGGTCCATGGGGACGGGCTTCTCGCCGGAATAGTCGTAGAACCCGCGCTTCGTCTTGCGCCCGTAGTACCCGAGGCTGACCATGCGCTTGAGCAGGGGTGGCGGCGCGAATCGTGGCTCGCGGAACTCGTCGAACATGATCTCCGCGATGAAGTAGAGCGTGTCGATGCCCACGAAATCGGAGAGCGTGAATGGGCCCATGGGATGGCCGGTGCCCAGGGCCATGCCCTTGTCGATGTCCTCGGTGCTCGCCAGTCCCTGTTCCAGGCAGCGGATGGCGTCGAGCATGTAGGGCACGAGGAGGCGGTTCACGATGAAGCCCGATGTGTCCTTCGCCTCCACGGGCTCCTTGCCCAGGCTGCGCGCGAACTCGAACGCCGTGTCGAAGGCGTCCTGGTCCACGGCGATGGTGCGCACGACCTCCACGAGCTTCATCACGGGGACCGGATTGAAGAAGTGGAGCCCGACGAAGCGCTGTGGACGGCTTGTTGCGGCAGCCATGGCCGCGATTGTGAGGGAGCTCGTGTTGCTCGCGAAGATGGTGTGCGGCGGGCAGACGCCGTCGAGCGTGCGGAACATCTCGTTCTTCAGCTCGATGTCCTCGGTGACCGCCTCGATGACGATGTCGACGTCGGCGAGGTCCTCGAGGGCCGTCGTCAGGTGGATGCGATCGAGGATCCGGTCCCGCTCCTCTGCGGCGAGCTTCCCCCTGTCCACTGCCCGGTCCAGGCTCTTCCCGATGCCGGCGCGGCCCCGGGCCGCCAGCTCGTCATTCACCTCGCGGACGCGCGTATGATAACCGGCGCGTGCCGCCACCTCTGCAATACCGCTACCCATCAGGCCGCAGCCGAGGACTGCGACCGTGCGGATCTCCGGCATGTGTCCTCCCGTCGGGTGGTTGATCAGCGAGCGTCGCAATATGAGCGGAGTCCCCGCCCCGATCAATGCGGTCAGGTCGTGTCGTCGCGCCCGCCGAGGAACTTCGACTGGAGCCGGCGGCGCCACGGCGCCGGTGGAGGCTCCAGGCGCTCGCCGTGTTCGAGACGGTCCAGCAGGCCCGTGACCTCGAACTTCGCGGCGTACAGACGATTCCGGAATCGTGATGCCGCAATGGAGAACGATGCCGCGATGGTGGCCGCCAACCCGCCGCCAAACGCGAGAATCTCGGGGACCGGTCCGAGGACGGGGCCGGCGACGCCGGTCACTATGCCTGCGGCTATTCCGCCTGTGATGACGCCGCCCAGCACGCCGGCGACCGTGGCGCCCTTGACGCTGCCACTCCGGTCCTGGCTCAGGTCGACGTCGATGCGGACGTGGGCGTCGCCTTCAGGGATGGCATGGACGCCGACGAGGACGCGCTTCGCCCGGGCGAGGTGGTGTCGGCTGCCGGGCCTGAAGAACGCGCGGGCCAGGCTGGAGATCGTGTCATCCGCCGGGATCAGGGCAAGGTTCTCGCCGCGCCGCCGCACGATCTGCAGGTACTCCCGGGTGACGAGGTATTCCTCGATCCGGCGCAAGGTGACCTGGGACCGGCCCGGCACGACGCGGGCCACGGTGAAGACCGGCGGCTCGAAGTAACGATCGTACCAACGTTCCCGCACGCTGAGCTCCGGCAGCTCGAAGAGTGCGCGGCGCACGTGGTGGGATGGCAGGCCCAGCTCGGTGGCGATGCGCAGCACTTCATCCTCCGAAAGCTGCTCGTCGGCGTCGGCATCCCGGATGGACAGTTCGGCGGCGCGTCGTATGACCTGCTCCAGCTCCGACCGTGCGATGGACCGCGACGCTTGCCGCGCGGCAGGTGGTCCGGCGACGCCCTCGCCGGTGTCCGGCGCAGCGTCGTTCCCAGGGCGTCGCTGCCGATCATCCACTCCGTCCGGACCGGCCATTCCTCAGCGCTCCGCGTCCCGGGTCGTGCCCGCCGGAACAGGCTCCGCGGCGCGCGGCGGCGTGCCGATGTCCATCTTCACGGCGGGGAGCGCGGGCTGGGCAGCCGGCGTCTGCCCGGCCGCCGCCATCCGCTCGAGGAACGGGCGGAAGAGGTCCAGTGGCAGCGGGAAGAGCGTCGTCGAGTTGTTCTCCGTCGCGATCTCCGCCACCGTCTGGAGGTAGCGGAGCTGGATGGCGGCGGGTTCCTGCTGCAGCATCCGGGCGGCCTGCGTGAGCTGGGTGGACGCCTGGAGCTCGCCTTCCGCCGCGATCACCTTGGCGCGGCGCTCCCGCTCCGCCTCCGCCTGCTTGGCCATGGCGCGGCGCATCTCCTGCGGCAGGTCGATGTCCTTGATCTCGACGGCAGTGACATCGATCCCCCACGGGTCGGTGCCTTCGTCGATGATGCGCCGGACGATGTCGTTGAAGTGCTCGCGCTCGGCCAGGAGCTGGTCCATCTCCGCCTGGCCCACGACGCTGCGCAGCCTCGTCTGTGCCAGCTGGCTGGTGGCGAACAGGTAGTCTTCGATAATGACCGTCGCCTTGACCGGGTCACCCACCCGGAAATAGACCACGGCGTTGACCTTGATGGAGACGTTGTCCCGCGTGATGACGTCCTGCGGCGGGATGTCCATGGCCACGATCCGGAGGGGGACCTTCACCATCCGCTCGATGCCGAGGGGCAACAGGAAGATGAGCCCGGGCCCCTTCGCCTGCGTCAGGCGTCCGAGGCGGAAGACGACACCACGCTCGTACTCGCGGAGAATGCGCAGGCTGCTGATGATGACGAGCACCGCGCCGATCGCCGTCGGAAGGATCCATTCCAGCATGTGACCTCCCCAGGTTGCACCGCCTACCCGCCGCCGGCCTCGACTACGACGGCCATGCCCTGCCCGCCACCAATGCACGCCGCGCCGAGTCCGTAGCGGGCGCCACGCCGCCGCAGTTCGTGGAGCAGGCTGGCGGTGATCCGGGCGCCGGACGCGGCGAGGGGATGGGTCAGCGCGATGGCGCCCCCGTTCACGTTCGTCAGATCCGGGTCCAGCTCGAGCTCCTTCGCCACGGCCGCGAACTGCGGAGCGAAGGCCTCGTTCACATCCACGAGATCCATGTCGCCCATGGCGAGACCCGCCTTCTCCAGCGCCTTGCGGGAGGCGGGCGCGGGGCCGATGCCCATGATCTCCGGAGGCACGCCGGCAACGCCCCAGGCCACCAGGCGACCAAGCGGGGACAACCCCCGCTCCGCGGCCCAGTCCGCGCGGGCGATCACGAGCGCCGCCGCGCCATCGCCGATGCCGCTGGCGTTGCCCGCGGTGACGAGGCCGTCCTTTCGGAAGTAGGGGCGCAGTGCCGCCAGCATTTCCAGTGTCGTGTCCGGACGCATGTGCTCGTCCGTGTTGTACACCACATCGCCCTTCCGCGACGGTATGGTCACCGGTGCGACCTCGGCCTCCATCCGCCCCTCGTCCCAGGCCTGCCTCGCCCGCTGCTGGGAGCGTAGCGCCACACGGTCGGACTCGTCCCGCGTGACGCCGTACTGGTCCGCGAGCTTCTCCGCCGTCTGGGCCATGGAAAGGCCGCACTGCGTATCCGTGAGGGCCGCCCACAGCGTGTCCTCGAGGAAGCCCCCGGCCTCGCCGAGGCGAAGGTCGCCCCAGCGCGCTCCCCGCAGTGCGTGGGGTGCCTGGCTCATGCTCTCGGCGCCACCACACAGGCACACGTCCGCCTCACCGAGGAGTATCTGCTCGGCGCCGCTGGCAATGGCCTGGAATCCCGACCCGCACAGCCGGTTCAGGGTCATGGCCGGAACATCCACGGGCACGCCCGCGCGCAGACCGACGTGGCGGGCCAGGTAGATGGCATCCGCGGACGTCTGCAGCGCATTGCCGAAGATGACGTGCCCCACGTCGTCGGCGGCGATGCCCGCCCGCTCCAGCGCCGCACTGGCGGCGTGGACGCCCAGGTCCGTGGCGCTCATGTGACGGAGGGAGCCACCGAATGCACCGAACGGCGTGCGCACGGCGGAGAGGAAGACTACATCGGTCGGGTGCCCCTGTGTTGCCATGAAAGCGGTTCCCTTCGTTGCGTTCGTTCAGCCGGCCGTCTGCAGGTTGCGACAGATCCAGTCGCCAACCGCCGCGGTCTCGAGCGTGCCGCCCAGGTCGGGCGTGGTCTGGCGATCGCGCACTGCCCGCCGGACGCTCGTCTCCACACGGTCACCGGCCGCACCATGCCCGATGAACCGGAGCATGAGCGCCGCGGTCAGGATGGCTGCGAGGGGGTTCGCCCGGCCGGTACCCACCAGGTCGGGGGCGGACCCGTGGACGGGCTCGAAGAGACCGATCCGTCCGGGGTGCAGGCTCGCGGACGGAGCCAGCCCCAGCCCCCCGACCAGCGCGGCCGCCAGGTCGCTCAGGATGTCGCCGAAGAGGTTGGGCGCGACGATGACGTCGTAGCGGGACGGGTTCAGGACGAGGTCCAGCGCAAGCGCGTCGGCGTATACGGCGCCACGCGGCACATCGCCGTACTCGGCGCCCACCTCGGCGAATGTGCGCCGCCAGAGTCCGCCGGCATGGGGCATCGCATTCGCCTTGTCGGAGAGCGTGACTCCCCGCCGGCCATGGCGGCGGGCATGTTCGAACGCCGCCCGGATGATGCGCTCCACGCCCTTACGCGTATTGATGTCCTCCTCGATGGCGACTTCGTCGGGCGTGCCTGCCTTGAATGTGCCGCCCATGCCGACGTAGACGCCTTCCGTGTTCTCCCGGAAGATGACCAGGTCCACGTCTTCGGGCGTGACGTTCTTCAGCGGAGACATCCCGCTCTCGAAGAGCTGGACCGGCCGCAGGTTGATGAACAGGTCCAGCTGGAAGCGGAGACCGAGAAGGATGTCGCGCGCGTGAACGTTGTTCGCGACACGCGGGTCGCCCATGGCGCCGAGGAAGATGGCGTCGTAGTCGTCGCGCAGCGCGGACATCTCGTCGTGCGAGATGGTGTGGCCGGTCTCGAGATAGCGCTGCGCACCGAGGTCCCAGTGCACCATGTCGAGGCGGAGGTTCTCCGCCGCAGCCACGCATTCGAGGACCTTCACGGCCTCGCGTGTGACGTCCACGCCGATGCCGTCACCCGGGATGATCGCGATGCGAGACATGGGGCGGAGTATAGGCCGGGCCGGGTCGGCCGGCCAGACCGCAGCGGCTATCGCGGAGCGACCGTGAGTTCGCCGGCGGCGTTGTGCGTCGTACAGCGGAAAGGATACGCACCGGTCGGTGCATCCTCGAGCGTGATGACCCAGGATGCTCCCTGCTGGATCAGGGGCGGGCTGCGGAGCTGGCCGGTGCGGGCGAGGAATTCGCTGGCCTGGGGGGTGAGGCGGTCCTCCGGGAAGACGATGGCGTGGCCGCCGCCATCGCCGGCCGTGAACCGGACGTAGTCCCCGGGCGCGGCCTCGACACGGGCCGGGTGGAAGTCTCCGCGATCCGTGCGTTCGACCCGGACCTCCGCCAGCCGTCGTCCCGCCTCGAGGTGGATGGTGTCGTGCGCCAGCTCGATGACCCGCGGTCCCTCGTCACCCGCGGGACCGACGCGGTCACAACCGCCACCGAGGATGATGGGGATGATAAGCCAGGCGCCGACACGCGCGGTGCGACGTGCCGGCGCCGGAGCCGTACTGCGATGAGGCAACTCAGCCGCCGTGGCTTATCGCGTAGACGTACGCCGCCACCTGGCGGATCTGATCTTCGGTAAGCTGCGCGCCGCCCATTGCCGGCATGGGGGCCGGGTACTGACGGGGTTGCGCCACACCGTTGCGGACCACGCCGACGATGCCGTCGTAGCTGCCGTCCGAATTCAGCCAATCCTGGTCGCGCAGGCTGGGCGCCAGCGCCGTGCCGGACCCGTCCATGCCATGGCAGGTGAAGCAGGTCGTCGTCTCGAAGACTGTCCTGCCCTCGCTCACCATCGCCAGCGTAACGCCCTCGGGAAGGTCGATGCCCGCGCCGACTTCCGCAGCCGGCGCCGGCGGTGCCGGCTGATCCGCAGCGTCAGGCGAATCGCCACCGCACGCCGCAAATGTCACGGCCGTCGCGGCCACACACAGGCCACTCCACATCCTCTTGCCCATTACCGGATCTCCTGTCCATACGGGGAAGCGGCGGCCCGTTCACGCCGTAGCCGTCCGCCGCCGCGTAATCTGCGGTTCTGCCGACGTCCGTCAAGGCGGCGGCACACGCAATCCGCGCGCGGCCGGCCGTCAGCGGGGGCTGTCGCGGAACATGGCCTGCGCGGACGCCGGCGCCCGGCGCAGCCATTCGTCGGCGGATGGGTCGTCCGCCCGCCGCAGTGCCGTCACCAGGCCAACCCAGCCGAGCGGCTCTTCCGCATCCAGTTCGACGGCCACCCTGAACTGCTCCACGGCGGACGTCGGACGGCCGAGGGCGAGGAAGAGCTGACCGAGCTCCCGCCGGACGGCGGCGTCCCGCGGCGCGATGCGCACCGCGTCCTGCAGGACGCGCGCGGCCTCGTCGTGGCGGTCCTGCGTCCGCAGAATCCGGCCCAGGTAGAGGCGCGCGTTGACGTTCCCCGCATCACGCTCCGCCGCCACCCTGAAATGCTGCTCCGCCTGGCCTGCGCTGCCCATCCTGAACGCCGCGATGCCCTTCTCCATCTCGCTCTGACGCGCCGCAATCAGCACGGCCGCTGTCGCCGCGGCAATGACGACGACGGCGGCGCCGGCGATGACGGCGGTTCGACGCGGGAGGCCCCGCCGCGCTCCGGTGGATGCCTCGGGTACCGCGAGATGCTCATCCGGCTCAGCCCGCTCTGCCGGCCTCGTCGCTGCGTCGGGGCGTTCGAATCCGGACCCCGCCCGGGCCGCGGCGCCGATCTCCGTCTCCAGCGCCTGGACCACGGCCAGGGCACGGTCGGCGTCGGCGGCGAGCACGCCCGTGGTCTGTGACCGGGCCAGCGCCTGGCCAAACTCGTGTATGCGCCCGGCAAGGTACAGCGTGATGATGTCGCGGCGGCGGAGTGCGGTGATGACGTCGTCCAGCGTCATCGTCTCCGACAGGGCTGACAGCCGAAGGGAATCGTCCGCTCCGGGGTCGTGGCGCAGAAGGAGCCGGAGCGTCCGGTCCACGGCGTGCCAGGTCCCCCGCAGCGCGTCCTGCAGGGCTGCGGGCGATGCGTACGTCTCGAGCTGCTCGATCGCTGGCGCCGCCTCGTACAGCGGGCGGAGCACGCGATCCGGTTCCATCATGGGGTCAGTACTCGATCTGCCAGAACCCGGCGCGGGCGCCGGCGACTACGAAGCTGCGCGCGTCCTCCGCCGGAACCCTGACGCCCGCCCGCGCCTGTGCCTCATCCGCCGTCCGACGCATGAACTGTGCGACCGATTCCGCCGGTGCCCGGGCCTGCCGGATTCCTTCCACGATGTCCGCCCACGTGCCCACGATCACTCCGCCGTCGGGCAGATGCACGCGATGCGCGGCCACATCACCTTCACGTCGGCTCGGCGCGGCCACGTCCGGAGGATCCGCCGGCGAATCCGGGAGGGCACCGGCCTCGATCTCCGCCAGCATCTCCTCCAGCGGGTCCTGTGCGGCCTCCACTTCCTCCAGCCGACGCTCCCAGATCGCCAGGTCCGGCGCCCCCGGCTCCAGACCTTCCAGCGCCCGCTTCAGCTCCAGCAGCCGCCACAGGGCCAGCGCGTCCCAGTGTTCCTGCGGCGGAACCCGCTCGAACTCCCGGGCGGCACCCACCCAGTCGCCACGGTCGTAGAGGAGGTGCGCCAGGTAGATCCGCGCCTCATGGTACTCGCCGTCGAGATGCAGTGACCGGCGCAGCTGCCGCCGGGCCGCCGTCTCCTCCTCCAGACGATGAAGCGTATAGCCGTACGCCGCGGCGGCCTCCGCATTTTCCGGGTGGACGTCCACTGCCTCCTCGAACACCTGCCGCGCCTCGCCATACAGGCGCTCGCGGTACAGCGCCCGGCCCATCGTGAGCAGCAGCTCCAGGTCCTCCCCGCACCCGCTCTGCCGGACCCGCCCGAACAGCCGGATCGCTTCCTCCGACTGCCCGAATCGAAGCAGCGACTCGCCCATCCCCACCGTCGCATCCTCGTGCTCCGGGTCCAGCACCAGGGCACGCTCGAAGGCGTGGCGCGCCCACACAAACTCCTCACGAGCAAGGCGCGTGTACCCCATCCCGACGTACAGCTCCACCGAGTGCGGATACAGCCGGACCGCCTCCTTCAGCGTCTCCAGGGCCGAGTCGTAATCACCGTCGTCGTAAAAGCGGTGTGCACGTTCGTCGTATTCCTCGGAGCTGAGGAAGGGGGTGGCCATTCAACGCCTCCTGTTTCCGCCGCGTTCGCTGGGCCCGATATCTGGTGGGGGAGTTACCACGACCACATTATAATGGGGTCAGTACGCCAGTGCCACCCCTATATATTGCGGTTGTCCTGGCGGTGCGGTGGCGAGCCGGGCGGGGATTGCCGGTTGCGGCATGGTCCCGGCATCTTGGCCGGCGGGAACGAGCATGGAGGCGGCGAATGCTGGGATGGCTGAGGAAGCGGCGCCGGCTGAGTCCGGCATCGGAGCGCCGGCTGCTGGTGGCGCTGGCGCGGGCGGAGGAGGAGCTGGTGCGTACGCATGTCCAGAACGCCCTGGATGTGATGGAGTCGGTAGCGGGGGACATGTCGCCCGGCCGGGCGCTGTCGCTGTACCTGGATGAACTCGAGGTGGACGAGCCGCAGGCCACCATAGTGGCACAGCGGGTCCGTTCCCGCCTGGAGGAGGACGACTAGGGCGTCGCCCTCCCGCGCTGCCGACGGCGCGGTTCCTGTCCGCTGCAGCCCAGCTATTCCTGCCCGGTTGCTCCGCCCGGCGGCTCGGCGGGGGGCATGGGCGGATCGACGACGGGCCGCTGCAGGGTGCTGTAGTCCGGTGGGTAGCCTCGCGCCGCGGCAATGCGCGGCGTCGCGTACAGCTGGAACGGGCGGCCGTACCTGCGGCTCAGGTAGAAGTTGATGGCCTCACCCACATAGCCGGACGCCATGCCACCGCTTTCGGCGTGTTCCGCGAACATGGTGACGGCGATCTCGGCGGGCGCGCCGGGTTCGCGGGCGCCGGTGCCGACGAACCAGCCGTGGCTCGGGCCATGGGGGTTCTGCGCCGTTCCCGTCTTCCCGATGAAGTCCCAGTTCGCCAGCCGGCTCAGGCCCGCCGTTCCGCCCGGTGCCGTCACCCTGCGCATGCCCGCCTCGAGGTACCAGCGGTCCCGGGCCGTGGTGCGGAACTCGACGGTGTCCGGCGGCACCCCGGCATCGCGGGCCAGGCGCGGGGCGGGCACGCCGCCGCCGGGCGCCGTCAGGGCCGCGTAGATGTGCGCAAGCTTGATGATGGTCATGGTGATCGGTCCCTGCCCGATGGCCAGGGAGAGCACCTCGTTGTCGTACGGCCGGTACCCGAATCGGTTGACCCAGTACTCCAGGTTCGTCGGGAACTGGGGCCGGATCTCGTGGGGGACGTCGATGCCCGTGCGCTGGTTGAAGCCCAGGCGCGTGCCATGTTCGAGGAACCGCTGGAGTCCGATGCGGACGCCTACCTGGTAGAAGTAGACGTTGCAGGAGTTCTTGATCCCCTCTATGAGGTTCTGCCGGCCATGGCCGGACGCTAACCAGCACCGCGCCGTTCGTCCCTGGAAGGTGAAGGACCCGCCGCACGCCTGTGGCATGTACTCGTCCGGGCGGATCACGCCGAGATCGAGGGCCATGCCTGCGACGGCGAGCTTCCAGGTGGATGCTGCCGGCTGACCGGATCCCACCACCCGGTCGAGGAGCGGCAGCCCCCGGTTCTCCGTGAGCGCGCGGTAGTCGGCTGCGGAGATCCCGCCGATCCACAGGTTCGGGTCGTACGTGGGATAGCTGTAGTACGCCAGTACGCCACCGGTGTTCGGGTCGATGGCCACCATGGCGCCGGTCTGGTCCTTGGGCCAGATCTCGTGGATGTACTGCTGGAGGTCGAGGTCGAGATACAGGTGGAGGTCCCGGCCGGGCACCGGCGGCACGCCCATCTCCTCGGGCAGCCAGCGCTTGATCCGGCCCCACGCGTCCACCTCGAGGTAGCGCTTCCCGGGCACGCCGCCGAGGCGACGTTCGTACTGCTGCTCGAGCCCCGCCTGTCCGATCCACTGCCCCATGGAGTACCCCTCGAAGTCGGGGTTCTGGAGCTGCCGGTCGTTGATCTCGTTCACGTAGCCGATGAAGTGGGCGATGGCCTCACCGGCGGGATAGCGTCGCTTGGCGTATTCGTGGACCAGTACGTTCGGGAACTGGTGACGCCGCTCGGCCAGCGCCGCCACTGCGCGTTCCGGCGCATCCTCCATCAGGACGATGGGCAGGTGGCGCTGTCGGGACCAGCGACGGCGGGCCCGCTGGATCTGCTCCTCGGAGAGCCCCAGCAGCGCCTGGAGCTCCGCAATGGTGGGCTCCATCGCTTCACCCGGCATGACCTGGATGAGATAGCCCGGTACGTTCTCCGCGACGACCCTGCCCGTGCGGTCGTAGATGGTGCCCCGTGGGGCGGGGATGGGCAGTTCCCGGAGCCGGTTCTCTCGCGCCGTCAGTGCGTACTGCTCACCCTCCACGATCTGCAGCCGGAAGAGCGCCGTGCCGAGGAATGCGACCATGAGGACCACCAGGGCCCGGGCGCTCATCCCCCGCCGGGAACGCTGCCGCTTGGGCGTCACGACTCTACCGGTTCTCCTCATCCGCGATGCCTCCGCACTTCCCTGCTCGATGCACGACGCGGCCGCCACGGTACGTCCGCGACGACCACGTCAACATGGCCAGCCTGACTCGATCCGACCAGCGCCGGAAGTCGTCGACTCCTGACGGCAGGCGCCGTGCCGGCAGCGCCCCCTGGCTCGTGGAGCGTGGTACCCCGCCTCTCCTGCCCCGGGTTCCGGCCAGTCTGCCGCCCGTCAACTCACCGACCCGGGCGCCCGTCGTCCCTCACCCCTCCGTAAAGGAGACGCCGCACTCCGGACAGACGAGGTCCCGGCCGCGCCGCCGCAGCTGCACCTGCTTGGTGTGACGCGGGCAGAACGGTTCCTTCCCCGCTTCCAGCGAACCGAAAATGGCACGGCGCTCATCCGGCGTTGCCGGCGGAATCTCGAACATGCGACGCTGTGCACAGCTGAGACATTCGAACCAGATCTCGCCCGCCCCGCTCTCCATCGTGCTCACCCGCACGACCTCGGAGAACCCGCCGCAGCCCACCGGACACGGGACCATCTCGCCGGCCAGGTAGTGCTTCAACGGATCCGTCTGCTCCAGGGGCGGCGATGGCCGCACCATCTCATCCCGCGAGCGCTTCCGCTTGAGCCGGCGCGGACGGCCCGGCACGCCGAAAACGCCCGCCCGCCGCATCTTCTCGAGGCGGGCGCGCTTGCGCTTCCGCATCTCGGGATCCACCGAGTCGAAGCGAGCCGCCTTCCGGCGGCCCCGGCGGTCAGCGCGCTTCTTCACCGCACTGTCGCCCTTCGACGCCGATGCGGCCTTCTTCGACGCACCCTTCCTGGCGGGAGCCTGCTCGACGGTGGCCTGCGGGGACGGTGCCGCCTCTGGCGCCTTCTTCGCTGGCGCCTTCTTCGCCGGGGCCTTCTTCGCCGGGGCCTTCTTCGCAGGGGCCTTCTTCG
>DATHVO010000184.1:0-5473 GCA_035461265.1 Longimicrobiales bacterium
TGAAGGAACGCTCCTCGACGCGGCCGCGGCCCAGCACGGTGGTGCGCATGTGTGACCGGTCCGTGTCCAGCTCGAGGTCCTCCGGCCGGAAGAGGACCTGCACACGCTGGCCGGACACCGCCGCCGCGCTCTCGGTGCCCAGCGGGAGTTCCACGGCACCGAGACGCACGGCGCGAGGCGTCGACTCGCCGACGAGGAAGTTCGACACGCCCAGGAACGTCGCAACGAATGCTGACCGGGGCCGAAGGTAGAGCTCGTGCGGCGGTCCGACCTCCAGGATCTGGCCGAAGTTCATGACGCCGACGCGGTCCGCCAGCTCGAACGCCTCCTCCTGGTCGTGCGTGACGAAGACGGCCGTCACGCCGAACTCCCGCTGGATACGTCGCAGCGTCTGGCGCAGCTCAGTGCGGATCTTCGCGTCAAGCGCGCCGAACGGCTCGTCGAGGAGGAGAAACGGCGGCTCATCCGCGAGTGCCCGGGCCAGCGCGACGCGCTGCTGCTGGCCCCCCGAGAGCTGGGACGGACGACGGTTGCCGTAACCGACGAGACCGACCACTTCCAGCAGCTCCTCGCGCCGACGCCGGCGCTGCAATGCCGGATGCTTCCGAACGCGCAGCGCGAACTCGATGTTCTCCGCAACGGTCATGTTGCGGAACAGCGCGTAGTTCTGGAAGACGAAACCGATCCCGCGCCTGCTCGGTGGCGTGTGCGTCACATCGCGGTCCTCGAGCAGGACACGCCCTTCATCGACCTCGCTGAGCCCCGCGATCATGCGCAGCAGTGTGCTCTTGCCGCTGCCGCTCGGCCCGAGCAGCACGAACATCTCGCCGTTGGCGATCTCGAGCGTGACCCGGGACACGACCGGCACACCCGCATAGCGCTTGGTGAGGTTCTCGACCTGGATCGACATCCGTGCAGCTCCGCTGCCGGGGAACGGACGGGGGGACGGGCGGCGAGACCCACGTCCGGCCCAGACGAAGCTACGGGTCGGCGGTCTTGGCGTCAGTCGAGCGCCGGTGACAAACCGGTATGATTCCGGGCGGTCAGAACACGACCGTCGTCATCAGGTAGCCGAAGAACAGATCGCGGTCGAGGCCCCGCACGGTCGTGATTGCGGGTCCGGGCCGGAAGTAGCTCGTGCCCGCCTCCAGCGTGACCGCCGCGCGCACGCGGTGCCGGAGCACCACATCGATCTCCTCGCCGAACCGTTTCGACCCGTCCGGCACCGCTGCGACGGCGCGGAACGAGTGGGCGTTGACTTCGAGCCCGGTGCGAGGCGCGAGGCGCACGTCCGTGCGGATCATCAGGTCGCCAAGACCGCGCTGGCCGGTGTTGGCGGGTATGCTGGTGAACAGGTCGGCGTATCCGTGGAAGCCGTGATTGGAGCCGAACAGGCGGTCGAACGCGCGCGTCGTGCCGTCGTCCGGGCTGCCGTCGCCGGAGTAGTGATCGTAGGCCAGGCGCACGCGTCCCGGGCCGAAGCGGCGACCGGCGCCGACGGAGGCCAGCCACGCCTTGACGCTGCGATCGACACGTTCCCCGCGCTGGAGATAGCCCTCGACGCTCAGCCCGATGCCGGACAGCGTCACACCGCCATGGCCGCCCATGGTGAACTGGTCGGTACGCGTCGGGCCGCGCTCCCGGTTGTACAGGAGAAAGAAGTGCACGGTGTCGCCGGGCTGGAGCCCGAGCGCGGCCTGTGCCCCGTGAAACCATGCGTCGACGCCGTCCCCGGAACCGGACTCGGACATGCGCATGGCGAATGCGCTTGCCGGAAAAGGCGCCGCTGGCCGCAGCAGGCGCAAGCCTTCGAAGCGGCGTCCGCGCTGGCCCCAGTTGTTGTTGCTGATCAGACGCTGATTGCCGATGGCCATCTCCTGCCGGCCGAGTCGTGCCGTAAGGCCTCCGGCGAGGGCACGGACGTCGACGAACGCCTGGTGCACCTCAGCCGCCGCGCTGTAGCCGGGCGTGCCCGCGGTGGCACCCCAGATGAGAACGTCCTGCAACTCGATACGCAGTCCGACATCCTCGGCCAGGTCGCCGATCACGCCGAGGCGGGCGCGCATGGTGACGTCGCCCTGCGGTGGCGCGGGGACGGGCGGATCACGCTGTTCGAAGCGCGGCCGGAGCTGGCCCGTGAGACGCAGGTCCTGGGCGAGTCCGGGCGTGGCTACGGCGAGGAGGACGAACAACGCCGCGGCGGCGGGTCTCGTTTGCATCGCGTCGCTCCGTGCAGGTGCTCACGTCGGGCAGGACGGCTTCCCTCCCCGGAGGATGCAGCGGCGACGGCTACGCTGTCAGTCGTCCCGGGGTTCCGGGGCGGTTAGATGTGGCGAATGCGAAGCCGCCGTTCCGACCGGGGGTGGCTTCGGGATTCGACCGCCGGTAATGTTGGGGTCCGACGGCGGCAGCCCGACCACCCGCTCCGGAGCCTCATGCCTGGCAGAGCTGATACGCCCACCGGCGGCGGCGAGTCCGCGTCCGGAACCCGGGGCGCCCACCACGTCTCCTTCAGGGAGGCGCTCAGGGTGTGGGTCCGGGTCGCGGCCTACAGCTTCGGGGGTCCCGCCGGGCAGATCGCCGTCATGCAGCGGATACTGGTGGACGAGAAGCGGTGGTTCAGCCAGAATCGCTTCCTCCACGCCATGAACTACACCATGCTCCTCCCCGGTCCCGAGGCGCAGCAGCTTGCCACGTACGGTGGCTGGATGCTCCACGGGTGGCGCGGCGGGCTGGTTGCCGGTGGCCTATTCGTCCTGCCGGGGTTCCTCAGCATTCTCGTACTCAGCGTTCTGTACGCAGGCTTCCAGGATGTGGCCTTCGTCGCCGCAGTGTTCTTCGGGCTGAAGCCCGCCGTCCTCGCCATCGTGCTGGAAGCCATGATCCGGATCGGGCGGCGAGCGCTCACGACGACCGTGGCGCGCGCCATCGCCGCGGGTGCGTTCATCGCCATCTTCGTCTTCGGGATCCTCTTCCCCCTCATCATCGCGACGGCCGCTGTCATCGGCTACCTCGGCCGGCGGATACGAGGGGACCGGTTCCTGGTGAGCGCGGCGCCGGCCGGTCCGGACGCTGGGGCGGCCGCCAGCGTGTTCGGCGACCAGGCGACGGCAGGCCGGCGGCCGCGGATCGGGAGCACGCTGGCGACGGCGGCCCTCTGGCTGGCGATCTGGTGGGTGCCAATCCTCGTCATGGTCGCTGTCCTCGGCGCCGACGACATCTTCGTGATCGAGGGTCTGTTCTTCAGCCAGGTGGCGGTGGTGACCTTCGGCGGCGCGTATGCCGTGCTCGCCTACATTGCCCAGCAGGCGGTGGACGTCTACGGCTGGCTCGGCCCAGGCGAGATGCTGGACGGGCTCGGCATGGCGGAGACGACTCCGGGCCCTCTCATCCAGGTGGTGCAGTTCGTCGGATTCATGGGTGCGTACCGCAACGCCGGCACCATCGACCCCATGCTCGCAGGCCTCATCGGGTCGGTGGTCACCACCTGGGTGACGTTCATGCCCTGCTTCCTGTGGATCTTCGTCGGCGCGCCCTACATCGAGTACCTGCGCGGCCGCAGGGCGCTGGCCGCAGCGCTCGCCGCCGTCACCGCGGCCGTGGTCGGCGTGATCCTTAACCTGGCGCTCTGGTTCGCGATCCACACGCTGTTCCGGGAAACGCGGATGATAGGCCGGCCGTTCGACATGACCGTGCCGGTCCTGTCGACGGTGGAGCCGGCCGCGGTGGGAATCGGGCTCGTGGCCTTCTTCGTCCTGTTCGGGCTGCGCTGGGGAATGTTTCGCACACTCGGGATAAGCGTGCTCCTCGGAATCGCGTACCGGACGGCGATCGGGGGCTGACCGCGCAGACCGGCGCCCCGCGGCGAGCGTGGGACTGCCACGCCACGGGAAATCAGTTCACGACGAACACGAGAGGCAGCATGAATGACCGCACAACGATCCAGTCGCTGCTCGTCGTAAGTGACCACCCCCGCAATGCCGAGACGCCGCTGCCCGCTCTCGACGCCGCGGTCACGCCCTCGGCGCTCGTGTACGTCCGCTGCAACTTCGACATCCCGGTGGTGGACGCTGCCGCGTGGACGTTGTCCCTGGAGGGATGCTGCGCGCGGCCAGAAGTGCTTACGCTGGACCGACTCGGAGCCATGTCACACCGGGAGGTACACGCAACGGTGGAGTGCGCAGGGAACGGACGAAAGCTCATGAACCCCGTTCCGTCCGGCACGCCCTGGGGGCTGGGAGCAGTCAGCACGGTCGTCTTCGGGGGAACGCCGCTACGCTACGTACTGGAGCTGTGCGGTCTCGACCCTGCGGCCGTGGAGATCGTATGCGAGGGCGCCGACCGGGGGACCGTGGACGACGGGCGGGCGGTCCGGTTCGTCCGCAGCCTCCCGCGTGAGCAGGCGCTCCACCCTGACACCCTCGTCGCCTGGACCCTGAACGGCGAACCGCTCGAGCCCGCCCACGGGTACCCGCTGCGTCTCGTGGTGCCCGGCTGGTACGGTGTCGCGTCCGTGAAGTGGCTCACACGCCTGATCGCCGTGACCGCTCCGTTCACGGGTCATTTCCAGACCGAACGATACGTATACCTGGACCACCCTGAATACGAGCAGCGCGCGCCGGTCACGTTCATGCACGTCCGATCCCTCATCACGAGCCCGTATGAGGGTGCGGCGATCAGGGTTGGCGAGCCGGGCACGATCCGCGGGATAGCGTGGTCCGGCTTCGGCGCAGTCCGGCGGGTTGATGTGAGCACCGACGAGGGCGCCGCGTGGCGCCCGGCCCGGCTGCGCCCTGCCGCGTCGCCGTGGGCGGCGGCGAACTGGGAGTGCGACTGGTCACCGCAACACGCCGGCGAACAGGTCCTCATGGCCCGTGCGGAAGACACCGCCGGGGGGTCCAGCCCATGGACCCCCCGTGGAACCGGCTGGGCTACGGCAACAACGCGGTGCACCGGGTGACGGTCCATGCGTCGGAGCCATGAGCAGGGTGGAGCGGAAATACCGCGTGCGGGCAGCGGACGGCGGCGGGTCCAACCCAAACCCCCAAGCCGAACGCCGCACCGGGAAGCGTCGGTGCGGCGTCGGAGCAGGTCATGCCCGGGGTGGGACTCGAACCCACAAGCCGTTGCCGGCAGCGGATTTTGAGTCCGCCGTGTTTGCCATTTCACCACCCGGGCCATCTCGTTGCGGCATGGTGACTTGCCGCGATTCCTGCGTCCGCCCCCCGGAGGGGTGGTACATGTAACATTACACTGTCGCCCGCACCCAGGCACACAACTTCCGAATGGTGGGACGGGGTCCCATCCCGGCGGAAACGCCCGGCCGGGTCCCGCCGAAATGTAATCGGTGCGCCCGTCGGTTCCAAGCCGCGCGAGCCGTCCTCGGCCACGCGTCGCTGGCGGCGAACAGTGCCATCGCCCACAGCCCCCGGCGCGGGGAGCGCACGCACGGTTCACACCCCCCATTGGGCTT
>DATHVO010000185.1:0-40982 GCA_035461265.1 Longimicrobiales bacterium
AGGCGGCGAGCTGCCGGAGTCGGACACGGTGCGGGCATGGCTCCGGGACCGCGGCGACTCGCTCATCGTCATCAGGGGGGCAGGCATCCTCAAGGTCCACGTCCATACCGACGACCCGGAAGCCGTGTTCGCCTACCTGCGGACTGTGGGCAGCCTGGTGACGCACAAGGCGGAGGACATGGCGGCGCAGCACGGCGCCGTGGAGCGGGCGGCGGCAGGCCACGTGCAGCTTGCACGCCGCCCCGTGAGCATCGTGACGGACAGCGCGTGCGACCTGCCGCAGGAGATCATCCGCGCCCACGGCATCCACGTGGTGCCCCTGATGCTCGTATTCGAGCACGAGGCCCTGCGTGACCGCGTGGATATCGATGCGGCGACGTTCGTGGAGCGCCTCCGTGCCGGCGAGCACCCCACCACGTCGCAGCCACCGCCGAAGGCCTTCATGGACGCGTACCGGAGCGCCGCGGAGGATGGCGAGACAGTGCTGGCCGTGATCCTCAGTTCGAACCTGTCCGGGACATTCGCGTCCGCGGAAGCTGCCGCCCGCCGCCTCGATGATGTCCGGATCGTTCTCGTGGACTCCCTTGCCACGTCACTCTCGCAGGGGCTCCTCGTACTCCGGGCCACGGAGCTGGCCGAGCTCGGACGGGACCCCATCGCCATCGCCGACGAGCTCCGGCGGGTCCGGGCGCAGTCGGGCCTCCTCTTCACGGTGGACGTCTTCGACAACCTCCTCGCCTCCGGGCGGGTGGGGCGGGGCCAGGTCATGATCGCCGGCCTGCTCGACATCCGTCCCATCCTCGGCCTTGACGACGGCGGTCGCATCCAGCCAGTCGCGAAGGTGCGGGGCCGCAAGCGGGTGGAGGACCGGATGCTCGATGAGGTCGTCGGCCGTGTGCCCACCGGGACGAAGCACGTGCGCTTCGGCGTGGTCCACGTCGGCTGCAGCGAGAGGGCCGCGTCGTTCGCGGCGCGGCTGCGGGGGGTCTACGGGGAGCGGGAGACCATCATCGCCCCGGCGAGTCCGGTGCTGGCCACGCACCTGGGGCCCGGTGCGTGGGGCGTGGCGTGGCAGGTGGAGGACGCGGCGGCGGGCGGCCAGCCAGGCTGACCCCCGCCGTCCCAGGTCTCAGCCTACCAGTGCGACGGCATCGATCTCCACCCTCACGTCCTTGGGCAGGCGGGACACCTCGACCGTCGACCGGGCCGGCCGGTGTTCACCGAAGTGGCGGCCGTATACCTCGTTCATCGCGGCGAAGTCGTTCATGTCCGCGAGGAACACGGTCGTCTTCACCACACTCGACAGCGAAGAGCCGGCGGCCGTCAGGATCGCGTCCAGGTTTCGCATGACCTGCTCGGTCTGGCTGGCGGCGTCGCCCTCACCCACCAGCTCCATCGTCGCCGGGTCCAGCGGGATCTGGCCTGCCGTGTATATGAATCCGTTGGCGACCATCCCCTGGCTGTAGGGCCCTATGGCCGCGGGCGCACCGTCCGTGTGCACTCCGTTGGGCTTGACCATCCGCGTTCTCCGTTCGTCTTCAGGTTGAAGTGACGCCCTCGATGATCCCGAGCACGGCGAGCAGCTCCTCGGGCGAGACCGTAGCTACGCCGGCCTTGCCGATCTCGATGCCGGCGGCGTGGTTCGCCAGCATGGCCGCCTCCACCACGGACGCCCCCGCCGCCAGCGCCACGGCGAGGACCGCAGTGACCGTGTCGCCTGCGCCGGAGACATCGTAGACCGAGCGGGCGACCGTCGGTACGCGGACGTGCTCACCTTCCGACGTAAGCAGCGCCATTCCGCCCTCACCCAGGGTCACCAGCAGGTGTTCGCAGCCGAGCTGCTCGCGCACGTCCGCGAGCCACGCCGCGTCATCCGCCTCCACCGGGGTCCGCAGGGCCGCGGCCAGCTCGCCCTGGTTGGGCTTGAAGACCGTCGCGCCGCGGTAGTCGAAGAAATGGCGGAGCTTCGGGTCCACGACGATGGGACGACCGGCGGCGAGGCCCGCCTCCATGACGTCGTGTATGACCTGGCGGGTGAGGAGACCCTTGTTGTAGTCCTCCAGGACGAGGACATCGGCGTCCTGCAGGCCATGGCGCACGGCCGCCACCACTTCCGCCCCCATGGCCGGCGGCAGCTCAGCCTCCGTCTCGTGGTCGAACCGCGCCACCTGCTGGTGTCGCGCCAGGACCCGCGTCTTCACCGTGGTCGGGCGCCCGTCCGTCCGGACAAGGCCGGCTGCGCCGATCCCCTGCCGCTCCAGCTCGACCAGCAGGTCCGCCCCGGAAGGGTCGTCCCCGACACAGCCGATGAGATTGCACGCCGCCCCCAGGGCCGCCACGTTCGCCGCGACGTTCGCCGCGCCGCCCAATGCCCGCCACTGCTCCTCCACCCGGACGACCGGCACCGGCGCCTCCGGCGAAATGCGGGACGCCGCGCCTCGCATGTACACGTCCAGCATGACGTCCCCGAGTACGAGCACCCGCACGTCACGGGCGGCCTCGAGGATTCGGCGGGCACTATCGATTGTCAGTCGGTGCATGGATGCGGCACGGAAATTGACCAGTCCGCCGGATGTTACCGGAACTGGACCGTCAAGGTACCGTGCGGCCTCAGGCTTGTAAAGCGATGCGGCTGCCAGTCATGGAGATATGACAAGCTTCGCTGCCGCCGTCGAAAATCGTATTCGCAGCACGTCCGTCGGCGTGCTCGAGTACTTCACCCTCGGCGCCCGGGCCGCGCGGTTCGCGTTCTCACGCCCGTTCTACTTCCGTGACCTCGTCGTCCAGATGGACCGGATCGGCGTCGGGTCCATACCCATCGTCCTCCTGACGGGCTTCTTCACCGGGATGGTGCTCGCACTGCAGAGCGCCATGGAGCTCACCCGGTTCGGTGCCGAAGTCTACATCGGCAATCTGGTTGCGGCGTCCATGGTGCGGGAGCTGGGCCCGGTGCTGTGTGCCCTGATGGTGGCGGGGCGGGCGGCATCAGGCATCGCGGCGGAGCTGGGATCCATGCGGGTTACGGAGCAGATCGACGCCCTGCAGAGCTTCGGCACGGACCCGATCAAGAAGCTCGCCGTGCCGCGGATCCTCGCCGGCCTGCTCATGCTGCCGCTCCTCACGGTCATCACGGACATCGTCGGAATCATGGGCGGCATGGTCATCTCCGTCTTCCGCCTGGGGATCACGGTGGACGCGTATCTCCAGGGTGTCCTGAACACGCTGGCTCAGTCGGGTTTCCTGTTCGGGATCTTCCCGAAGGACTTCTTCACCGGCCTGCTCAAGCCGTTCGTGTTCGGCGGGATCATCACGCTGACGTCGTGCTACTACGGCCTGAACGCGAAGGGCGGCACGGAGGGTGTCGGCGCGGCCGCGACCAGCGCGGTGGTGACGTGCTCCGTGCTTATCCTGGCGGTGGACTACTTCCTGACGCAGCTCATGTTCGTGGTGCTGAGGTAGCGGCATGAACGTCGCCGACAACCACCTGCGCGCTATACGCGAGGAGCTCGAGAACGACACGCTCGAGCGCCCGAGAACGGCCAGGTCGCTCATCGTCCTGGAGGATGTCAGCCTCACATTCGACGAGCCCGTGCTGAAGGCCGTATCGCTGGAGGCCAACGAGGGCGAGACACTCATGATCGCGGGGGAATCCGGCAGCGGCAAGTCCACGATACTCAAGCTCATCCTGCGCCTGCTGGTGCCCGAATCGGGCCGCATCACGGTGCTCGACGAGGATGTGGGGTCCCTCACGTTCCAGGAGGCGCTGGACCTGCGCAAGCAGATCGGGATGGTCTTCCAGAATGCCGCCCTGTTCGACTCCCTCTCGGTGTTCGACAACGTGGCGTACCCGCTCAGGGAGAACACGGACTTCGAGGAGGACAGGATCGAGGCGGTCGTGCGGGAGAAACTCGAGTTCGTCGATCTCGACCCGGAGCAGGTCATGCGGCAGCTCCCGAGCCAGCTGTCGGGCGGGATGCGGAAGCGCGTCGGTGTGGCCCGGGCCATCGCCACGGACCCCTGCATCATCCTGTACGACGAGCCCACGGCGGGTCTCGATCCGCTGACGGTGGGCAGGATCAATGCGCTCATTCGGAAGCTGCAGCGCGAGCTCAACGTGACCTCGATCCTCGTGACGCATGACATCCGCGCGGGCTTTCGCGTCGCGGACCGCGTGAACCTGCTCCGGCAGGGGGAGATCGTATTCGACGGTTCGCCCGAGGAGATGGTCGCGGCGAACGACTCCTACATCAAATCCTTCCTGAGCTGATCATGTCCGAGGCGCGGCTGGGGCAGCGGGTATTCGAGTGGCGGCAGGCACGCGTGGGAGCACTCATTCTGGTGGGAATGCTCCTGCTGGCATATGCGACGTACCGGGTGGGCATGGTGATGGACGTCTTCGCCAGCCGGTACGAAGTCACAGCGCTGGTGCCGTCGGGTCTCGGGCTGAGGGAGGGCGCGCCGGTGACGCTTGCCGGCCAGCGCATCGGCCAGGTCAGCCGCATCGACTTCATTCCCGTGCACGAGAAGGCCGGGGAGAACCACCTCCGCCTCACTCTCGCCATCACCGAGGCGGTGCGCGACCAGATCCGTAGCGATTCCCGCGCGTTCCTCCGCACTCAGGGGCTCCTGGGCGACAAGTTCGTCGACATAGCGCCGGGTTCGGCGGGCGCGCCGGTGCTCCAGTCCGGGGACACCATCATCGCCGGCCGCTCGCTGGATGTGGACGACTTCATCCAGCAGGCGGCCGCGGCCCTGGATGAGGCCTCGGGCATCGTCCTCAACCTGCAGGAGGTCACCGGCTCCCTCACCCGGGGCGAGGGGACCCTGGGGAGGATGCTCAACGACGAGGAGCTGTACGTGAATCTCGCGGGCGGGACGGCGGAGCTGCGGAGAACCCTCGCCGATATCAACCGCACCGACGGCACCTTCGGCCGACTGATCCGGGACCCCGCCCTCTACCGGCAGATCCACGGCGCAGTGGCCCGCGTGGATTCCCTGGGGGCGCTCATCCTCCAGAGCGACGGTACCGTGGGCATGCTCCTGAGGTCGGATACGCTGCACCGCAGCCTCCTGGGAACGCTGGGCAATGCCGACGCCGCCGTCACGGACCTCGCCGGCTTCGTGCGCCGGATGACACAGGGGGAGGGCACGATGCAGCGGCTCATGGAGGATCCCGCCCTGTACGACGAATTCCTGAAGGCCGTGACGGACATGCAGACGCTCATCGACGACATCCGGCTGAACCCCGGCAAGTACAAGCCGAACATCAACGTCGACATCTTCTGACGGCTGGAGGCGCGTGTCAGCCGGTTCGGACGACGGGTTCGATCTCGTCGTCCCCGGCACCGAGCGTCTCCTCCACCCAGAGCACCTGCACGACGGTGGCGATCGCCAGTGTGATGGGCAGGGCCAGGACTGCGCCGAGCATGCCGAACAGTGACCCGAAGAGGAGCAACGCCAGGAGGGTGACGAACGGGTGGAGCTGGGCGGAGCTGGACATGACTACGGGCCGGATGATGTTGCTCTCGATCTCCTGGATGATGAGAACGGCGAGTGCGACCCACAATGCCTGTCCGGGATCGTTGAAGAGCGTTACGCCCACGGCCACGGCGCCGCCGATCCATGGTCCAATGATGGGCACGATGTTCGTGAGCGCCATGAGGACGCCAAGGAGCAGCGGGTAGGGCGTGCCGAGGAAGTAGAATGCGGCCATACCCATGATGCCGACGGCGACCATGGCGACGAGCGTCCCCCACAGCCAGCCGGCGAGGCGTTCGCCCATGAGGTGGAACATCCGGCGGAACGCGGGCCGTCGTTCAGCCGGGACGGAGCGCATCAGGGGGCTCAGCAGCTGCTCGTTGGGTTTGTGCACGAGGAAGAAGGCACCGACCGTCACCAGCAGGGCGATTCCGATGACCTCGAGGATGCCGAATGCGCCGGCGACGACTGAGGCGCCGTCCGAGACGCCGAACATCTCGGCGATGGCGGCGCGGGACCGGGGGCCGAGCAGGTCGAGTTCGAGGCCTGTCGCGTCCTGGACCCAGTCCTCCACGCCCTCCACGATGGCCGGGAAGTCGTCGGCGAGCTGGCGGAACTGGCTGATGAGCGCATTGATGCCGAGCCACAGCGTCAGGCCGACCGTCCCGAGCGTGCCGGCCACGACCACCAGGACGGCCAGGCTGCGGCGCAGTGGCAGGCGGACGACGACGGCGTTGTAGGCCACGGCCACGATGGCGCCGACGAACGCGATGAGCAGGACGCGCGAGATCGGGTCGAAGTACCTGAAGAGGATGGCGAGGAGGAAGAGAAGCCCGGCGAACCTGTAGAGTCGTTCGCCGTGGAGGGCGGCAAGGCGCTGGGGCAGACGCCGCGTCTCCAGGGCAACGGCTTCCGCCGCCTCGATCTCGGGGTGGTTCGTTCGCGGGGAGTCGTCCGCCATGTATCGTGCGCCCGGTGTCGTCTACAACGCGCCTCGACGAGGCGGCCGGAGACCGGGAACGCAAGAGAGGGTCCAGCGGCGTGCCGGACCCCCTCCAGGCCGGCGGCGGAGGACGGGCCGCCGCGCCGTCAGTCGTCCGCCACCCAGTTCTCCATGAAGCCGCGGCCGCGACCCGTCTCCTCGTCCAGTGCTGCCTGCAGGATGGCGCGGAGCTGGGCGTGGGGCAGCGTGCCAATGACCATCCGCCCGTTGATGATGAGCGTGGGCGTGGAGCGTATGCCGTACTCGAACTGGGACGACGTCCGCTCGTACTCGGCGCCGGTGCGGATCAGACGATGGACGGTCTCGATGGTAGCAGGGTCGGTGAGGGCGGCCTCGGCGTCGTAGCGGCGGGCGAGGTCGCGCCGCCAGTCAGAGTCGCGGGCGAGGGTGAAGTTCGCAAAGATCTCATCGTGCACTTCCCGGAACCGTTCCGGCCGGAAGGCGGCGATGTATGCCAGGTCGCATGCCCCCGGGTGCTTGTCCTTGTCCACGATATCGTTGCAGGCGGCCTCGAGGGGGAAGAACTGATAGGCCCAGTTGATCCGTCCGGCGAACTCGCGCTCGATTAGGTGGACCTGCTCGGAGAGGTAGCGGCAGTCGGAGCACAGGAAGTCGCTGTACTCGATGACGCGGATGGGCGCGTCCTCGAAGCGTTCGGTGGAACGCATGACCCAGAACGGCGAAATGGCGCTGGGATTCGCGCCCTTCTCCAGTGCCAGGAACTGGCTGACGACCTGGGTCGTGGCGGTTCCGGCGTCCGCGCCCCGGCGGGCGTCGTGGTACAGCCCCATCATCCAGGCGGCGACGAGCGTGGCGCCGGCGAAGGCGGCCAGATGCATGGGCGATGCGGAGAGGGTCCGCCGTACCGGGTCGGGGTCACCGCTGTCGATGCCGGCTCTCCAGAAGAGGCCGGCGCTCGCGAGTGCCAGCACGCTGTAGCTGGTGCAGAGCAGGCACAGGCTGCGCAGGCCGGCGATGGAGTAGACGACGAGCGCCACCGCGAGGACCACGTTCAGGTACGCAATGGTCCGGTTCGTCCTCTCAAGTGGCGCGGACGGCAGGAGCGCGCCGAGGACGAGGAGGCCGCCCACCATGAACCCGAAGAGACCGATGGGCACGCCGTAGATTGCGGCGATGGGTGCGTTCGCGCTGTCGCCGCACCGGAAGAACGAGTCCGCCTCGCAGGCGGCAGCCGCGGCGAGGGAGTCCGGGAACCGGACGGCGAAGAAGTGTTCTATCGTCAGTGCGGCGACGACGGCCATGCCCGTGCCAAGCATGAGGCTCAGCAAACGGTACGGCGTCCAGCCGCGGAGGGTCAGGGATGAATCCATGGATCGTCCGGTTGAGTACCCGCATCGGCCCGGAACCGGCAGCCGTCCCCGCCCGCCCGGCGGGTCCGGCCCGTGTGCCCCGCCAGCCGGACCCGCCGGCAGGACACCCTCCGGAAGTATCGCGGTAGCAGGCGCGACGGTACAGGCCCCGGTGCGCGCGGCGAGCCCGCCGGTCCTTGTTCCGGTCCGCCGCGGCTGTCACCTTCGCTGCCATGACGAGGCACCGCTCCGCCGCCTGGCTCGCCCGCTCACAACGGGCGATCTTCCTGTTCTGGGCTCCACTGGCGGCGCAGTGGGTCATGATGGCGCTGGAGGGGCCGTTCCTCGCTGCTGTCATCGCTCGCATGGGCGATCCCGTCCACAACCTCGCAGCCTACGGCGTCGCATTCGCCCTCGCGATCCTGGTGGAGTCGCCCGTCATCATGCTCATGAGCGCGTCCATCGCCCTGGTGGAGGATGGCGCGAGCTACCGCCGGATGCGGTCGTTCGCGAACGCGCTGAACGCCGGCGCGACGGCGCTGCTGGTCCTCCTGCTTGCTCCGCCGGTCTACGCCGGCCTGATGGTCCGACTCCTCGGCCTGCCGCAGCCCGTCGTCGACCTGGTCTACGGCGCGCTCTGGCTGCTCCTGCCGTGGCCGGCGGCCATCGGCTACCGTCGATTCATCCACGGCGTCCTCATTCGCGCCGGCCTGACCCGCCGCGTCGCCTACGGCACGGTGCTGCGCCTCGCCGGCATGGCCACCGCCGCCACGCTGCTCTACGCCTTAACCGACATTCCCGGGGCGTGGGTCGGGGCGGCGGCGCTGTCGGCGGGCGTCTGCACGGAGGCGCTGGCCGCGCGGGCGATGGCGGCTGGCGTCATCCGCGGCCTCCTGGACGACACCCTCGACCTGCGGTCGGGCGACGCGGCCGGCGATGATGCAGGGGCGGAGGCGACGGAGGTGCGGGCGATGCCTGCGGTCGATACCGTCCACGATGCGGCGCTGGGGGCCGAGACGGCCCGGGAGGCCGGCGTAGTGGAAGAACCCGCGGTGCTGGCCGTGCCCCATATCGGCCTGCGATCGGCAGCCATGCCCTGGGCGGACATGGCGCGCTTCTACTATCCGCTGGCCCTGACATCGTTCATCGGCCTCACGGTGCACCCCATGCTCACGTTCTTCATCGGGCGGGCGCCGCTGCCGGTGGAGTCACTTGCCGTATTCCCCGTGGTCCATGCGCTGTCCTTCCTGTTCCGGGCGGTGGGGTTCTCGTTCCAGGAAGCCGTCATCGCACTCTCGGGGCGCCGGTTCGAAAACGTGCCCCAGCTGGCCCGCTTCGGCGTGACCATGGCACTCATCTCCTCCGGCGGCATGGCGCTGGTGGCCTTCACGCCGCTGGCCGGTTTCTGGTTCGAGACGGTGTCCGGCCTGCAGCCGGAGCTGGCGGCGCTGGCGACGATGCCGGTGCGCATCCTCGTCCCCCTCCCTGCCCTCGCCGTACTGCTGGCCTTCCAGCAGGGCGTGCTGGTGCAGGGCCGACGCACGCGCCCCATATCCGTCGCCACGGGCCTGGAAGTCGTGGTCATTGGCGTGCTGTTCGCGGCGTTCGGGTGGGTAGGCGGCTTCATCGGGGTCACGGCGGCGATGCTCGCTCTGCTGGGGGGGCGCGTCGCGGGGAACGCGTACCTCCTCCGGCCCGTGCAGTCGGTTCTCAGGAAGGAGCGTGCGTAACGGCGCGTTGCGAGCGGCGGCGCGACCTTGCGCAGTGCCGGGGACAACGGCATCCTGACCCTTCACTTCGACCCTGGGGGTGTGATGAAGCTCATAACGGTGGTCATGCTGGCCTGTGCCGCTGCCGCGTGCGGCGCCAGCGGACCGGTCTTCGAGGGCGAGCAGTACGGCGAACCGCTGACGCTGGCGAAGCTGACGCCCGTGGCGGAGATCCTGTCCGCTCCGTCGGACTACATCGGCGAGCGCGTCCTCGTGGAGGGCACCGTCGTGGATGTGTGCAACAACAAGGGCTGCTGGATGGACATCGCGACGGATGGCGCGGAGATCCAGGTGAAGGTCGAGGACGACGTCATCGTCTTCCCGATGAGTGCGAAGGGGAAGACTGCGCTGGTGGAGGGTGTGGTCGAGCAGCGCGACCTCACGAGCGAGCAGGCGTTCGCCGCGGCCGCGCACCGCGCCGAGGAGCAGGGCCTTCCCTTCGACTCGACGGCGGTGTATCCGGCGACGACGACGTACCGCATCCGCGGCATCGGTGCCCTGATCCGGGGCTGATCCCCGGCGCAGACGAACGGCGGCCGCGCCCTGCCCGCGGCCGTCGTCGCATCGGCACACGGGCAGGGACGAAGGCCTGTCCCTCCGGATCGTCGCCGGCAGCGCCGGACGTCTTCCGGCGGACGGGCGGCGAGGAGCTGCTGCACCGATGCAAGCCGATGATGGACGTGCCAATCAGTCCCGCATCCGGCCGCCCGGGGAGCTGAACCCCCGGGACGACGCCGTCCTCGATTTTCCCGACAGATCGTTCCATGAAATGAAGCCGGCTGACTACGCCGTCCTGGGCTTCCTCTCCGGGCTGGAGGTGCACCAGCAGCTTCTCACCCGTTCCAAGCTGTTCTGCCGCTGTCCGGCCGGCCGCCGGACGACGCGCGTGGACGCAGAAGCGCTGCGCCACATGCGGCCGACACTCAGTGAGCTGGGCGAGTACGACGGTACGGCGCTGATGGAGTTCAAGACGCGCAAGGAGATCGTCTACCTGCTGGAGAGGGGCTCGGTCTGCACCTACGAAATGGACGACACGCCACCGTTCGGGATGGATCCCGAGGCGGTGGAGATCGCCCTGGAGATCGCAATGCTCTGCGATCTGAACCTGGTCTCCGAGCTTCACGTGATGCGCAAGCAGTACCTCGACGGCTCCATCCCCACCGGCTTCCAGCGGACGGCCATGGTGGGACTGGAGGGCGTGGTCCCGTTTCGACCTCCCGGCGGCGGGACCGTGCGGGAGCTGCGAATCCGGCAGCTGTCCCTGGAAGAGGATTCCTGCCGTGAGGTCTCCGACGTCGGCCACCGCATCACGTTCCGGACGGACCGACTCGGCACGCCGCTTACGGAGATCGTCACGGAACCGGAACTGCTCACGCCCACCGAGCTGCAGGCGGGTGCGCGCCTGCTGGCGGATATCGCCCGTGTGACCGGGCGTGTGCGGCGCGGCGCCGGCGCCGGCAGGCAGGACGTCAACGTGTCGGTCGCCGGCGGCCGGCGAGTGGAGATCAAGGGCGTGCACTACCACCGCCGGCTTCCGCTCCTCGTCCACAACGAGGCGTTTCGCCAGCTGAACCTGCTCAGAGTCCGGGCGGAGCTCCTGCGACGGGGCATGAATCCGACGGACCTCGGGGATCCCGGGGTCGGTCTGCCGTGGGAGAGATCCTCCCTCGTGGCGGATGCGACCCGCCTCGCCGGGCATTCCGGATACGCGCCGCTGCAGCGCGCGGTGGACCGTGGCGATACGGTATGTGCCGTGCGGCTGCCCGGCTTCCGGGGGATCCTCCGGCACCCGACGCAGCCGGGGGTCACGTTCGACCGTGAGCTGGCCGAGCGGGTCCGCGTCATCGCGTGCCCCGTCCACGCGCCGTTCCTGGCGCACTCCGATGATGTTGACGTCGTGCCGTGTTCTGGCGGCTGGCCGGACGTCCGGCGCCTGCTCGGCGCCGGGTCCGACGACGCCGTCGTGCTGGTGTGGGCGCCGGCCGAAGACGCGGCGACGGCGGCCAGGGAGATCCTCATCCGGGCGCGCGAGGCCCTCGCCGGCGTTCCGGCGGAGACGCGGCAGGCGCTGCCGGACGGCACGACGGGATTCGAGCGGATCCTGCCGGGGCCCGACCGGATGTACCCGGACACGGACACGCCCCCGCTGCCCGTAACCGACGAGACCGTGGAACGGATTCGTGCGCGCCTGCCTGAGTCGCCATGGCTGCGGCAGGCCCGCTACCAACGTCTCGGCCTGACGGCCGCCGTGGCCGGACGCCTGGCGGTGTCGGGGTGGGCGGAACTCTTCGACGCCGTCGGCCCGGCAGCGGGCGCGCCGGCGCAGCGGCTGGCGCAGGCCCTCGAGCAGCGCATCCCCGGCTTCAGGCGCAGGGGCGGCGGCGCACGACACGAACATGACCCGCCGGCCCACCGCATCGCGCCGCTGGTCCGGGCACTCGAGACCGGGGATCTGCTGCCGTCGGCACTGAAGCGGGCCGTGGACATCGTGCTGGGCAATGCCCGGGCGGACGCTGCGGACGTGGCCCGGAGCTTCCGCCCCCGCGCAGCCGATGACCCGTGGGTCGAGGAACGGATTCGGGCCGTCGCGGAGCGGGCGGGAGCCCTGGCCGGCCGGCCGCGGGAGGCGCGGCTGCGCTGGGCCATGGGCGCGGCGATGGCGGCCACGGGGTACACGGCGGATCCCGTCCGGGTGCGGGACCGGCTGGACGAACTGATCCGGGCTGCATCGGTGGAGGCCGTGCCATGACGGCGAACGGCTACCGGGGCCCGGCCCTCGACCTGCTGGAACGCTTCGGCATCACGGTCTGGTGTGAGGTCCGCGCGGAGACGACGCGCGGTGTATTCGAGGGGCTGCTGCTGCCCCGCTCCGAGACGAGCGACGCCCTCCACCTGGTTCTGAAGCTCGGCGTCGGCTACAACATCGGCATCCGGTACGACACGATCCTGAAGCTCGAGAAGATCGGGTACCGCGAGGCACACTACCAGATCCCCGAGAAGGAGTTTCCCCGCGACCCGGGCAATCCCACGGTGAAGCTGCTAGGCACCGGTGGCACCATCGCCTCGCGCCTCGACTACCGCACGGGCGCGGTCATCCCGGCGTTCAGTCCGGGTGAGCTGTACGGGTCGGTGCCGGAGCTGGCCGCGATCTGCAACCTCGAGACCGAGAAGCTGTTCGGTGTCTTCTCCGAGAACATGGGTCCGGAGCAGTACCTGATTCTCGCCGACAAGGTGGGCCAGGCGATCCGCGAGGGATACGACGGCATCATGATCGGCCACGGCACGGACACGATGCACCACACGTCCGCCGTGCTCAGCTTCATGGTCCAGCGGCCGCCGGTCCCCATCATCATGGTCGGGAGCCAGCGGTCCTCGGACCGGCCCTCATCGGACGCGGCGCTGAACCTGATGCATGCGGCGTACGCCGCCGGTCACGGCCCCATCGCCGAGGTCCTCGTGTGCATGTTCGGACCGACGTCCGATGTGTACAACCTGCTGCACCGGGGCACGCGTGTCCGCAAAATGCACAGCTCCGTGCGGAGCACGTTCCGGACACTCGGCGACATCCCCGTCGCCATGGTGGAGCATGGCCGGGTCACGCCACTCCATGAGGACTGGCTTCCCCGCCGGCCGGACCGGGACGTGACGGTCCAGGCGGCGTTCGATGACCGCGTCACGCTGCTCTACTACTATCCGGGCATGAAGCCGGACATCGTCGATGCCCTCGTGGACGGCGGGTATCGGGGGATCGTCATCGCGGGGACGGGACTCGGGCACGTCAACCGGCTCATCTACCCCGCCCTCGCCCGCGCCAGCCAGGCCGGCGTCCATCTCTACATGACGCTGCAGACGCTGTGGGGATTCGTGCAGATGCAGGTCTACGAGACCGGCCGCGAGATCCTGGAGCTGGGCGTGGTGCCGCTGGCGAACATGCTCCCGGAGGTGGCGTGGGTAAAGCTGGGGTGGGCGCTGGGCGTCCATCCGGATGATCCGGATGCCGTGCGGCGGCTCATGACGGATACCGTCGCAGGAGAGATGACGGAGCGTGAGCCACACGACGGCTACCTGGTGCTCCAGGGAGGCCTGCCCGAAGTGCAGGCCTTCCTGGCCAGGGTCTGGCGCTGACGCGGCTCAGCCGCCGCGTCCGCCGGAGCGGCCCGACTGGCCGCTCGGCGGCGAGCTGCGCGGCGAGGCGGAGCGGGCGCCGGCAGCCGGCGCGCCGCGGCTCGATCCCGACGAACTCCGCGTTGCACCGTCGTTCCGCGACGGCGCGGCTTCCCGTCGGGTCGGCGCGGCTTCCCGTCGGGTCGGCGCCGCTTCCTGCCGGCTCGCGCCGTTGACTCCGCGGGCCGCCGGGCGTTGCTCGGTCCGGGACCGGTCCTCCGCCCGGGGCCGGGCCGGCGTCCTCGAACGGTCCTCGGTCCGCGCCCGCTGTTCGGTCCTCGCACGATCCTCCGTGCGGGCGCGCTCCTCCGTCGCCCGCCGGGTTGAACCCGCGGACGCCTCATTGCCGGACGGACGACCCGAGGGCTGGCGCGTGACGCCCTGGGCCGGGCCGTCCCGCGTGTTGCGCGGCTGCGCCGTGGGTCGGTCGCGGCCCTGATCGGATCCCCGCACATCTCGAGGCACGGCCCGCCGTGGGTCATTCCGCGACGGCGGCGAGGGCGACCGCACCACGCCGCGGGCGACGGTCCGGGGCGGCGAGTGGTAGCGGACGTAGTAACGCCACGCGGGCACGCGATCACGGATGACGATGACCTGCCGGAGGGGTCGCCTGTGATAGTCCGCCCAGAACATCGCGCTCACGAAGTCGATGATGTGGCGGTCCGACAGGTAACGGAGCTCCCAGGCGCTGTACCGCCGCCAGTAGCCGGTCGTGTACGGCATGCGTGCGACGTAGACGTAGGGATCGACGCCGAGGTGGTACGTGATGTCGATCCAGCTCCAGCCGCGTTCGCGGAGGGCAATGATGATCTCGGGTGATACCCGCGCCTCCCGGGCCAGCAGATAGATGACCGGCAGCTCGTCCGGGTCTATCCAGCGGGGAATCCGGTCGTGGGGGGATCCGTAGTACTCGCCCACCGCCAGCTCGTAGTCGTCGTAATAGTCGTAGTCCGAGCCTGGAATCACCTGCGCCCCTGCGGCGGGGGGCAGGACGACCGCGAGGGCGGCGGCTATGAGGACCGATCGGTAGCCGAGCATGGGGACCTTCTTTCCGCTGGCGCCGGAGCGGCGGCGCTGCCCGGGGCGGCAGTCTCGCGCGTCCGCACCGCCTGCTCAAGGCAATATACGATCCACGCTCCGTCGTCGCCATGTCACGTCGTTGCAGATCAACGCCTTACACGCCGGTACCTGCGGGCCGCTCGAAGTGCGGGCGTCCAGCGGCGGGGACAGCGGGCGACCCCACAGAGGGACACTTCGGCCCGCTGACCGTGCGTCAGGCCGCGGGCGGTGGCGCGGACCTGATGCCCGACACGAGCGCCTCGACGCGGCTTTGGACTGCTGCCGCGGCGGACTCCGTGGCGTCGAGCCCGGCCGCCGCGGCGCCTGCGTGGGCCTCGGCGGCGGCGGCCACCAGCGCGCTGCCCACGATGACGCCGTCGGCGACGGCGGCGACGCGGGCAGCGTCGGCTGCCGTGGTGACACCGAACCCCACAGCGATGGGGAGACTGCAGAGGGCGCGGGCCCGACGGACCTCAGCCTCGAGGCCGGCGCCCGGTCCCCCGCCCCCTTCGCCGGTCACGCCCTGCCGGCTGACGAGATAGAGGAAGCCGGTGGCGCGGTCGGCTGCGGCGCGTATGCGTTCGTCGGAGCCGCCGGGCGCGGCAAGGAACACCATGTCGAGGCCGTTGCGGGCCGCGGCGACGGCGACGTCGTCGGCATCCTCCGGGAGGAGGTCGGGGACGAGGAGGCCGGCGGCGCCGCCGGCAGCAGCGTGCCCGCAGAAGCCGTCCAGGCCGTAGGCGAGCACCGGATTCAGCGAGGTCATGAGCACGATGGGCGGCGCGCCGGCTTCTGTGATGGCCGCGAGGGCGCCGATCACGTCGCGCACGGTGGCTCCTCCGGTCAGGGCGCGGGTGTAGGCGGCCTGGATGACGGGTCCGTCGGCGAGGGGATCACTGAACGGGATGCCCAGCTCGATGATGTCGGCGCCGGCCTCGGCGGCGGCGCGCGCGAGGCGCTGCGTCGTGCGGAGGTCCGGGTCGCCGGCGGCGATGAACGCGATGAGCGCGGCCCGGCCGTCGGCTGCCTGGCGGTCGAAGGCGCGCCGGACACGACCGGTACCGCCGGCGTTCCCGTCAGGCACCGGGCCCTCCCGCGTCATGGCCGCCGTCGGGGCGTATGGTGTCCTTGTCCCCCCGGCCCGACAGGTTGACGAGGAGCACGGCGTCCGGGCCGAGTTCTCTGCCGCGGCGGAGCGCCCATGCAATGGCGTGGCTCGACTCGAGGGCGGGTATGATGCCTTCGAGCCGGGCCAGCGAGCGGTAGGCCGCGACGGCCTCGTCGTCCTCCACGGCCACGTAGCGGGCGATGCCCTGCTGGCCGAGCCATGCGTGCTCCGGGCCGACGCCCGGATAGTCGAGGCCCGCGGCCACGGAGTGGGTCGGCGCGATCTGGCCGTCCTGGTCCTGCAGGATGTAGGAGTAGCAGCCGTGGAGCACGCCCGGCGTGCCTCCGCTCAGGGAGGCGGCATGCATGCCGGGCCCGGCGCCGCTGCCGCCGGCCTCCACGCCGACCATGGCGACGCCGTCATCCACGAAGGCGTGGAAGAGACCGATTGCGTTGCTGCCTCCGCCCACGCAGGCGATGAGTTCGTCCGGCAGACGGCCCGCCGCCTCCAGGATCTGAGCCCGCGCCTCCTCCCCGATCACACTCTGGAAGGTCCTGACCATCAGAGGATACGGGTGAGGCCCGACGACGGACCCGATGATGTAGTGCGTGTCCCGGGACGTCGCCATCCAGTCGCGGATGGCCTCGCTGGTTGCGTCCTTCAGCGTACGCGACCCGCTGTCGACGGGAATCACCTCGGCACCGAGTAGCCGCATCCTGTCGACGTTCAGTCGCTGGCGGTCCATGTCGACCGTCCCCATGTAGACCTGGCACGGGAGGCCGACCAGTGCGGCGGCGGTGGCGCTCGCCACACCGTGCTGGCCCGCCCCGGTCTCGGCGATGAGGCGAGTCCTCCCCAGCGTCCGGGCCAGGAGCGCCTGGCCGAGGGCGTTGTTGAGCTTGTGGCTGCCGGTGTGCGCCAGGTCCTCGCGCTTCAGGTAGATGGCAGCGCCGCCTGCGGCCTCCGACAGGCGCGTCGTGCCGTACAGCGGCGTCGGTCGGCCGACATACGTGGCGAGGAGCGTGTGCAGCTCCGCCCGGAATGACGCCTCGCGCCATACCTCGGCGAAGGCGGCTTCCAGCGCGTCCAGTGCGGGGACCAGCGTCTCGGGGACGTAGCGTCCGCCGAAGGGTCCAAACCGACCCGGCTTGCCGGAGCGGGATTCAGCGCCGGAATGGGCCTGCGTCGACATCGTCTTCCCGTTGTTCGGAGTGGAGTGCCTGGTCACCGCGGGTGACGGCAGCGAAGAAGGCAGCCAGCAGCTCTGCGTCCTTGATGCCGGGGGAGGACTCGACGCCGGAGGATACGTCCACCGCTCCCGGCCGCAGCATCGCCATTGCCCGTCCCACATTGCCAGGACGGAGCCCGCCCGCCACTACGACACGGTGGCGGGGCCATGGGAGACGGCCGGCTCCGGCCCAGTCGAACGACCTGCCGGTACCGCCCCGCTGCCCCGCTGCCGGTGGCGCATCGAGGAGGAACGCGTCTGCCACGCCCCGCGCGGCCGAGGCCAGGTCCGACGCGCCGGTCACGTGCACCGTCTTCAGGATGCGCGCGTGGAGAAATGCCGGTGTGCGGGGGTCGCCGGGTCCCGCCAGCTGCACCCAGTCCAGTCGGCATTCCGCGACGGCGTCCAGGACGAACTCGGTGGGCTCGTCGGCGAAGACGCCGACCCGGGCGACGGTGATGGGCACGACGTCCAGGATCCGCGCAGCAGCAGCCGGCCGGAGGCGCCGCGGACTCGGAGCGAACACAACTCCCACGGCGTCCGCGCCGAGGGCCACAGCGCGCTCGACATCCGCCGATCGCGTGAGCCCGCAGATCTTGACCTGCGTCCGCGTCACGACGCCTTCGCAGGAACGCGGGCGAGGGCACGGACGGCGGCATCCCTCCCGTCCACGGGTGTGCGGAGCAACGCCTCGCCCACGAGGATTGCGCGCGCCCCGGCATCACGTACGCGCACCACGTCGGCCGGAGTGCGAATCCCGCTCTCGCTCACGATGACGACGCCCGGAGGCGCAAGGCGCGCCAGCCTGTCCGTCACGGCCAGGTCCGTCGTGAGGCGGCGCAGGTCCCGGTTGTTCACCCCCACGAGGGCTGCGCCCGCGTCGACTGCCCGGCTTAGCTCATCCTCATCGTGGACCTCCACGAGGCAGTCGATGCCGACGTCGGCGGCCGTGCCGAGCATCACTGCGAGCTCCGCGTCGGTCAGGACTCCGACGATGAGGAGGACCGCGGACGCGCGGTGCAGGCGGGCCTCGCAGATGCCGGCGGTGTCGACGATGAAGTCCTTCCGCAGGACCGGCACGGGCGCTGCCTCCGCGGCGGCTGCCAGGTCGTCGAGGCTGCCGCCGAAGTCGGGCCCGTCCGTGAGCACGGAGACGGCGGTGGCCCCGTTCGCGGCATACGCGGCGGCATGCGCGGCGGCGGTGTCGGGAAGCGGCGGTGCATCGTCCACGAGCACGCCTCCGCTCGGGCTGCGGCGCTTGAACTCGGCGATGAGAGCCACGCTCTCGCTCCGGACGATGGCCTGTCGGAGGGAAGGCGCGGCCGATGCGGCCCGGGCTGCGGCGAGGAGGCGCTCCACGGCACGGCCGTCGCGCGGTCTGCCGTCCCGTTCCGCGCGCACCGCCCGGGCCTTGCGTGCCAGGTAGTCGTCGCCCGTCCTCAGCGCCTCCGTCATCGCGGGTGTCCCCATCCCGGCTGCACGGGCGGCACGCGCTCTTCGACGACACGGGTTCCGCCCTCCCTGCTGCGGAGCCGGTCCGAGTACGTGAGCAGGGCATCCAGCCGGTCGAGCGCGGCGCCCGAATCGATGCTCGCGCGGGCGAGCTCCAGGCCGTGGCGAAGGTCCTCGGCGGCATCGGCGGCGAGCAGCGCTGCGGCCGCATTCAGTGTCGCGACATCCCGTGCACCGCCCGGGATGCCCCGGAGTACGTCCCGGAGGATGCCCGCATTGGTAGCGGCATCCCCGCCGGCCATCGCCTGCGCCGGCCAGCGCGGCAGTCCGACATCCTCCGGATCGACCATGTGCTCCCGCACCGCGGAGCCCGTCCACTCCGCCACCCGGCTCGGGGCCGTGACGGTGAGCTCGTCAAGGCCATCGCTGCCATGAACGACGAACGCCCGGCGGACGCCGAGGTTGCCCAGCACCTGCGCCATGGGCCTCACCAGTGCGGGGTCGAACACGCCCACGACCTGGACCGTCGCGCCGGCGGGGTTGCACAGCGGGCCCAGCACGTTGAACACCGTGCGCGTGGCCAGCTCCCGCCGGACCGGGCCCGCGTGGCGCATGGCTGCGTGAAACGTCGGCGCGAACAGGAACGTGATCCCGACAGCGTCCAGGGCGCCGGCGGCCTCGGGGCCGGCCATGTCCACCATCACGCCCAGGGACTCGAGCACGTCGGCCGACCCGGTCCGGCTGCTGATGGCACGGTTCCCGTGCTTCGCCACCTTCAGGCCGGCGCCGGCGACGATGAACGCAGCGGTCGTGGATATGTTGAACGTGCCCAGACCGTCGCCGCCCGTCCCGCATGTGTCCACGAGGCCGGGGTAGCTGTGGGCCACGGGCATGGCCCGGGAGCGGATGGCCTGGGCGAATCCGGTGATCTCCTCGACGGTCTCCCCCCGTACGCGGAGGCCGAGGAGAAAGGCGCCGATCTGGGCTGGCGTCGCCGCGCCGTCCATGATGGCCCCCATGGCGTCGGCGGCGGCCGATCGGTCGAGGGTGGCGCCGCCGCCGATCCGCGCGATGGCGTCCTGGAGGACCGTTCGACCGCTCACGGGGTCGTGCCCCCGGCGGCCGGCGGCGCGGACCGCCGGGCGGCCCATCCCGCGGTGGGATGCGTGGCGAGCCGCAGGAAATTCGCCAGGATGGTTTCGCCCTCCGACGTGAGGATCGATTCCGGGTGGAACTGCACGCCCTCCACGGGCAGTGTCGCGTGGCGCAATCCCATGATGACGCCGTCCTCGCTCCGGGCCGTGACCTCGAGTTCCGGGGGCAGGGACGATTCGACGACCATGAGGGAGTGGTAGCGCGCCGCCTCGAAGGGAGACGGTACGTTCGTGAATACGCCGCGGGAGTCGTGGCTGACGCGGGCCACCTTGCCGTGCACGGGTTCGGGCGCGCGGCCCACCGTCGCACCGAAGACCTCGGCGATGACCTGGTGGCCGAGACACACGCCAAGCACGGGGCACACGCCCGCCATGCGTCGGACGATGTCGGGGGAGTTGCGGGCATCCGCGGGCCCGCAGGGGCCGGGCGATATCACCACTCCCGCGGGTTGGAGGGCGGCCGCGCCGTCGGCCGTTATCGCGTCACTGCGGTACACCTCCGGTCCGGCCCCGAGGGTGGCGAGCATCTGGACCAGGTTGTACGTGAAGGAGTCGTAGTTGTCGATGACGAGGATCATGCCGGCACCTCCGCGGTGCGAGGCGCCGTCCCTGCGGATTCGGCACCGGTCCCGGCCATGGCGAGGGCCGCGAGCATCGCGCGGGCCTTGCTGTTCGTCTCCTCCAACTCGCGGTGCGGGTCGGAGTCGGCGACGATGCCGGCGCCCGCCTGGAGATGCGCCGTCCCGTCTCGTATGACCACCGTGCGGATGGCGATGCAGGTGTCCAGGCTGCGGCCGCCGAATCCCGCGTAGCCGACGGCGCCGCCGTACATACCGCGGCGCACGGTCTCGAGCTCCTCGATGATCTCCATGGCCCTGATCTTCGGCGCGCCGGAGAGCGTACCCGCCGGGAAGCAGGCGGCGAGGGCGTCGATGGCATCGATGCCCTCCGTCAGACGGCCCGTCACGCTGGAGACGAGGTGCATGACATGGCTGTACCGCTCCACCTGCATGAAGCGGGGCACGTGCACGCTTCCGGCCCGGCACACCCGGCCCAGGTCGTTCCGTCCGAGGTCCACCAGCATCACGTGCTCAGCCCGTTCCTTTGCATCCCCGAGGAGGTCCGCCTCCAGCACTGCGTCCTCGTCGGCGTCGGCGCCCCGCGGTCGGGTTCCGGCAATCGGCGCGAGCTGGGCGGCGCCGTCCTCCACGCGCAGCAGCATCTCCGGGCTCGCCCCCACGATGGAGAGCTCCGGGAACTCCAGGAAGAACATGTAGGGACTCGGGTTGATGGTGCGGAGCGCGCGGTAAAGTCGGAACGGGTCGCCGTGGAAGGGGGTCTCGAGGCGCCGGCTCAGCACGACCTGGATGGCGTCGCCGGCGCGGATGTACTCCCGCGCCCGGGCAGCGGCTGCCAGGAAGACGTCGTCGGCTGGCTGCCGGCTGACCGAGCCGACGAGGTGGTCGGCGTCCGCGGGGTCGCCGGTCGGGTCGAACCACGGCGGTGAAGGCGCCGTGCGCAGACGGTCCAGCGTCGCGTCCACCCGGTCGCGCGCGGCCTCGTACGCCGGGCCGCGCGGTACGTCCGGAGGTACCAGCGATACGATCACGATCTGCTGCTTGAGGTGGTCGAAGACCACCACCGTGTCGTAGCGGGCGAACAGCGCGACGGGGAGCGCGGCGCCATCGGCGATCCGGTCGCCAAGATTCTCGAGGGAACGGCCCAGGTCGTAGCCCAGCGCGCCCACCACGCCGCCGACGAACCCGGGGAGGTCCATCCCGTCCCCGTGCAGCGGAGCCGCGCCGACGAACTGGCGCAACGCTCCGAGCGGCGTCGCCGCCGTGGCCGTGGTTCCGGCGGCGGTGGTGACACGGGCGCCGCGGAGGTCCGCCCTCAGCACCGCGTCCGGCATCGCGCCCACGAAGGAGAACCGCCCGAGGCTGCCATCCTGCTCCGCGCTCTCCAGCAGGAAGCCGGTCCCGCCACTCCGCAGCTTCAGGAACACGGAGACCGGAGTCTCGGTGTCCGCAGGAACCGCGCGGTACACCGGCACCCACGCGCCCGCAGGCGCCGCCTCGATTGATGACCGTGCCGGCTGCACCGCTCCCTTCAACACCGCCTCCGCATGAAGTGAACAAAAAAACGCGCTGCTCTCTGGAGAGAGGAGCGCGCCGTCCGGCTTCCACCTGTTCCGGGCTTAGGACCGCGTCCCGCCCGGACTGCGCACCACTCCCTCCGTCGGGCGGCGCCACCACCAGGTGCCGCGACCCGGCGTCGTGCTCGGATTGGGGGTATGGCTGCGCATGGTTGACGACGCTAACGCGCACGGCGCGCAGCGTCAAGGATGCCGCCGTCGCGACGGCGGCTGCAGCGCCCCTCGCCGGAATGCGTATTCCGGGCTGCGGTCTGCGAGCCGGTCCGGCTGTGCGGACCGGTCGCGTGAGGTCAGCGCCCTACTGGGTCCAGCGCGTACGCGCTCTCCAGGGCCTTCTGCAGATCGTCCATGATCCCGTACATACGCGTCAGCGCCGCGTCGGTGTCCTGCGGCAGGTTGTCCATCTCCCAGATGGCTTCCATCAGCGCGTGGCCGAGCTCCTCGTGCATGGCCAGCAGTTTCCCGCACGGGCTCGTCCGGGCCAGCGCCAGGCGCCGGGCGGCGGGCGTGTTCGTGACCTTCACCTTCAGGCCCTCCGTCGTGCAGCCGGGACAGCACGCGCCGCACTCCGGACACTGCGTCACCCGGGCATCAACCTCTGCCCCGCACGCCCGACAATGAGTCACGGCCGCAGTCTTCGTTTCCGGCATATCCCATCCTCCCGTTGCGCCACCGGCTGCGCCGCATCAGCACGGATCGCAGCCCCGGCGTCCACTGCGGCGGGGCCCCCACGTCGGAATCCCGCCGCCCGTAGAATACCGCCCCGCGCTCGACGGGGTTATAGGGGAGTCCCTGAATCGGCGTAGTGACAAATGACGACGTCACGGCGACGCTGTACACCCGCCGACCCACCCGCGCGGGGGGCTTCCCGACGGACTGTCGGCCGGCACCCGCCGGTTGAGACCGGTTCTCAGCGGTGCCCGGGCACACGAACACCGGCGGATTGCGATGATGAGCAGTCCTGTGCCATCCTGGGAGCTCGCGAACGGCGGCCGGTGCTGACGGCCGCCACGACCACCGCTCAAACGGAACGGGACGGAAGATGCGCTCACGCCCCATCGTGCGCAGGGCGCGCCCGCACCTGCTGGCGCTCGCCCTTCTGCTCATCACTGCCCACGGCGTCGCCGGCCAGGCGCGCCCGAACATCGTCTTCATATTCTCCGACGACCACGCGGCCCACGCCCTCTCGGCCTACCGGCCGCACCTTCCCTACGGCGTGCGGCTCCCGGACACGCCCCGCCTGGACGGCCTCGCGAACGAGGGCATGCTCTTCCTGAACGCCTTCGTCGTCAACTCCATCTGCGCGCCCAGCCGGGCAACGGTCCTCACGGGACAGTATGGACACCTGAATGGCGTCCCCACGAATCGCGAGCCGTTCCACCCCACCAACATCACGTTCCCGGGCGTGCTGCGTGACGCCGGGTACGCGACGGCCCTCTTCGGGAAGTGGCACCTGAAGTCGGACCCGGCGGGCTTCGGGCACTACGAGATTCTGGCCGGCCAGGGGCCGTACTACAATCCCGTCCTGCTGGACGGCCGGGACAGCGTGCGGCACACCGGCTACACCCAGGACATCATCACCGACCGGGCACTCCGCTGGCTCGGCACGCGGGCGGACGACGATCCGCCCTTCCTGCTGCTCCTGCACTACAACGCGGTGCACCGGTTCTGGGACCCCGGACCGGACCAGCTTCCTCTCTACCGGGACGTCGTGTTCCCCGAGCCACCGACGTTCTGGGACGATGGCGCGCGCCGCGCCTCGCCGTTCCGGCTCCAGGAGATGGAGATCGGCCGGGACCTCTTCGCACGGGACCTCAAGCTCGAGGAGCCGACGGGCCTCACGCCCGAGCAGCTCGCGCTCTGGCGGTCATACTACGATCCGGAGAACGAGCGGGCGGCACACCTCGAGGGCGACGCCCTCACACGGTGGAAGTACCAGCGCTACATCGGCGACTACATGCGTGTCGTGTCCGCACTCGACACCAACGTCGGCCGCGTCCTCGACTACCTCGACGACGCCGGGCTCGCCGGGAACACCGTGGTGGTCTACGCGTCCGACCAGGGCTTCTTCCTCGGCGATCGCGGCTGGTTCGACAAACGCTGGATGTACGAGGAGTCCCTCCGCATGCCCCTCATCGTGCGCTGGCCCGGATACGTCGCCCCGGGCGCCATCGACGAGCACCTCGTCCTCAACCTCGACCTGGCCCAGACCTTCGTCGAGCTCGGCGCCGCCCCGGAGCCGGCCGCCATGCAGGGCCGCAGCCTCGTCCCCCTGCTCCGGGGCCAAGCCCCCGCCGACTGGCGCGATGCCATCTACTACCAGTACTTCGAGTACCCCGACTGGCACATGGTCCACCGCCAGTACGGCGTCCGGACCCACCGCTACAAGCTCATCCACTACTACGAGGTCGGCGAGTGGGAGCTCTTCGACCTCCAGCGCGATCCCCACGAGCAGGCATCCGTCCACGCCGATCCGGACTATGCAGCGGTCAGGGCGGAGCTGGAACGCCGGCTGACGGAACTCCGTGAGGCCTACGACGTGCCCGCGCAGGACCCCGTCCCCCACATCCCGTTCGCGGCTCCGCCGGGCCTGCGCCGGCCCCAGCCGCACCACTAGCCGCGTCGCCGGCTTCGTAACGCTTTCCGCGTACACCGAGTCTACGGACGGAGGGCGTCAAAGCGTTGCTGGCCCGGAAGTTGACAGGATCCGCTTCACGGCCCGGCGAACCGATCGCCGGGGATGTATGACCCGTCAAGAGGGATTATGAGAACTGTCATGTCAGCGAAGCTCGGCGCATTGCTCCTGGTCGTTGCCGCTGTGCCGGCCCAGGCCCAGGTCTTCACGCCCACGTACACCTCGCCGCGCCTCGTGAACGAGCTGGGCGTCTATGTGAGCGATGGACCGGGCGACCTGGCCGTCGAGGGGATCTGGCGCGGCGGCCCGCTGGGTCTGCGCGTGGGTTTCGTAGACGCCGCCGACAACCTGCTGTCCGTTGGCGCCGAGATCCGGTCCTCGCTGCCCGTGGAAGGCGCGCCCCTGGGGCTGGCCCTGACGGCCGGGATACAGGGGCTCGTGGGTGATGAGAGCGCGCTGGGGATCCAGGGCGGACTGAGCGCGGGGTACACGTTCATGTCGCCCGGCCTGGCCATCACGCCGTACCTGCACCCCCGCCTGGCGGCGGTGAAGGGATACGCACAGGACGACTTCGAGTTCGAGCTTCTCGCCGACGTCGGTGTGGATCTCGAGGTGAGTCCGCGTCTGCTCCTGCGCTTCGGTGTGGCCCTCGACGACGTGGGCGCCAACTGGGGCGTCGGCATCGGCTGGCGGCGCTAGCCCGCAGCACCTGCGGCAGGAGGCGCCGTCCGGACGTGTTCCGGGCGGCGTCTCGCGTATGTATGGGGCATTGCCTTACGAACGACTGGCCTTCACCCTATGGCATGCGGTTGGCCGGGCCGCATCCTTCATCGTCCGGCCGCGTTGCCTGTCCGATCTGCGGAGCCAGGAGTTGTTCTCATGGTGCAAGCCTGTGTGTCGAACGCGCGCCGCGTCGTTGCGGCGGGCGGTGTCATCCTGCTCTTCGCATGCGCCGGGACGGGCCCGCTCGCAACGCCCGCGGGACAGGGGGAAGTGGTGATCCGGCCGGCGCCGACGGAGGAGTACTCGATCGTCCCGTGGCCGCAAGTCGTGACGCCCCGGGACGGCGAGTTCCGCCCGGGGCCCGGCACCCGGATCGTGATCTCCGACACGGTGCTGCGCGACATCGCCGAGCTGCTCTCCGGCTATCTCCACGCTGCCACCGGCCTCGCCGTGCCCGTCGGCGAGGCGGGTTCCGCCGGCCCGGGCGCCATCACGCTGGCCCTCGTTCCGGAGGGCGAGGAGGAGGGCTACCGGCTCCTCGTCGAGCCGGGGTCGGTCACCCTCTCGGCCCGGACACCCGCCGGCCTCTTCTACGGCACGCAGACACTGCGGCAGCTCGTGACGGCAGGCGGCGGAATCCGGGCGGTGGAGATTGACGATGCGCCACGGTTCAGATACCGCGGCATGCACCTGGACGTGGCCCGGCATTTCTTCCCGCCGGACTTCATAAGGAAGTACATCGACCTGCTGGCGCTCTACAAGTTCAACACGTTCCACTGGCACCTCACCGACGACCAGGGATGGCGCATCGAGATCCGGCGATACCCGCTGCTGACGGAAGTGGGAGGGTGTCGGGACGAGACACGCGTCGGCCACGCCCGTCAGCAGCCCGAGCAGTACGACGGCACACGCTACTGCGGCCGCTACACGCAGGAGGAGATCCGCGCGATCGTGGCGTACGCGGCGGCTCGACAGGTGACGATCATCCCGGAGATCGAGCTGCCGGGCCACGCCACGGCGGCCATCGCCGCGTACCCGCACCTCGCCTGCACGGACGGCCCGTTCCGGGTCGTGAGGACATGGGGGATATTCCCGGACATCCTCTGCCCGAAGGAGGAGACGTTCGAGTTCCTGGAGGGCGTCCTCACGGAGGTCATGGAGCTGTTTCCCGGCGAGTATATCCACATCGGCGGCGACGAGGCGCCGAAGCAGAGGTGGCAGGAGAGTCCCGTTGCCCAGGAGGTGATGCGGCGGGAGGGCCTCGCAGACGAGCACGAGCTGCAGAGCTGGTTCGTTCGGCGGATCGAGCGGTTCCTCCATGCCAACGGCCGGAAGCTCATCGGCTGGGACGAGATCGCCGAAGGCGGGCTCAGCCCGACGGCGACGGTTATGTACTGGCGGGACCGCAGCGGAGCGGGTCTCGGCCACGGCCCGCTGACGGAGGACCCTGCGCGGCTCGCGGCACGGAGCGGCAACGACGTGGTGATGACGCCGAACCAGGTGTTCTACCTCGACCACTACCAGGCCTATCCGCCGGCGGAACCCCTCGGCATCGGCGGCTTCACGCCAATCGAGCAGGTCTACGCGTACGAACCCGTCCCGGCGGACTTCACGCCGGCCATGGCGGAGCGCGTCATGGGCGCGCAGGCGAACATCTGGACCGAGTACATACGGACACCGGAACACGTCGAGTACATGGCCTTCCCGCGGATGCTCGCAGTGGCGGAGGTCGTCTGGTCGCCGGCGGAGGCGCGTGACTACGCGTCGTTCTCGCGACGGCTGCCGGCCCAGCTCCGCATGCTGGAAGCCCTGGGCGTCAACTACCGTGCACCCGGTCCCGGGGAGCCGGGCGGGCCGGCCGTGTCCGATGCTGCACCCCTCGCCACGCCCCGGATCATCGGATACCTCGGGTCCTGGGGCGTGCGTTCGAAGGGTCTCCGCATCCGGGAGATCCCCGGCAACCGTCTAACGCACATCTTCTACGCCTTCGGCCGGGTGGGGTCGGACGGCCTCGCGGCGCTGGGCGACGCCTGCCTCGACACGGGCGAGTGCGGCGCCGCCGGCAGACCGCAGGAGATCGGCGAAGGCGGAAACTTCGAGCAGCTCCGGGCGCTGAAGCGCCGGTACGGGCATCTCAAAGTCCTCATCTCTCTTGGGGGCTGGACGGGATCCGCGCATTTCTCCGACGCGGCACTGACGGAGGAAGCGCGCCGCCGGCTGGTGGCCTCGACCATCGACGTTTTCCTGAAGCCGTGGCCCGACCTGTTCGACGGCATCGACGTCGACTGGGAGTTCCCGGTGGCCGGTGGCGAGCGTGGGAACGTGGAACGGCCCGAGGACCGCGGGAACTACACGCTCCTGCTGGAGGAGTATCGCCGGCAGCTCGACGCACTCGGTGCCACCACGGGCCGGCGCTACGAGCTGAGCATCGCCGCGTCCGCCCGGCCTCGCCAGATCGCCAACCTCGAGCTGGACCGCCTCCCCGGCATCCTGGACTACATCAACGTCATGACGTACGACTACGCAGCCGGCGCGTCCACCACGCACTTCAACTCACCGCTCCGGGCCGTGACGGGCGATCCGGCGCCGCACATGAACGTGGATGCCACCATGCGCGTGTTCACGGAGGCAGGAGTGCCCCGTCACCAGCTCGTAGTGGGTGCGCCCTTCTACGGTCGGACGTACGGCGACGTGGCGCCGGCTGACGACGGTCTGTTCCAGCGGGGGGATCCGCGGGCCGACACGGGATGGGGTCGCGGCAGCATCGATTTCCGTGTGCTGAGGGAGCGGGACCCGGAGCGTCACGGCTTCACGCGGCACTGGCACCCGGAGGCGCAGGTGCCGTGGCTGTACAACCCGGACACCCGCGTGTGGATCAGCTACGATGATCCGCGGTCCATCGCCGCGAAGGCGGAGTACGTCCGCAACGAGCGATTCGGCGGCATCATGTTCTGGGAGCTTGGCACCGACGACGGCTCGCTGCTCCGGGCTGTTCACCAGGGCCTCGGACTGCGACTGGACTGAAGCCGCACCCCCGGACGCACGAGGGCGCGGGGCAGGAGGTGATTCCCTGCCCCGCGCCCTTCGCGCACCTGCCGCCGGCGATGTTGCGACGCGGGCGTCGCCTACCGCTCCAGCACCTCCGCGATGGGGATGATCGTGATGTTCTCCTCCCGCACCCGGATGGGGTAGCTGGCGATGATGCGATCCTCGTCCATCACCTGCTGCGAACGCTCACCGGCGTACGTGATGGCCGTAGGCTCCCCGCTCAGCAGCCTGCGCTTCATCCCCTCCGCGTCCGCCGTGATGAACACGACGTACATGTTCTCGTGCTGCAGGCTGCGCCGCACTGCGTCGTTCACCCGTGCGGGCGTGAGCGCCGCGAGTCCGGGGCGGATCGAGGACAGAAAGCCCGGTTCGGCGATCCCGTAGAACGCGTCATCGATCGCGTAGGCCAGCTGGCGGCTCAGCGTATTGCCCCAGTTCACGGTGTAGTTGTGCAGAAACTCCTTCGTCCTCTCCACCTCCGTTGCGGGCAGGCCATGCTCCACCAGCTTCTGCAGCTCGTGCCAGGCCGCTCGCGTGGCGAACAGTGACCGGTCATGCAGGTTGCCTGGCTCCGTGAGGGCGATGGGGCGAATCCAGATCTCGAAGAGCTGGCTCCGCCGGGAAACGTTCACGCGGGGCTGCTGCGTCGCGAAGCCGGCCGGGAACGCCTCGATGTACGAGTAGTCGCCGTAGTTCATGCCCCGCGTTTCGCGGATCACCTGATACAACCGGCTGAACGAGTTGCGGTGCTCGCCGAGCCACGAGTTTGCCGTCATCAGGGGGATGAAATCCGGCTCGCCGCGCAGGACGGGAATCGGGAAGCCCATGGAGATGGCCGTGGCGTCCGTCTCCTTCTCCACGATGATCACGTGGACGCCGTCCGGCATCCGCGGTGACGGCGGCGGCACGACCGCCACGTCGCCCGCGGGCAGGGCGTCGAAGTCGGAGCGGACACGCTGGACGAACGCCTGTGGATATCCCCCGGCGAGGCCCACTACCAGGTTGTTGCTGAGGTAGTGCCGGGCGTAGAACTGTCTGACATCCTCGAGGGTGATGGAGCGGACCGACTGCACGTAGCCGTCAACGGGATGCTCGTACGGCGTGCCGCGGTAGGCCTCCCGGAAAAGCAGCTCCTTCGAGAGCTCCTCGTCCCGGGCGTAGCGTCTGCTGCGCTCGAGTGCGTTGAGCGTCCGCGTCCTGATCCGGTTGAAGTCATCCTCGCTGAATGCCGGCGAGAGCATCGCGGCGCGGAACAGCTCGTAGTACGCCTCGAGGTTGTCCCGGTGGACGCGTCCGCTGAAGACCGTCATCTCCTTGTCCACCGACGCACCATAACCGGCGGCCATGGGGTAGAGGCGCTGGAGGATCGTCTGGTAGTCCCGGTCCGTCGTGGCGCCCTGGCTGAGCAGCGCCGCAGTGAGGGCCGCCAGGCCCTCCTTCCCCGCCGGGTCGTTCTGGGATCCCGCCTTCACCCAGATGCTGAAGACGACGTAGGGCGACTCGGCGTCCGGCACCGTGATGGTCCCGGGGATGTCCGCCGGGCGCGGCACGACCGTCGCCGCGGTAAGCACGACAGCCGCCGCCAGCGGTGCGAACGGCGTGAATATCCTGAAGCGTGTCATGTTCAGCCCTCCGCCTGGACCATCGTGATCGTGGTTCGGCCGCTGTCGATGAGGAACTGCCGCGCGGCCCGCCGGATGTGCTCGGGCGTCACGGCGTCGAGCGTCCGGAAATAGTCCTCCACGGCCTCCACGCCACCGGTATTGATGACGAACGGGATCGTGGAGAACGCCACGTCCTGCGCCGTCTCGAGGTTCATGAGGAAGCCGTACTTCATGTTGCTCTTGATGTCGCGCAGGAGGGCCCCGTCGGCGAGTTCCTCCTGGAAGCGCGCCGCGGTCCGATAGATCTCCGTCTCCACGGCGCCGACATCCGCCGGATCGTTGACGATTGCGTTGATGCTCAGCAGGCCGGGATCGCGGTCCAGGCCGAAGCCCGCGTTCAGGGAATTCAGACGGCGCTCCTGCAGCACGAGCCGGCGGGAAAGGTCGGAGTTCGGCCCGAACGCCACCCGGCCGAGTACCTCCGCCGCCACGGCCAGTGTGTCCGTAGCGCTCCACGCCGGCGCCTTGTAGTTGATGGACAGGATGGGCAGCGTCCGGGCGGGATAGTGCACCGTCCGGTCGCGCGGCTCCGTCTGCGGCGGCTCGGGCGTGATGGCCGGTGGAACGTATCCCGGCGCCCATGCCCCGTAGTACCTGCCCACCAACTCCCGCGCGGCCGACCGGTCGAAGTCGCCGGCAATGACGAGCACCACGTTCTCCGGCCGATAGAATCGGCGGTAGAAGTCCAGACTGTACTCGTAGCCCTCGGGCATGGCCCTGACATCCGCCTCGAACCCGATGGTCGTGTGGCGATACGTGTGCTCCTGGAACGCCGTCTCACGCACCTTCTCGTTCAACCAGCGGCCCGGCGTGAGCGCACCCTGCTGGTACTCGCCCAGGATGGCGCCGGCCTCAGTCCGGAAATCCGCCTCCGAATAGCGCAGGTTCTGGAAGCGGTCCGACTCCAGGTCCATGATCGTCTCGAGGTACTCGTTCGACGCGACCAGGTAGTAGACCGTCATGTCATTGCTAGTGAACGCGTTCCGCGCGGCGCCGATACGGCTCGTCATGCCGTCGTAGTCCGGGTACTTCTCGGTGCCGCGGAACATCATGTGCTCGAAGAAGTGCGCAAATCCGCTCTTCCCCGCCTCGACCTCATCACGGCTGCCCGTGCGGACCATGGTGACGAAGGCGATCTGGCCCGGGGCGCCCGCATCCACCAGGTAGGCCGTGAAGCCGTTCTCCAGCCGGACGCGGTCGTAGTCGAAGGGGAACACCCCGGACTCCTGCGCGCCGGCAGGCCGGACCGTCCCGGCCACCAGCACGACGAGAGTCGCCAGCACTCCCGCCACTTTCGATCTCTGCATATGACTCCATCCTCTCCAGGGTACTCTGAAACCGGGGAATCATGCGGTTGCATACGCCTGCAGGAAACCCGTTCACGTTGTAGTCATCAATCATACGCCCGGCGCGGGACACCGGGAAGACGTCGACCCGGGCGGTACTCTCTCCGGGCGTTACCTCTCCGGGCGTTATTCTCTTCCGGGCGGTGGCTGTGAGCGGGCGTGATCAGCCCGTGTGGTGGATCGGGGACCGGCGGTCATTCCAGGGAACGATGCCCGCCCCCTCCCGCCGCATCGATGCCATCCGTACCTTGCAGACCCCTGTCACGCCGTTCATGGAGGCTTTGCGTGCATCGTAACGCGATCCGGTGGGTCCTCTGCCGTGCCACGGTGACGACCTTCCTGGCCCTGTGCATTTCGCTGCCGGCTGTTGGGTGGGCACAGCAGCGACCGCTCACGGCGCTGGATCTCTACCGGCTGCACACAGCCGGGGACGTGGCCCTGTCTCCCGACGGGGGGCGCGTCGTCTACGTGGTCACCGCCATCGACTCCGCCGGGAACCGCTACCACCGTGACCTCTGGCTGGCACCGACGGACGGCAGCTCGCCGCCGCGGCGGCTGACGTGGAGTGGCGGGACCGGTCCGGCGTTCTCGCCGGACGGCAAGCGGATCGCGTTCGTCGCGGCGCGGGAGGGCCCGCCCCAGGTGTGGATACTGCCCCTGGCCGAGGGCGGCGAGGCGTGGCAGCTGACCGACGCCGCCGGGGGGGCGGCCATGCCGGTCTGGTCGCCGGACGGTACGCGGATTGCCTTCACGTCGGCGCTGTCGCCGGAGCAGATAGCCGGGGCGCCTGCGGCCGTCCGGCCGGGTGCGGTGTCCGCCACCGGAGACAGCGTTCCGGATGGTGGAGCCATCCGGCGCATCCACGAGGACCGCGACGCCGCCCTCCGCGCCATCAGGACGCTGTTGAACGCGAATGCGGAACGGCGCGACCCGCGGGTGGTGACGCGGCTCGACTATCTTGGCGAGACGTCCATCCAGGACGAGCGCTGGACGCAGGTGCACGTCATCGATGTCCGGCCCGGCGCAGACGCCCGGGTCCTCGCACCGGCGCCGTACCACCAGCGAGGTCCCGCATGGTCCCGCGACGGGCGGTCCATCATCCTCGCCGCCGCCGAGCCGCGTGGGGACTACCATCCGGACTACGAACGCGAGTCCGTTCTCCGCGTCATCGACGCAAGCCCCGCCGGGATCACGCCGGCGGCCGCTGCAGTGCGGGAGCTGGCGGAGCCGGGCTACCTGGTCGCGTCTCCGCGGTACTCGCCGGACGGCCGCCATGTCATCTACACTCGCCGCGCAGTGGATACGCCACACCCCACGGCCGTGAACACCGAGCTGGTCGTCATGCGGGGCGACGGCACGGGGCGGCAGAGCGTGACCGGCCCTCTGGACCGCAGCGTCACCGGGTGGCGGGTGACGTCGGACGGATGGCTCTACTTCACCGTGGCCAGCGAGGGCGCGGTCCCGCTGTACCGTACGCGCATCGACCGCATCGCCCCAGAGCCCGTCCTCTCCGGCGCGCGGGGCGTGCTGGCGTTCGACGCGGCCGGCGGCGTCATCGCGTGGAGCCAGATGGACCCCGCGCGGCCGAGCGATGTCCACGTCGCCCGGGCCGACGGGCGGGACCCCCGCAGACTCACGGCGCTCAATGACTCACTGCTCGCCGAAGTGCATGTCGCGGGCTACGAGGAGTTCTGGTACCCGTCCTTCGACGGCACGCGGATACACGGTTGGTACCTCCGTCCCCTGGGGTACGTCGAAGGCAATCGGTATCCCCTCGTCGTGCAGATCCACGGTGGCCCGCACGCCATGTGGGGTCCGGGCGAGGCGAGCATGTGGCTGGAGTACCAGATGCTCGCGGGCGCCGGCTACACCGTCTTCTTCGCGAACCCGCGCGGCTCAGGTGGCTACGGCGAAGCGTCGCTCCAGTCCATCCATCGGAACTGGGGCACGCCGCCGGCGCGGGACATCCTCATTGGTGCGGACAGCATCATCGCCCGGGGCCTCGCCGACCCGGAGCGCCAGGTCGTGACCGGAGGCAGCTACGCGGGCTACATGACGGCGTGGCTCATCGCGTACGAGGCACCGGAGCGGTTCCGGGCCGCGGTCGCGGCGCGAGGCGTATACGACCTGGCCGGGTGGTACGGCGGCTCCAACACGTGGCGTCTGTTCGAGGGCGAGTTCGGGACGCGTCCCTGGGAGGACCACGAGATCACGCGGGAGCAGTCGCCGCTGACGTGGGTCGCCAACATCCGAACGCCGCTCCTGCTTCTGCACGCCGACACGGACTTCCGGACGACCATCGCAACGGCCGAGGCCCTCTACCGTGCCCTGAAGGTTCTCGACCGCGAGGTGGAGTTCGTACGCTACCCGCGCGAGGGCCACGAGTTGACGCGGAGTGGCGAGCCGGCCCACAGGGTGGATCACATGCTCCGGACGCTGGAGTACTTCGAGCGTCACGTTCGGTGAGGCGGCCGGACCCGCACGCTTCCGTGGAGCCGGCGCCGGATCCCGTCCCTGCCGGGAAACGGTGTGCCCGCGAACTTCCTCATCATCGCCATAGTGCCGATCGTTGCAGTGGGCATCCTTTCTTCTTCGTGGTCTTCTGGCTGAGCTGAAGCTGCTGCACGAACATCGCCTTCGTGAACGTCACCTCTCGATGGGTGGCAGCGCCGGGATGACGACGACGCGATCGGTGACCACCCGGGCCACGAGGGTCCCCAATCCAAGCGCCACCTCCGTGCCGAGTTCCCCGCCCGGGAACTCCGCTTCCGGAATGCCGCGCACCTCCATGTTGAGGCGCCCACCATCGAACTCGCGCACGACTGCCACCTGCACCTCGCTGAACCGCGCATCCCCGACGTGAACGCCCGGCTGTCCCGAGAAGTCATAGACCGAGAAGCTGGTCGAGCCAGAGCCCGAGGCCGAGGAGTACTCCAGCGTAACCTCCAGCCGGCCCTCGTCCAGGTGGTGCAGCACCCGTCCCCGGCCGGGACTTATCTCCTCGCCGCTCATCGTGACCATGCGCGAGCCATCGTCGAGTGCACCCAGGGACGCGTCGATGAGCAGGACGTCCCGGACGCTGCCCGAGAAGCCGGGGTCACCGGACCCCGCATCGGCAAAGACGAAGTCCACGTTGATGTGCCCGGCCCGGGATCCCGGCGTCCACTCGATGGTTCCGCGGACATCGTCGTCGTACACCATCCCCGTGGGGAGTGCAGGGCATCCGCCCTCCCCGCGCATGCCGTTCAAGGCTGCCGGGTAGCTGCCCGGCGCCTCGGCACCGCTGGGCGCGTCCACGGAGATTCGGCTGTCGCCGAAGGACGGCAGCCGGAGAGAGAGTGTGCGGTCCTCCCGAAGCACGTAGGCGTCTGCGAAGTGGATCCGTCGCGCGCCGTCCGCGTCCGTGAACGCGAGCACGTGCGGTGCGCCGGGGTCGCCCACGGCGACTCCCGCGGGACAGGCATACGCGTCCGCCTCCACGGGGCCCCGGTTCGCGAAGGGCGAGCCGCCGGAGAATGCCTCGGCATCGACCTTCCAGTCGCCGCCCTCCCTGACCATCTGGATGGTGGCCCTGGAGGGAAGCCCCGGCGGGAGCGCTTCCGCCCGCCCTTCGAAGCGCACGTCCAGGGTGACCCGGTCGCCACCGTCCTCGATCACGCTGATGTCGGCGATATCGGCGTTCGCGTGAAGCTCGCCATGGAGCATTGCCATGAGCTCGAGGGCCTCGCGCGCGTCCTCCGGATCCTCTTCGAGAAACGCTGCAATCTCCCTGAGCGATGCCTCGCTGCGGAAGCGGGCCGCCTCGGGCGCGGCAGGATTCAGCCCGGAGTTCCAGTACGCCCGGTACGCGTCGGCGGGTCCTGCCTGAGCGAAGACGGCGGTGGGCACGGTCATGATCGCCACCAGGGCGAGCAGTGCGGCGATGCGGCCAGGCTTCATGAGACGGTCTCCAGTGGTGGTGAACGGGTGCGTTCGTACTGGAAGGCGGATTCCGGAGGGAATTCCCGCCACGCGCCCTGCCCGGTAACGCCGTGCGGGGGGTGGGAGGTGGTACGGGGATCGGACGGTGCGCCGGATTAGCGTGACATCCGGCCGGAGGGAGCGACGTCAGCCTCGTCCGCGAACGAGCGATTCGCCGCGCTCGAGGTGGTCCAGCAGGGCTTCGAGGTGCAGCCGCGCGCGCGCGTGGACGCGGTCGTAGGCCACGCGACTGCCCCACGCCGCGCCACCCATGATGGGTAGGGCGATGAGTGCGGCGGGCGGGGCGACGGCCACCGCCGCGACGAGGCCGACAGCCAGGGCGCCCGCACCGACACCGCCGTTGATGCCGACCCAGTAGCCCGTGCGCTGGTTGCCCAGGTCCACGCCCAGGGAAACCCAGGACACGCCGTCTTCGAGAGGAGTCACGGAGACCTCCACCGTCCGGGCGGAACGCAGGTCGAAGCCGGCTCCGATACGCGGCCCGGCACCGCGTCCGCCGAGGACTGCGCGGGTGGCGTCCATCGCCCGGGTCAGCTCGACCTGGATGCCACCGCTCTTCTCGTATATGGTGACATCGGGCAGCCGGCGAAGTACCGCGAGGTACTGGGACTCGACGAGGTAGCGCTCGATATTGGCACGCACTGCGTCGGGACGGCCCGGCACGGCGCGGGCCGCCCGGGCCCGCGCCGGGCCGAACAGCCGGGCCCCCACCCCGCCTGGCGCGGGCGCGCCCACCGCAACCTCCGCCATCGCACGGCGCATGTGCGAGGAGCCGATGCCGAGCTCGCCGCCAATCCGCAGCAGTTCGTCTTCCGTCAGGCCCGGATCGCCGCCGCCGTCGGAATCGAGCGCCTGCAGTTCCACGGCGCGCCGGACCACCGCCTCCATCTGCTCCGTGGTCAGTCGTCTCGCCGGCAGATTGCCGCGGCGGGGGGCCAAAGACGGGTCGTCAGGCATGGACGCAACGAGTCGTTCGCATGAGCCTTCATGACGGGACGCGGGATGCCCGGCAGCACGGATGCGCGTCGGCGCACGCGCCGCCCGACAGGTGTTATACCCGCCGGGCGGGCTGTCCGCCAGTACGGATGCAGGTGCCTGCACCGTCAGCCGTCCACGCCGGGGCACCCCAGCCTGCCCGCCAGCGGCGCCACCCGGCGCCGCGCATCCCAGTCGCTCAGGTTCCACGCGCGCCAGCCGCCGCTCCGCTCGCCGGTCCACCGCTCCTCGAGCATGGCGCCCACGCGGCAGCGCTCGGCGGCCGGAAGCCGGTCCAGGCGCGCGAGGATCACAGGCACGGCGTCCGCACTGAGCGTCCGGAGGTAGGCGCCGTCGTACTCCGCGCCGGCATTCGCGCGGTCGAGATTGACCCGCGCGATGAGGGCGTGCGGGTTCAGCACGTGGAGTGCCGCAATGCAGGCGACGCCGGCGATGATGGTGCCGAACGCGAACCGCTCGCGCCGGCCGCGCAGTACCGTGAGCACCAGCCACCCGAGCACGGCCGCGAGCCAGACGATGATGACGGTCGCGTACAGGCGCGGCTCCGTGAGCCCGTAGGTTTCCTGATAGAGCCGCATCCGGTACGCGGCGGACGCGATGACGCCGCCGAGCAGCACGACGAGGACCAGCATCGTCGTACGAAGAGTCCGTTGTGCCCGTGCGTCCTCCGAAGCGGCGGCCCAGTCGGCGAGGAGAAGGATCGGCACCGCGAGCGCCGTGGTGGCCACGAGCTCGAAGAAACCACGGCGCGCATACTCCGCGTACGTGAGCCCCGCCGTTACCTCCACCAGATCCGCACCGCCGAACAGGTAGCGCATCTGTACGGTCAGGAAGGCGATGAACAGCAGATTCAGGATCCACAGCGCAACGGACACCTCCGCCGCAGGGAGTGCGGGCTGCGGTGTGTGCAGCCGGCGCATGACGTCATCGTCCTGCACCAGGAATGCCCGCAGCAGGCCGGCCATGAGCCAGGCGATCACCGCGGTGAAGACGAGGTGTTCGACGAAGCGTTCGATGTCGACGCGGATGATGTCGCGGATCATGCCCGCGAAGACCGGGTCCGCCGACATCAGCAGCGCGGCGAGCACCAGCAGCGCGGGCAGCGCCAGCACCGTACCCCGCACAACGGTCCGCGCCCGGCGCGGCCAGCGGGCATCGTCTGCGTTTTGGTCCGGAGCGCTCCGCCCCCAGCCAAGTGGCCCGGCGGCGCACAGGACACCGACGCGCAGCACCGCGAATGCGACGTCGCCCACCTGCGCCCGGGTCGCCCACGCGGCAGCCGCACGACCGGCAGCGAGGACCAGCAGCACCACGGCAGCGAACAGGCTGAAGACGGCCAGTGCCTCTGCGTCGCGGAGCATGAGCGCACCGGCGAAGCCCAGCGCGCCGCCGACCAGCCACTGCGTTTCCCCCGACGCACCGCCGGGCCGGCCTCGCAGGAGAACGGCGAGGACGACCACTCCGGCCAGCGCCCAGAGCGCCACGTTCAGGCCCGGTCGTCCGGGAGCCCGCACGAGCGCATCCGCCAGCACACCCAGCGCTACCGCCGATAGCAGCGCCCCGCTCCGCAGTGCCGTGCGGGCGCTCATGATGCCACCGCGATGGTATGCGTGATACCGTCCAGTCCACCGAAGCGACGCTGGCGGCGGCCGAACTCCGCCACCGCCGCGGCGAGGGCGTCGCCATCGAAGTCCGGCCATGCCACATCGGTGAAGAGCAGTTCCGCGTACGCACACTCCCACAGCAGGAAGTCACTCAACCGCTGCTCACCGCCCGTCCGGATCAGCAGGTCCACGTCCGGTCCGGGCGGGAGACCGGGCGGGGCCAGGAGGCAGGCGAGCTCCGCGCGACTGCGAGGGGCCTGAGCCGCCGCCCGTAGTATGGCGTCCCTGGCCGAGTAGTCGATGGCCAGCCTCAGGCGAAGAACCGTACCGCCCGCCGTGGTGCGCTCAGCCGTCTCAATGGCGTTCTTCAGGTGAGCGGGCAGCCGGTCCCGCCGCCCGATGATTTCGATGCGAACGCCCTCCTCGACACACGTCGCAAGCTCCGTCTGCAGGTAGTTCTCCAGTAGCCGCAAGAGCGCCCGCACTTCCGTGCCAGGCCGCTTCCAGTTGTCCGACGAGAAGGCGTAGAGCGTCAGCACGTCGATCCCCCGCGCCGGCGCCGCCTCGACCACGCGCCGGACCGCCCTGGCCCCGACCCGGTGGCCCGTACTGCGCGGCAGGCGGCGCGCATGCGCCCATCGCCCGTTCCCGTCCATGATGATGGCGACGTGGAGTCCGCCGGGCTTCGTCAAAGCGCTTTGTGGCATAAAGTTCAACTCCGCGGAAATACCGCCGGATGCAGCGGGCCGACTCAGCCCTCGCGCACCCGCCGGATGAGTGATTCCATGTGACCGAGATACTCGTCGAGAGCCCGGCGGCCGGCCGGCGTGAGGCGGTACTCCGTTCGCGGCATGCGGTCGACGAAGGACTTCTTGCAGGCGACGAAGCCGGCGTCCTCGAGGCGCCTGGCGTGGACGCTCAGGTTGCCATCGGTGATGTCGAGCAGGTCCTTGAGTTCATTGAAGCTGAGTGCCTCGGCGCCGGCCAGGGCGCTCACTATGGCGAGGCGGACGCGCTCGTGGATGACGCGGTCGAGCTGAACCGGCGTCTTCCTTCGTGCACGCTTTCGACCCTGTGCTGATGGCACGGGTGTACCGCCTTCCGTCTCGTCGTCCGGCGCGCGCCGAGCCGCGTCGCCTCTAGCCACCGTGCCGCCTCGCGATGAGGAGCCCGAAGCCGACGTGCAGCCCGCCGAACCCTGCCGCAAGCCAGGCGTCGCCCCACGCTGCGGGGGTGGCCAGCGCCAGCGCGCCCAGCACCATGAACCCGAGGCCCATGAGCGGAACGGCACGGACGGAGAACGTCCCGGCGGTTACCACCGCCGCGCCGTAGGCCAGGAGCCACAGCCCCGGCAGGAGCGCGAGGGCCCCCTGCGCGACCGCAGCCGCTGTCAGCGCCGCCGCGGCAAAGACGGGCGGGAGGAAGCTCAGCAGGAATTTCCGTCCCGGCCCCGTGCTGAGGGGCACACGGGCCCGACGTGCCTTCAGCGACAGCGTCAGCGCGGCGATGACCGTGGCGAATACCGCCGTTGCCAGCCACACGGTGAGCCAGCGGCCGGGCGTCGGCTGCGACGACCCGACGAGTGCCGCCGCCAGCCCCACGACCCCGATGGCCACGCCGCCCCAGCCCGGCACAGCCGTGAACGAGCCCGCCCGCTCCATGGTCCGCCTGATGAAGCGCAGATCGTCCATGGCGCGCTCGTGAAGGGCGATGGGCGGGTCGGCCCGGTCGTGTCGCAGCGGCGAGTTCATGGACGATGGATAGCGTCCCGCCCGCCGGCTGTCAAGTACTTTGTGATATAAAGATCATGGGGTTCTGCTCTGCTTTGGGGGTTCTGCAGCGGGCCGCCTGCGGCAGCGGGCCCGTCGCCGTGCGGCGGGCCCGAGCCGAAGACTCCCGCGGCTCAGAGCCGCACGAGGACGACGCGCCGGTTGTTCTGCCGGCCCTCGGGCGTGTCGTTGCTTTCGGCGGGCTCGCTCTGGCCCTTCCCTACCGCTTCGAGCCGGTCGGCGTCGATCCCGTAGCTGCTCAGGAGGTGCTCCCTTACCGCTACGGCGCGACGCTCCGAGAGTGCCTGGTTGCTCGCGGCACTGCCCACGTTGTCCGTGTGGCCCTCGATGCGCAGCCGCAGCGAGGCGTGCTGGCGGAGCATCTCGCCGATCTCCTTGAGCGTGGGCGTGGACTCGGGCCGGATGCGGTCGCTGCCCGTGTCGAAGAGGATGCCCTGTGTGCTCACGTGCCCGTCCGTGGCCAGGGCGTCGTAGAGCGCGCGGCCGCCCGCGGCGATGCGGATGTTGCCGATGAGGCTCGGACCCCTCGCGTTCCCACCGAGCCAGAACTGCACGGTGTTGGTGCGCGGGATTCGCGTGTTCGGCACATTCGCGATGCGCTGCTCGTTCAGGAACACCTTGGCGTACGCGCCATCCACCATGATGCGTACCGGGAGCATGGTGTCGTGCATCTGGGGCGTCTGCGACAGAGCCTGAATCCCCTGGTTGGTCATGCCGGAGGTGATCCCGGAACGGCGGCCGAAGAGGAAGATCGTGCCACCCCGGTACATGGAGACGTCGTAGCTCCGCCCCTGAGGCTCCATCAGCACCTTTACGTCGTTGGTGAGTGCGCCGGTGTGGAGGTCGAACTCGATGGTGAACCGGTCGGGCAGTGTCTCGGGGAGCGTGATGGTGAAGGCGCTCTCCGCCGTCGATCGCAGGTAGGGAGTCCCCTGCCAGTCCACCAGTTCGAGGCTGCCGGCAACGAATTCCGCCCTCCGCGGGAAGTTACCGATGCGGTCGCTCCGGAAGTCGTCGGCGAAGAGCACCCGCTCGCCCGGCACGAAGTCGTAGTTCGCCCACGCGCCCTCGCCCACGCGCTGCGCGGCGGGTCCCGACGACGGATCGGCGACCTCGTTGCCATCGGCGTCCACGATCTGCACCTCCTGTCCCTCGGCGCGTGCCTTGTCGATGCAGGCCTGGTCGGTGAGCACGCACCGCACGACGTTGGTGACCTGCCGATCGACCTGGCGATGCGTCTCCCGCTCCGCGGCGCGGCGAGCCGTGTCCCGGAGTCTGCGACCGATCTGCGCCTCCGCGACCTGCGGGAGGAGAA
>DATHVO010000186.1:0-27457 GCA_035461265.1 Longimicrobiales bacterium
CCCTCCGCCCCGGCCGCTACACGCTGGATGTGTCGCTCCTGGGCCGCGCCCATCGCACGCATCACGTGGATCTCTCCCCCGGCGGCACGGCACGGGTCGAGGTGACTCTGGCCCTCGCTCCGGTCGTGCTCGATGCCCTGAACATCAAGCTCGACCGGACGGAGATGGTGGGCCGCCAGCTCACGCGGATTCCCGGCTCCGCCCACGTCCTCGGCGTGGAGCGTCTGGCATCGCAGAAGCTGGCACTGGACGACGTCCACGGCATGCTTCGCCAGGTGCCGGGCGTGAACGTGTCGGACGAGGAGGGCTACGGCCGGCGGCCCAACATCGGCATGCGGGGCACGGGCGTGAACCGCAGCTCCAAGGTCGCCATCATGGAGGATGGCGTGCTGGCGGCGCCGGCACCCTACGCGGCGCCCGCGGCGTACCTCTTCCCGGTGGTCGCACGCATGGAGGCCATCGAGGTGCGGAAGGGCTCCAGCCAGGTGAAGTACGGGCCGTGGACAACGGGCGGCGCCATGAACCTCGTGTCCAGCTCCATACCCGCGGCTCTCAGCGGCACGGTGGACGTCGCCGGCGGCGGCGATGCCACGCGGAAGCTCCGTGCGAAGGCCGGCGGCACTCACGGCGTGTTCGGCTGGCTTTTCGAGACCTACCAGCTCCGGACGGACGGATTCAAGCAGCTCGACAACGGCGCGAGTACTGGCTTCGAGCTCTCGGACCACCTCCTGAAGCTGCGCCTCGGCACCGGCCCCGGCGCCCGCGTCTACCAGGACGTCGAGCTGAAGGTCGGGCGTACGGATGAAGGCTCCAACGAGACGTACCTGGGCCTGTCCAGTGCCGACTTCGCCGCGGCGCCGTTCCGCCGCTATGCCGCCACCCAGCGGGACCGGCTCGATACCGAATACACCCAGGTCTCCCTCCGCCACTTCATCCGCCCCGCGCCGGGCGTTGACGTGAGCACCGTCGCCTATCACAGCGATTTCGCGCGGACCTGGTACAAGCTCGACCGGGTCGGCTCGACCGCACTCACCGGCGTCCTCTCGGATCCGATCTTCGCCGGTGAGCTCGAGATCCTGCGCGGCGGGACCAGCGCCGACGATGCCCTCACCGTGCGGGCCAATGCCCGCGACTACGTGTCCCGGGGCGTCCAGTCGGTCCTCGGCCTCCAGTTCGGCGTGCTCGGCGGCGCGCATACGCTGGAGGTCGGCGCCCGCTACCATCGCGACTCGGAGGACCGCTTCCAGCACGACGATCTCTATCGCATGCAGGACGGCCGCATGGTCCTGACGACGGCCGGCGCGCCGGGGAGCCAGGACAACCGCATCGCCGAGGCTCAGGCGCTGGCCCTGTTCATGGAGGACCGTATTCAGTACGGCCGCTGGATCGTGAGCCCGGGCGTCCGCTTCGAGACCATCGACTTCACCTCCACCGTCTACGGGAAGGGCGATGGGACGCGGGCCGCGCCCGTGAGCGTACTGGAGACGAACGTGAAGGTCTGGGTCCCGGGAGTTGGCGTCACGCGGCTGGTCGGCGCCCACGGCGCGGTCTTCGGCGGCGTCCACCGCGGCTTCGGCCCGCCGGGACCCGGCGCCGACGCTTCGGCGCGGCCCGAGGCCAGCGTGAACTACGAGCTGGGCGGCCGGTGGGAGGCGCCTTCGGGCAGCGTACAGGTCGCCGCGTTCTACAACGACTACCGCAACATCCTCGGAAAGGCGACCCTTGCCTCCGGCGAGAGCGGAACCGGCGAGCTGTTCAACGGCGGGGCGGTGCGGGTGAACGGACTGGAGGTCTCCGGCGAGTATCCGCTGCCGTTCGGCCGCGCTCTGGGCGTGCGCCTGCCGCTGCGCGCGGCGTATACCTACACGGACGCACGCTTCCGGACGAGCTTCCAGAGCAGCTTCGGCGAGTGGGGCAACGTCACCATGGGCGACCGCCTGCCGTACCTGCCCGTGCACCAGGCGTCGGCCAGCATCGGCGCCGAGGCGCCGCGCTGGCGCGCGGAGCTGGGCATGGTCGCGGCCGGCGCCATGCGGACACAGGCCGGCAGCGGGCCCATTGACCCGGCCACCTCCACCGACGGCTTCACCACCTTCAACCTCTCCGGGGAGTACGCCTTCAACGCCTGGACACGCGTCTTCGCCAGCGTGCAGAACCTGACGGACGAGACGTACATCACATCACGCCGTCCCGCCGGCGCCCGGCCCGGGCTGCCCCGCACGCTCATGGCCGGGATGAAGGTGACGCTCCGCTGAACCCTGACGGACGTCCCCGCTGGCCGCCCGGGCCACGGGGACGTCGCGTCATCGCGGAAGCGGTCGTATCCGCGGGCCCGCCTCGGTCACGGACAGGACGTGGCCACCCTCCTCCATGATCCCCGTCATGACCAGGGACGTCCGCTGGCCCAGCCGCCACGACACGGTCCGGCGCTCGATGATGGGCATGCGGATCCAGAAGCCCCGCACGATGCGCACACCGTTCGGCAGCGACTCGAACTCCACCCTGCCACCGAGCCGGTGGACCGGACCGCCGGGGAGCTCGGTGCGGGTGTAGCGGTACTCGAGGTGCCGGAGCTCGAAGGAGGCGCTGTCGATCCACAGCGTGCCCTCTATGGCGGGCGGGCCGCGACGCGAAACGGGCTCGAACGCGAGTCCCACGAGTCCGGCTCCCTCCAGGGCCTGTCCGGCCAGGCGGAAGCAGTACGCGTCCAGAAACTCGTCCGACAGGAGGACGTGCGCGTCCGGCGCGTAGTACATCGTCGCGCTGTCCGTGTCCTCGATGAAGCCCTGCGTGAGGAGCCGGTCGGCGGGAAGGCTGACCAGCGGACTCGTGCCGGCCTCGCCGCTGCGGACCGAACGGGTCTCCCCGAGTACGTGCAGGTCATCCGGCGCGAGCTCCCGGGTGTAGCGGAGCAGCCTGTACCGGTGGCGGTCCCGGCTGAGGGCCGTCGCCTGGAGCGACTTGCGCGCCTCCTCCCAGAGCGTCGCCACCGCCGCGCCGTCCGCGGGGCGGGCCACGCAGCGCCGGCGCGCCAGCGCCGTAATGCCCTCCAGTACGATGGCCTCGGGAGCCACGAGGACATCCTGCTCCGTCGTCGCACCCGCCGACAGCACGAAGGCCGGCGACTCCGTGTCGCGGAAGCCGATGCGCTGCACGCGTACGGCGAAGCGTCCCGGAGCCCGCGCGCGGAGGGCGTAGCGGCCGTTATCGTCCGTGAGGGTGGTGGCGTGGACAGCGGAGCCGTCGCCCACGAGGGCGACGATGGCCCCGGGGACGGGGTCGCGGGAATCCTGCTGCAGCACGGTCCCCTGCACCGCCTGCGCCGCGGCGGGGACCGGCGCCGCGAGGAGCGCTGCCGCCAGGATGGCGGCTGCGAGGACAGCGGCCGCGAACGTCGGCGGCGCCGGGACCGGCGATTCGCCTGCACGGGACGTTCCCATGCAGGCGAATCTAATGCGGCCTACAGTCGGATGCCCACGCTCAGGGGAATGAACCGGGCCTGCTCGCCCTCGGAGAAGATGTTGTGCAGCCGCGTCTCCGCGAACACGCTGATGCCCGGCAAGCCGACGCGGACGCCGGCGCCGATGTTCGCGCCCAGATTCGTCGTGGAACCCTCGTCCCCGTGGTCGTGATCGTCCGTGAACCGGCTGTTGTACACCCCCAGCCCGCCAATGATGTACGGCCGCGCCACCACCATCGGGATGTCCAGGATGGCATTCACCGACCCGGAGATCACGCGGAAGTTGCCGTCGTGGCCGGCCTCCGGGAACTGGTTCAGCATGCCGTCCACACGGAGCCCAACGGGCAGGACGGGTACGCTGAGACCGGCACCCACCAGAACATTGAATCCGGTGTTCATCTCGTCCGCGAGGTGGCTCACGGGGAAGCTGGGACCGCCGGCCACCGAGAGGCGGACCTGCGCGGCCGCGTCGTGTGCGCCGAGGGCCAGCCCGGCAGCGACGATGGCGATGGTCGTCGTGATGCGCTTCATGTCGTATCCTCCAGTCCTGTTATGTCGGTTCAGTTCGTGACGACGGCGTTGATCGTGAATCGCTGGTCGACGTGTGCGCTGCCCACCGGGCCCTGCACCCACTCGAAGTCGAGCTCAATGGTCCCGGGCGCCAGCCCGTGCAGGCGGCCGGCGAACTCGCCGGCTGCGTCCTGCACCCACGCGGCCACCCCTTCTTGCCGGGGAACGACGGCCAGGTAGTAGCCGGTCGGGGGCGTGATGGCGTTGCCCCCGGCATCGATGAACTGTACCGTGAGCCGCGGCGTATGCTGGCCCACCTGCACGGTGAGCTGCCCCGTGGCCGTGCCGCCGCTCACCTGGGCGACCACAGTCGTGCCGTCCCGCACGACCACACCGTTGGGACGGAGGTGGCCGCCGCTGGAAACCGGATTGCTGCACGCGATCGCGGCGCTGCTGGCGAGGAGCGCGAATGCGGCTCCACGCATGGATCTGAGGGTCATCATGTCTCCTCCGGATGTGGCGATGCATGAGGCCGCGCGGCCGTGGGCCGACGCAGCCGACAGTTCGGGGTGTCGCGTCGACTCAGCGACGCTCAGGCGGAGGGAGGAGCCCGGGAGTGGTGGAGGCGGGTGTGAGGAGCGGCGGCCAGCGCGTCGTCGCCCGACGTGATTCCGGCGGCACGGTGCGCGGCCGGTGTGGCGACGCCTGCCAGCCCAAAGCCGGCGTGGCGGTGATCCACCTGCCGGCAGAGGTGACACGCGTTGTGGTCGTGGCCGCTGCGGGGCGGTTCCGGCGCCTCGGTGTGGTCGGGCACGCCATCGGCGTGGGCATGGAGGGCAACGCCCGCCGCGTCCGCCCCTGCCGTCCGGAGGTGGAGGGCGGGGAGGACCGAGATGGCCAGGGTGTGGGCGGCCACCAGCAGCAGGCCCACGCCTCGAGTCCAGCGGTCGGTCGGTTTTCCCGTCATGCGCCTCGCGATGGAAGGGTGCGGGCCCACCGGGACCCGACGCCACGTACAGACCCCGGCACGTCCGGCAAGGTTCCTGCCGTCAGGAGAACGCCATGAGGCGACTGGCACTGACAGTTCTGCTCCTGGGCGTTGTGGCGTGCCGGGACGACACACCGGGTTACAGGCCCGTGGCGGTGGGCGAACCGGCCCCCGCCTACGGTGCCCCCACCCTGGCCGGCGACAGCGTCAGCCTCGCCGACCTGGGCGGCGATGCGGTCCTGCTCAACGTGTGGGCCACGTGGTGCCCCCCGTGCCGCGATGAGATGCCCGGCCTGCAGGCCCTCCACGAACGTTACGGCCAGCGAGGCCTCCGTGTCGTCGCCGTCTCCATCGACGCCCGCGGGGCGGAGGGCGCCATCGATGACTTCGTGAGGGAGTACGGCCTCTCCTTCACGATCCTCCACGATGTGGCCGAGACCGTGAGCCGGGACTTCCGCCTCATCGGCGTGCCGGAGACGTTCCTCATCCAGCCGGACGGCCGCATTGCATACCGGTGGATCGGCAAGTTCGATCCCCTCGCCGACGACGTCCTGCAGCGCGTCGAGGCGGTGCTGCCCGCCCGTTGACGCGGGCCGGTTCACACGACAACCTTCGCTGCGCGGCCGGACGCGCGCCGCCTCGCGCACGATGCGTGCGCGCGCGCACTTGACGGCGATGGTAGGTTCCAGGGCTACAGGACCGGAACCCGACCTGCCCACGAAGGCACACCAAGATGCAGAGCGACCCCCACTACGACTTCACTTTCGAGCGCCGTCACAACGGGCCCGGCGCGGACGAAGTCCGGCGCATGCTGGACACCCTCGGATATGGCTCCCTGGACGACCTCGTCGATGCCGCCATCCCGCAGTCCATCCGCTTCCGCGGCCGCCTCGACATCGCCGATGGCGCCAGCGAGCACGATGCGCTGGCAGAGCTGCGTACGATGGCGTCGCAGAACCGCGTCATGCGGTCGTACCTCGGCATGGGCTATCATGACACCATCACGCCGCCCGTGATCCTGCGGAAGGTGCTGGAGAACCCGGCGTGGTACACGGCCTACACGCCGTACCAGGCCGAGATCGCGCAGGGCCGCCTCGAGGCCCTGCTCACCTTCCAGACGGTGGTCATCGACCTGACCGGCCTGCCCATCGCCAATGCCTCTCTCCTGGATGAGGCCACGGCGGCGGCTGAGGCCATGGCGATGTGCGAGGCGGTGCGCGGCAGGGGCCGGCGCCGCTTCTTCGTTTCCGCCCTGTGCCACCCGCAGACCATCGACGTCGTGAGGACCCGGGCGAAGGCACGGGGCTGGGACGTGGTGGTGGGCGACCACGAGACGTTCGAGTTCGGCGACGACGTCTTCGGCGCCCTCGTCCAGTATCCCGCCACCGACGGCGCAGTCCACGACTACCGCGCGTTCATCGAGCGGGCCCACGAGCACGATGTCCTGGTCACCGTCGCCGCCGACCTCCTCGCACTGACGCTGCTGGTGCCGCCGGGCGAGATCGGCGCGGACGTGGTGGTGGGCAACACACAGCGCTTCGGCGTGCCCCTGGGCTACGGCGGGCCCCACGCCGCCTTCTTCGCCACGAAGGACGAGTTCAAGCGGAACATCCCCGGCCGGATCATCGGCGTCTCACGCGACTCCCGCGGCCGCCCGGCGCTCCGCATGGCGCTGCAGACCCGCGAGCAGCACATCCGGCGGGAGAAGGCCACGAGCAACATCTGCACGGCGCAGGTGCTGCTGGCCGTCATCGCCAGCTTCTACGCCGTCTACCACGGACCCGAGGGCCTGCGGCACATCGCACTCCGCATCCGCCGTCACGCCCTGGCCCTCGCCGACGGCCTGCGGCGCATGGGGCTCGCCACCGGCGACGCACCGTTCTTCGACACCGTACGCGTGGATGCCGGCGACCGCGCCGACGCCATCGTGCAGGCCGCCCTCCGGCGCGGCATCAATCTCCGGGCGCTGGAGGACGGCGTCATCACCATCGCCCTCGATGAGACGGTTGCCCGCCGTGACCTGAACGACATCCTGGCCGCCTTCGCCGGGGACGGCACGCATGCGCCGGACTCGGCAGACCTGCTCGCCGGGGTAAGCCCGGAACCCGATAACGGCATCGCGCGCTCGAGCGACTTCATGACGCACCCCGTCTTCCACCGCTACCGGTCGGAGACGGAGATGCTACGCTACATCCACCGCCTGGAGTCGCGAGACCTCTCCCTGGTGCACTCAATGATCCCCCTCGGCTCGTGCACCATGAAGCTGAACGCCGCCGCCGAGATGCTGCCCATCTCCTGGCCGGAGTTCGCGAAGCTCCACCCGTTCGCCCCCGCGGACCAGGCCCGCGGCTACCGCACCATGTTCGACCAGCTCGAGGCGTGGCTCGCCGCCATCACGGGCTTCGCCCGCGTCTCGTTCCAGCCCAATGCCGGCTCACAGGGCGAGTACTCCGGCCTCCTCGTCATCCGGGCGTACCACGAGGCGCTCGGCGAGGAGCGCAGGGATGTCTGCCTGATCCCGCAGTCCGCCCACGGGACCAACCCGGCCAGCGCCGTCATGGCCGGCTACAGAGTCGTCGTCGTGAAGTCGGACGCCGAGGGCAACATCGACGTCGCGGACCTGAGAGCGAAGGCGGAGCAGCACGCGGACCGCCTCGGCGCGCTGATGGTGACATACCCCTCCACACACGGCATCTTCGAGGAGGGCATCCGCGCCATCTGCCAGATCGTCCACGAGCACGGCGGCCTGGTCTACATGGACGGCGCAAACATGAACGCCATGGTCGGCCTGTGCCGCCCCGGCGACATCGGCGCCGACGTGTGCCACCTGAACCTCCACAAGACCTTCACCATACCACACGGCGGCGGCGGCCCCGGCATGGGCCCCATCGGCGTGACCGAGGCGCTGGCACCGTTCCTGCCCGGCCACCCCGTCGTGAAGACGGGCGGCGACCGCGCCATCGGCGCCATCGCCGCAGCGCCCTGGGGCAGCCCGGGGATCCTCCCCATCCCCTGGATGTACATCAGGATGATGGGTGCGGATGGACTGACGCGCGCGACAAAGATCGCCATACTCAACGCCAACTACGTGGCCCGACGGCTCCAGGAGCACTACCCGGTCCTCTACACGGGACGCGATGGTACCGTCGCCCACGAGTGCATCATCGACCCGCGCCCCCTCAGGGACGGCTCCGGCGTCGATGCCGCGGACATCGCGAAGCGCCTCATGGACTACGGGTTCCACGCGCCCACCGTCTCGTTCCCCGTCGCCGGGACGCTCATGATCGAGCCCACCGAGAGCGAGTCAATGGCGGAGCTCGACCGGTTCTGCGATGCCCTCATCGGCATACGCGACGAGATCCGCGACATCGAGATCGGCGTCGCCGACAGGGACGACAACCTGCTCAGGAACGCACCCCACACGGCGGACATGGTCACCGCCGACGAGTGGACGCACCCGTACGGCCGCGAACGCGCGGCCTTCCCCGCGCCCTGGACGCGGGAGCAGAAGTTCTGGCCCGCCGTCGGTCTCGTCGAGAGCGCGGCAGGCGACCGTAACCTGATCTGTGCGTGCGTGCCCATCGAGGAGTACGCAGAGGTCTGACCCCGGACAGAAGCGCCCCGGCCACCGCCCCGCGCGGTGCATCCGGGGCGGCCGATGCAGGCGGCCCACCGCCGGCCGGCCCGCTCCCGCGCCGCCGTCCGCGGCTCGCTTCCGGGCCGGGTTATTGCATGCAAACGGCGACCCCTTACATATGGAGTGAGGCACGATCGTGAGTAGCACAGAGACAGCCGGCGTACTGGACGTGACATCCAGCGGTGCCGGATTCATCCGGCGACAGGAGAACAGCTATCTGCCCATGGATGGCGACGTGTACGTGGCGCAGAAGCTGATCCAGCGGCACCGGCTGCGGACCGGCGACGAGCTGACGGGCGAGGCGGGCCCGTCGCCGGGGCGGGGGAAGAACCCGCCGCTCGTGACGCTGCACACTGTGAACGGCATGGCGCCGGAGGAGTTGGCGGGCCGGCCGGAGTTCCATCGCCTGAGCGCACTCCATCCGAAGGACCAGCTCATGCTGGAGTGCGTGCTCGACCGGGGCGAGAAGGACCACACGAACCGTATCATCGACCTCTTCTGCCCGTTCGGGAAGGGCCAGCGCGCGATGATCGTGGCACCGGCGAAGGCGGGCAAGACGATGGTCCTCCAGGCGGTGGCGGAGGGCGTGGTGAAGAACTACCCGGGCGCCACCGTATTCATCCTGCTGGTGGATGAGCGGCCGGAGGAGGTGACGGAGATGGAGATGTGCGGGTACGGCGAGGTCGTCGCGTCGAGCTTCGACCATCCCGCAGACCGTCACGTCGGCGTGGCAGAGATCACGCTGGAGCGGGCCCGGCGGAAGGTGGAGATGGGCCAGGACGTCGTGATCATCCTGGACAGCATCACGCGTCTTGCGCGCGCCTACAACACGAACGAGCGCAGCAGCGGCAAGACGCTCACGGGCGGTCTCGACTCCAACGCTCTGGAGAAGCCGAAGCGGTTCCTCGGCAGCGCGCGCAACATCGACCCGAAGCAGGGCGGCGGATCGCTCACCATCATTGCCACGGCTCTCGTGGACACCGGCTCCCGCATGGACGACGTGATCTTCGAGGAGTTCAAGGGTACGGGCAACAGCGAGCTGGTGCTGAGCAGGGAGCTGGCGGACAAGCGTATCTGGCCGGCCATCGACCTGACGGCGAGTGCGACGCGACGGGAGGAGCTGCTCATGACGCCGGACGCGCTCCTGGCGTCCCACAAGCTGCGCCGCGACTTCTCGGACCAGTCGCCGGCGGATGCCATGGACCAGCTCCTGGCGCGGATGCGGCGGACGAAGGACAACCCCGAGCTCATTGCCCAGATCACCAGCGGCCGGGTCTGATCGTTGCCGGAGTGGCACCCGGCTTGCCAGCCGTCGGGCTGCCCCGTGCGGAGCGGTTCCGCCGAGGCGCTCCTTCCACGCTCCGGTATATGGCCGACCAACAGGATGACGAGTCGAACATCGCGATAGTGGACGGCTCCAATGTCGCGCACTCCGGCGAGGGTGGCGCGCGGCTGTCGAACATCCGGCTGGTGTGCGGCAAGCTGGCGGAGCAGGGCTACACGCCCGTGGTCGTGGTGGATGCCGCACTGCGGCATCACATCGACGACCGGACCGGCTACGAGCGTCTCGTGGATGACGGAACCATCCGGCAGGCGCCAGCGGGTACCGATGCGGATTACTTCATTCTCTCCTTCGCCCGCGAGCTTGACGCCAGCATCGTCTCCAATGACCGCTTCAAGGACCGCCTCGACGCCTTCCCGGAAGCCCGGGACCGGGTCATCCGGTACATGATCGTGAGCGAGGAGGTCGTTTTCGAGCGTCGGAACCAGCGGCGAGAGTGACGCTCAGGCACGCTCCGCAGGTACGCACCGTCTCCGCTTGACGGCGGCGGCGCCCGGCGGTACTTCAGAGGACGATGTCCCTGCTACTGACGTACTCGACGGCGCTGCTGCTGGGCTCGCTGCACGCGCTGGAGGCGGACCACATGGCGGCGGTCACGTCCTTCGCCGTGCGCAGGCCGTCCCTCCGGGCGGCTGTCCGGTTCGGTGTGCGCTGGTCCGTGGGCCATGGCGGCGCGATCGTCCTGGTGGGCGCCGGCCTCATCATCCTGGGCGTGAACCTGCCGGACTCCACCACCGCCTGGCTCGAGCGTTTCGTGGGCGTCGTGATGATCGGCCTGGGCGCCTGGACGCTCCGCGGCGCATCGGCCATCCACGCCCATGAGCACGACCACGGCGGCCACGCCCACGCGCACCTCCACTCCCACGCCCTGGCCGACCACCACGACCACGGCCATGCCGTGACGGCCGTGGGGCTCGTGCACGGCCTTGCCGGGTCGGGCGCGGCCGTCGCGCTCATCCCCGTCGTCGGGTTCGACTCGCCGGGCCCGGCGATCCTCTACCTCGTCGTCTTCGCCGTGGGGACCATCGCGGCCATGGCCGTCTATGGAATGCTGGCGGGCATGGTGGTGGGCCGCGCCGCGGAGCGGTCGGTTGGCCTGGCCCGCGGGCTCGCCCGGGTCACCGGCGTGTTCACGATCACGGTCGGCCTGGTCTGGGTGATGTGGGCATGAGACGGCTCCTGAGTACCCGCAGGCACGTGCCCCTCGATCGCCTCGACGAATACGCCGCCGCATGGCTGGCCACGCGCGACGCCGTGGCGGCCGCCGGTGGGCGGGCCTGGCTCTTCAGGGGCGCCGGCCACGACGACCGCTTCATGGAGTTCGTGGAGTGGGACTCCGCGGCAGGCGAACCGCTGGACAGTGCGGAGGTGAGGTCCGCCATCGCCCGCCTCGGGACGTTCGCGCCGGCGGCCGACGCATCGGAGTGGGAGGAGGCGACGTGAGCCGCGAGGCCGACCGCGAGGCGCTGCGTGACCTGCTCCGCGCGCGGTCCGTGCGGACCGGGGACTTCGTCCTGGCCAGCGGAGCCCGCTCCAGCTACTACATCGACGCCCGCCTGACCACCATGTCGGGCCGCGGCCAGCTGCTCATCGGCCGGCTCGGCCTGGCCGAGCTCGACGCACACGGCTGGCAGCCCGCCACGGTGGGCGGTCTGACGCTGGGTGCCGACCCGGTGGCCTACGCCATCGCCCACGCCGCCGCCGCGGCCGGGCGTCCGCTGGAGGCCTTCACCGTGCGCAAGGAAGCGAAGTCCCACGGCACGGGCCGGGTCATCGAGGGCAACCTCGGGGACGGGATGGACGTCGTGGTGGTGGAGGACGTCATCACCAGCGGCGAGAGCGCGCTCCGGGCGGCGACCGCCGTGGCGGCGGCGGGTGCGCGCGTCCTGGGCATCCTTGCCGTCGTGGACCGGGATGAAGGCGGCCGGTCGCGCATCGAGGCCGCGGGCTACGAGGCGGCGTCGCTGTTCAGCGCGGCGGACCTGCAGTAGCGCAGGGGCCAGGCTCCCGATTCGCGTTCCTTCCCGTTCCGCCATGGCAGCGCCCGCCGCCGCGGACGACATTCCCGGCAAGGGCGCCAGGGGCCGTTCCGGACGGCATGGAGGATCCGGCGCTCCACCTGCTCCACGGTAGCAAGACCATTTCGCCACGCGCCGCAACGCGAACCGGGAGCCTGGCCCCCCGGCGTCACGGCGTCGTCGTCGGCCCGCCCCACGGCTCCCTGGCCACCTCATGCGAAAGCGGCTCCAGGTACTGCTGCGCGAAGGCCAGAAGCGCTTCGTAGTCCCGCCTGATGTCCGGCGGCATGTGCTCCCGGAACCACGTGCTGGTCATGACATCGGCGTCGCGCCCGCGCGTCATCTCCACCACATCGCCCAGGACGAACGTCGCGGCTCCCGCGTCCATGGCATTCACCACCCTGCACTCGAACGACGCGATGACGTCCGTCAGCACGGGACACCCCGTCACGCCCGTCCGCACGTCGAGGGCGTCCAGCTTGTTCGGGACGTCCCGCGCGCTCTGCAGGCCGAGGGTCCGGATCACGTCCCACTGGTCCGTCCCGAGGAGGTGGACGGCGAACACGCCGCTGGACAGAAGGAGGCCGTGGGAGACGCTGGGCTTCGAGATGTAGAGGGACACCCGCGGCACGCTAGGCACCAGGGATGCCCGCTGGGCGCTGTTCACGATGAAACCGTTCCGCCGGCCGTCGGCGGCGGTGGTGACGGCGGTCACCGGGAGCGTGAGGTGCCGCAGCAGCGGATAGGGCGTGTCGTCGAGGCGGTTGCTCATGTTCGTACGGGTTCGGGACCGATGGGTAAACGGCGCGCGGTCACGCCGCGCATCGCTCCGCAACGTAGGTCCGCTGCGGGCTGCGGGACAGCGGCGGCGCGGCGCTTCCCGCGCACATCGTCCGCGGCGCCCGTCATCGGGAGCGGCGCGCGTCGGGACCGCGCGGGTTTCAGGGTGCGAGCGCGACGGACTCCCCGTGGACCCGGGTAGCCAGATCCCTGAAACGGGGGAGGTGGCGCAGGTTGTCCATGAGCGGCTCGACCTGCAGATAGACCAGGCTGCCCGAGCGCCTCTCCATGGCGATGTCGAGGAGGGCGAAGACCCTCTCCGCATCGCCCAGCCCCTGGTACACGAGCGCCTCGTACTCCACGGGCTGGTGCCGCACGCGCGCCCTGGCCGCAAGCCATTCCGCCTGTGCGAGGGCGTCAGTCTGCCGGCCGGCGATGGCGTAGGCGTAGCCCAGCAGGCCCGCGACGATGGGGTCGTCCTCCCGGGACCGGCGGGCCAGCTCCTCGAACAGGGCGATGGCCTCGGTCACCTGCCCCGCCTGGCACAGCACGAGGCCCCTCAGGACGTGGGCGCGGCCGAAGCCGGGGTCGAGGCGGAGAGCCTGGTCCAGGTAGCGCATGGCAATCGCGGGCTCCCTGGCGTAGTAGTGATAGTGCGCCAGGTTCGTGAACATGAGCGGCGAGGCCGGGTTGTACTCGGCCGCCTGCTGCAGCAGTGCCATGGCCTCGGGCAGCCGGCGTCGGGCAATGAGGAGGCCGGCGAGCCACTCGCTGGACGGGGTGTAGCCCGGATTGAGCTCGATCGCCCGGCGGAAGCTCTTCTCGGCGCCCGCCCAGTCCCAGTCGTAGTTCATCCGCACATTGGCGATGGCCGCGTGCGCGGGCTCGAAGTCCGGGACGAGGGAGAGTGCGCGCTCCGCCGCGGCGCGAGCCCGGGGGAAGGCGCTGTCGGGAGCGAGCACGCCGTAGTCGTAGCTGCCCAGCATGTTGTATGTGTCCGCCACGCCGACGTGGCCCCACGCGTACGTCGGGTCCACGTCCACGGCCTGCTGGAACAGGGCGAGGGCGTCCAGCAGCGCCGAAGGCGTCCGCCGGTTCCATGCGTGGCGGCCCTGCAGGTACAGCTCGTGGGCTTCCCCCTTCACCGGCATGCGGCCCGCCACGGGCACCGGCACGTCCAGCGCCGCAGCCACCGCCGAGGCCACGGCGTCCTCCATGGCGAAGATGCGGTCGCGACGGCCCTCGTGCTGGCTGCCCCAGCGTCGCAGTCCATCGGATGTCCGGACGAGCTCCACCGCCACGCGGATCTGCTCCCCCGACGTGCGCACGGACACGGTCACGAGCCCGTCGGCGCGGAGCTGCTGGCCGATGACCCGCGGGTCCTGCTGACTGTCACGGTACATGAACGAAGACGCGCTGTTCACGATGCGCAGGCGGGGCGACCGGCCGAGTGCGTCGATGACGTGCCATGCAATGCCCGCAGCCAGGTAGTCGTCCGACGCGTCGCCGCCACGTCCGGCCAGCGGCACCACCGCGATGACGCCCGGCTCCGGTGCCGGCAGCGACGTCCTCTTCCAGAGCACGGTGGTGACAACCGCCGTCACGACAACGATGAAGGCGACGACCGCCGCGACAGGCACCCGCCTGCCCGGGATCCGCCGGCGCGAAACCTGGCGCGGAGGGATGGGCAGGACGCGCATCCGCTCGAACGGGCTGTGCGCCGGGGCCGGCGGATCGGCGGCCGTCGGTGCCTCCGCTGCCTCCGCCTTCGGGGCCGGTACTGCGGCAGCCGCCCGATCGCCCGGGACTTCCGCCGTGTCGGGCACTGCCGCAGGGGCGGCCGGTGGCGGTTCCTGTCGCAGCTGCTCCGAGAGACGCAGGACCTCGGGTTCCGGCGCGGCGCTGAACTCCGCCTCCAGGAGCTGCTCATGTACCCGCGCTGCCTGGAGAGCGGCGGCGCGATTGCCCGCGGCGGCAAGCGCGTTCATGAGGCCCAGCGTCGTGCGGGCGCTGTAGGGATCCAGGGCCGCGAGTCTGCGCCACGCCTCCACCGCGCCGTCCATGTCTCCGCCCGAAGCGCGGAGCTGGGCACAACCCTCCAGCGCCGCTTCATGCTGTCGCGCCAGCTCCGCCCGCCGGCCGTCCACCCACTGTTCGAAATCGGGCGTGCTGGAAATGTAAAGACCCTCCAGGAAGGGACCGCCGTACAGCGCCACGGCGGCCTCGCAGTCGCCGCGGCGGACGGCGTCGTCGAAGTCGCGCACGTCGACGCGCACGCGCTCCGCGTTCAGCTCGACCTGGTCCCCCGTCGTCAGGACGGCGTCCGAGCCCAGTGCCTTCCGCAGGACGTGGAGGGACGAGCTGAGGAGGTGGCGGGCGGACTCGCCGTCATTCTCGGGCCAGAGGTGAACCATCAACCGGTCCCGTCCCACGGGCTTCGGCGGCGACGTGCACAGGAGGGCGAGGAGGGCGAGACGCCGGCGCTGCGCGGCTTCGCCGGTCAGCGGTTGGTCGTCTACGGTAACGGAGACGCGTCCGAGAAGCCTGATCTCGATCACGGCCCACATCCGGAAGGAAGTTCGGCGTGACGAACCAGCGATTGGAAATGGACACCCGGCAGGCGAAGGAATCGCACCGGGGCGGGGGTCGCAGGCAGCCGCACGCCGCCGACCAGACTAAACGTATGTGGCCGATTCGGTGGAGTCAACGCGAACCGGCGTTTCTGCGCATTGGAGTTCCCTCGCCGCACCCCGGCCGGCCTGCTCAGGTCAGCCGGGGATCCAGATCCGCTTCGACTCCAGGACCTCGACGCCCGAGGAGAACATCAGCGCGTCCGGCGTCACGGTATAGAAGATCAGCCCCTTGTACGCCGCCAGATACTGGTGCTTCTTCGAGAAGACGCCGGTCATGGCGTGCACCACTATCGGATCGCCCGCCTTCCGTACCAGGCGGTCGAATTCCCGGGGCACGACGTGCACGACTGCGCCCGAGGCCTTGATCGCCTGGGCGGCTGCCGCCGCCGCTGCCGCACCTGCCGATGCCGCCACTCTCCCCCTCAGTCCAGGAGGCGGAGCGGCATGACCAGGCAGAGGTAGTCCGGCACCTCGCCTTCCGCGCCCGCCGGCTCCAGGGTCGCCGCACGCTCCGGCGCCTTGAAGGTCAGCTTGACCTCGTCCGACGGCATGTACTTCAGCACCTCCAGCAGGTAGCTGGCGTTGAAGCCGATATCCATCGGCTCACCGGCGTACTCCACTTCCAGATCCTCGTGGGCCTCGCCCAGGTCCGGCGTCTCCACGGAGAAGCGGACCGTGTTCGACGTGAATCCCAGACGAACCCGATGTGTCTGGTCGCTCGCCACGACGGCCATCCGCCGGAGCGCCTGAACGAGCTGGTTCCGGCCGGCAATGGCAAACTTGTCGTTGTCCTTCGGGATCACCTGCTCGTAGTTCGGATACGGACCCTCGATGAGGCGAGTGTAGACCTGCGTGCCGTCCCGGCGGAAACCGATGTGGTTCTCGCTGCGTGCCACTTCGATCTCGGCATCCGCACTGAACAGCCGCTGGACCTGCTGGAGTGCCTTGGGCGGTACGATGAGGTCGGCTTTCGGTGCGCCCGCAGCGCTGGCCGGCACCCGCATCCTGGCGAGGCGGTGACCGTTCGTCGCCACCATGCGCATTTCGTCCTCGCCGAGCTGCCAGAGCACGCCGTTCAGGATGGGCCGGCTCTCCTCGGTCGAGACGGCGAAGGAGGTCTGATGGATCAGCTCGTGGAGCACTCGTCCCTGGACCTTCCACGATTCGGAGAAGTCCACTGCGGGAAAGGTGGGGAACTCATCCCGCGGCATCCCGTTGAGACGGAAGGTCGCCCTTCCGCACGTGAGCTCGAGACGGTCACCCTTCGTCGCCAGGCGAACCGGATGCTCCGGCAGCTCACGCTCCAGCTCCTGTAGCTTCTTCGCCGGTACGGTCAGCGAGCCGGGCTCATCCACGTCGGCCGGCACCGTAACGCTCACGGCAATGTCGAGATCCGTTCCGGACATGGCGATGCTGTCCTCCCCCACATCGATGAGGATGTTGGAGAGAACGGGCAGCGTCGTCCGGGTGGGGATGCTCGCACTCACGGCGGCAAGACCCTGCTGCAGGTTGTCACGCGTGATCTTGAGTTTCATGAACGCCTCACGTTGTGCGCATTCTGCGCGTGCCTTTCCAGCTCGGATTCCGAGTTTCGCACAGCAAGGGATACTTCCCTTGTTATTAGATATACATCCAGTAGTAGTAGTAGGGAGTGTGGGACTGTGGATTACAGGTCCCGGCCTCCCGTAAGTCCGTCTGCGACAGACGCCCTGCGTCCCGGCCCCGGTGTGGAAGGGATGTGCACGGCCTGCGGACAACCGGCGGGTACTGCACATCGCCCGTCGCCGTGTGGACGTTCCCCCCGCCGCTCACACCCGTATCCACACATTGTCCTCACCCGCCGAGCTGCCCGCGCAGAAGCTCCACGCGTGCGCGGAAGGCGTCGTCCTCACCCATGTCCTCCTCGACCTTGTTCACGGCATGGATGACCGTGGAATGGTCCCGGCCGCCGAACAGGTTGCCCACTTCCACCAGGGAAAGATCGAGCAGCTCGCGGATGAGGTACATGGCTACCTGGCGCGGAACCGTCAGGTCCTTCGTGCGGCGCTTGGACGTGAGTCCGTCGACGGTCGTGCCCCACTCCGCGGCCACCCGGTCCCGGATGAGGTCCGCCGTGAGCTCCACCGGCGGGCCGGACCGGAGGACGCCGCCGAGCGCTTCCTTGGCCAGCTCGAGCGTCACCTCGCGGCGGGTGAGGGACGAGTACGCGAGGAGCTTGATCACGGCGCCCTCGAGCTCCCGCACGTTCGACCGGCAGTTCCGTGCGATGTAGTCCAGGACCTCGTCGGCCAGCGCGATGCGGTCGTCTTCCGCCTTCTTCCGGAGGATGGCGACGCGGGTCTCCAGGTCCGGCGGCTTGATGTCCGTCACCAGACCCCATTCGAATCGCGAGACGAGCCGCTCTTCCAGGCCAGGAATCTCCTTCGGCGGGCGGTCGCTCGTCATCACGATCTGGCGCTGGGCATCGTGGAGGGCGTTGAACGTGTGGAAGAACTCCTCCTGCGTCCGCTCCTTCTCACCCAGGAAGTGGACATCGTCGATGAGGAGCAGGTCGATGTCCCGGTAGCGCCTGCGGAAGTCCGACATGCGGCCTTCCTGGATGGACGCGATGAGATCGTTCGTGAACCGCTCGCTCGACACGTACGCCACGCGCTTCGCCCCATCCCGGAGGAGGAGGACATGCCCGATGGCGTGCATGAGGTGCGTCTTCCCGAGGCCCACTCCCCCATAGATGAAGAGCGGGTTGTACATACGGGCAGGCGCCTCCGCCACCGCCCGGCACGCCGCGGCTGCCAGCTGGTTGTTCGCGCCGACGACGAAGCGCTCGAAGCTGTAGCGGTCGTTGAGCGGAGAGCCGAACACGACACCGCCCGGCGGTGGCGTGGTGGACATCGGCGTGGGTGCCTGCTGCCCGGCCGGCTCCGCCTCCGGCGGCGGCGCCGGGCGCGCCACGCCATCCCGGCTCTGGTGCTGGAACGTGAGGCCGATGGCGCGGCCGAAGACGCGCTCGGCAACGTCCGCCAGCAGGTCGCCGTACTTGTCCTCGATCCACTCCGCAGCGAAGTCGCTGCCCGCCGCCACCGCCAGACGGTCGTGGGACAGCGCCAGCGGCTCCGTGTGCTCGAGCCAGATCCTGAACGTGTGCTCGGGAAGCAGAGGCCTGGCTCGCTCAAGGATGCGGGACCAGGCCTCCGCGGCAGTCAACTCCATCTCGCCCATCGGTGGCGGGTAGCCAGCTCAGGGAGGAAGGTTACGGACGGGGTGTGGATAAGTCAACGCGGGGCGGCGCACCCCCGTCTACCGGCCCGGCCCGCCTCCGGGGATTGACCATTCCGCCGGGTTTCCGGTATACTTCAGGTCTTTGCGAGCCAGGATTTCAGAGTCGGAGTCACGACATGGGCATGCCTACGTACCGTCCGCACAGCCGGAAGCGGAAGAACAAGCACGGCTTTCGCGCGCGCATGGCGACGAAGGCGGGGCGAATGGTGCTGAATCGCCGTCGGCGGCACGGGCGGAAGCGCCTCGTGGTGACCGTCGGCAAGAAGCAGTAGCCCGGTGCGTCATGGCGGCGGGGCCCCTGCCTGAGGGGGGCCATAGGCTGCCTCACAGTCGGCGCATCACGCGCGATGCTGAGATCCGCGGGATCTTCAGACGGGGGAAGCGAAGCGGGACGGCCCATCTGGACGTCTTCGACTCGGCTTCCCCCGTTGCGCATCCCCGTGTCGGCGTCGTCGTGCCGAAGCATCGCCACACCGTCGTGGAGCGCAACCGCCTCAAGCGCCGCATCCGGGAGACTCTCCGGATCGAGGTGCTGCCGCGCCTGGCGGGTCTGGGCAGCCCCGTGGACGTTCTGGTGCGCGCGCGCCGGGAGGCGTACGATGCATCCTTCACGCAGCTCCGGGATGAACTGGTCCGCTGGGTGGAGCGGCGGTGCTCGCGCGACTCTTCCTCCTGATCATCCGGGGCTACCAGGTCGGCGTCTCGCCGTTCCTGCCACCCGCGTGCCGGTACACGCCCACCTGCTCGGCGTATGCCGCTGAGGCGATCAGGCGCCATGGCGCAGGGCGCGGGGGGTGGCTGGCCCTGCGGAGGCTGCTCCGCTGCCACCCCTGGGGCGGGAGCGGCTATGACCCGGTTCCCGGGACCGGCGATCCGCCGGACCGGCCACTGATGCACGAGCGAATGGACTGATGGACAGCGGACGTTTCCTGCTGGCGGTGATCCTCATGATCGCCGTCATGGTCGTGACCAACCTGCTGCTCCCGCCGGAGCGCCCCCCGTTGGTCGAGGCGCCGGCGGCGGATACCGCCGCGGTGCCGGTGACGGCCCCCTCGGATGTCCCTGCCGATACACCGGGCATCGCGGAGAGGACCGAAGCGCCGGCGCCGGCGACGGACGCCCCCGCAGCAGCACTCCCGGTCGCCGACGCGACCGTCCCCGCAGACACCATCGTCGCCGCCTCGCCGCGTTACGAGTACCGGATTTCCACCCGGGGGGCGGCGGTCGTGGGGGCCCGGCTCCTCCAGTACGACGTCCTGCACGAGGACCGGGAGGGCGAGCGGGTCGAGCTCTCCCACGAGGACCTGCCGGGTCTCTTCTCCTACCGCCTCCGCATAGGCACGCGTGAGATCCCGCTGGACGGCCTGACCTTCGCCACGGATTCCGACACGTTCGCCGTGGCCGAAGGCGAAGCCCGGACGCTGGAGCTGGCCCACGGCGGCGATGACGGGCCCGCCGTCAGCGTGGCCTACACGTTCGACCCCGACCGCTACACCGTCGGCGTCCGCATGGCCGTCACGGGCCTCGGCGACCAGACGCCCACACTCGTCATCGGTCTGCCCCGGCGCCTCGCCATGAACGAGGCCCTGCCGCAGGAGGACGAGCGGGCCCTGGCCTACGTGGTGAACTCGGAGCGCGAAGGCATCTCCAGCGTCAGGCTCGGCTCCGTCCGGGCCCAGCGCATAGAGAACGGTCCGCTCCTCTGGGCAGCCGTCAAGAACAAGTACTTCGTCACCGCGGTCATCACCCACCCGGAGTCGCAGAGCAGGTTCGGCGGCCTCATCGCCGACCCGCTCCCCGACGACCACGCGGCGGGCATGAGCGTCACGCTCCTGCCCGACGCCTCCGGGACCTTCGCCTTCCGCCTCTACATGGGACCGCAGGAGCCCCAGAGACTCGCCGAGGTGGGCTCCAACTTCGAGGACGTGAACCCCTTCGGGTGGCGCGCCTTCCGTCCCGTGCTGCGGCCGCTGGGCCACGCCATCCAGTGGGCGCTGTACGGTCTCCAGGACCTGCTGGGCGTGGGCTACGGCTGGGTCCTCGTCCTGTTCGGCATCCTCATCCGCATCGCCATGTGGCCCCTCAACGCCAAGGCCATGCGGTCCCAGATGAAGAACATGGAGATTCAGCCGAAGCTCAAGGAGGTCCAGGCGAAGTACAAGAACGACCCCGAGAAGCTCCAGAAGGAGATGCTCCGGCTCTACAAGGAGGAGGGCTTCAACCCCATGGGCGGCTGCCTGCCCATGCTCTTCCCCCTCCCGATCCTCATCACACTGTTCTTCGTGTTCCAGAGCACCATCGCTTTCCGCGGCGTCGGCTTCCTCTGGCTCCCCGACCTGTCCAGGGCCGATCCCCTCTACATCCTGCCCGTCCTGCTGGGCGTGAGCATGTTCCTCATGCAGTGGCTCAGCACGCGCTCGATGACGGAGCAGAACCCCCAGATGAAGTTCATGATGTACGCCATGCCCATCTTCATGACGGTGATCTTCCTGAACTTCGCGTCGGGCCTGAACCTCTACTACGCATCCATGAACTTCGCGTCCATCCCGCAGCAGCTGCAGATCATGCGGGAGCGGAAGAAGTTCCAGGCGTCGCGCGGGGACTGACCCTCGGGTCCCGGCCGGCGCCGGGACCCGAGGCCCGGCGCTACCGGTGGTGCCGGCGCGCCCACCAGCCGGCGAGCGCCGCTAGACACACATTCCCCGCATAGGCGACGAGCACCAGGGCGGACGCCACCAGGCTCACGGCCAGGTATGCCAGCACTCCCGTGCGGACGCTCTCCATCCGCCGGCCCACCAGGGCGCCGGCCCCTGCAGTGAAGACGTTCACGAGGAGCAGGACCCAGAGCAGATTCCCCAGGAGTCCGCCCCCGCCCCCCCCGCCGCCCCGGCCCCGGGCGCCTACCACCGGATCTCGAAGGGGTCCCGCAGATCCCCTCCCTCCGACGCCTCCACCGTCACCGACTGTACGTCCCCGTATGGAGGGCCCTGCTCGAGACGACGGCGCAGGACCGCAAGGACGGCGGCGGGCCCCTCGGCCACCACTTCCACGCTGCCGTCGGGCCGGTTGCGGACGTAGCCGGCAAGGGAGAGGTCCCGGGCCAGTTCCCGGGCGAAGGCCCGGAACCCGACCCCCTGTACGCGTCCGTACAGTTGAAGGCGGATGCGAGCGCGGCCAGACTCGGGTGGAGAGGTCATACGCGATGGTATGGAGATAGCCGACAAGGAGGGCGGCGTCCGGGTACGGTGTTCCCCGCCGCGTGGCCCCGGCTGGGGGGTACTGTTTCACGTGAAACACCGGCCGGTGCTGCGGCCTGCCGTTTCACGTGAAACACGGCCGTCACTTCCGGTGGAAGACGCCGCCGGCGTTGGCGGGAACGGGGACGCCGTCGCTGGTGACGTAGGGAAAGGTGTAGGCCTTTCTGATGTGGATACTCAGGGCGGTGCCGCTGATGCTGTAGTCGATGGTGTCCACGGCGCCGCCCAGGGACGTCACGACGAGGATGCCGGGGCTCGCCACGCGGGCGGTGCCGCTGGCGGGCACGGTCCCGGTGGACGTGAGGGAAAAGCCGCCCGAGCGCGCGATGGTGATCTCCGTGGTGATGCCGAGCACCGCCGTGGCGTTGAAGGTATTGGTGGGATCGCTGACGGGCGCGAGGATGAAGCCGCATCCCGACGGCACGCAGGCGGGCTCCGCCGCCCACCGGCCGGCCAGGGGTTCGGGGATGACGTCGGCCGGCGGGCCCGTGGTGGAGTCGCCTCCACAGGCGAAGAACACCAGCGGAATCAGGGATGCGAAGGCTCGAAGGGCGACCGGCCGCATGCGGGGACTCCTCGACGGGGTGATGATGTCGGAATCTCCCCCCGAGGGCGCCCGGGGTCAAGGTGGGACGCCACTTTGGCCCGGCCGCGCAGGTCGCTGGCCCAACCGGCGCTTTACCACCCTCACGGCGGCGGGTTATATTCACGTCCCCACGCATGAGTCCATTCCGTCGCCGGAGGCGAATGTCGCGCGTCATTGCGATCGCGAACCAGAAGGGCGGCGTCGGCAAGACGACGACGGCCATCAATCTCGGAGCAGGCCTGGCAGTAGCGGAGCGCCGCACCCTCGTGGTGGACATGGATCCCCAGGGGAACGCCACGAGCGGCATGGGCATGGACCGGGCGACGCTGGAAGGCTCGGTCTACGATGTCCTCGTGGACGGCGTGCCCATCGCCGACGTCCGGGTGGAGCGGGTCCATTTTCCCTTTCTCGACATCGTCCCCTCCAGCCAGGACCTCGTCGGGGCGGAAGTCGAGCTCGTGGACCGCGCCCACCGGGAGCTCGTCCTGCGCCGCGCCCTCGCGGACGTGAAGCGGGACTATGAGTTCGTCCTCCTGGACTGCCCTCCCTCCCTGGGACTGCTCACGCTGAACACCCTCGCCGCCGCCGACACGGTGCTCATCCCCATCCAGTGCGAATTCTACGCCCTGGAAGGCCTTTCCCAGCTGCTCAACACCGTCCGCCTGGTGCAGCAGAACCTGAACCAGCACCTGGAGATCGAGGGCGTCCTCCTCACCATGTACGACCAGCGGCTCAACCTCTCCAGGCAAGTGGCGGAAGAGGCGAAGGAGTACTTCGGCAGCCGTGTATTCACCAGCGTGATCCCCCGGAACGTCCGCCTCGCCGAGGCGCCCAGCTTCGGCAAGCCCATCGTGCTGTACGACATTCTCTCCGCGGGCGCCCAGAGCTATCTGGCCCTCGCGAAGGAGATCATCGCCCAGGATGGCGCACGGAGCCGGGCGCCGGCGGCGGCCGCGCAGGAGGGGGGCTCTTGAAGCGCGATCGTCTCGGGAAAGGACTCGGCGCGCTCCTGGGTGAGTACCTGGGGGAGGATGGTGCCGCGCCCGGGCCCGGCGTACAGGCCCGCATGCTGTCCGTCGGGAGCATCGCCCCGAATCCCTATCAGCCCCGCCGCGAGTTCGCCGAGGCGGACCTCGCCGACCTGACGGCATCGTTGCGGGAGAACGGTCTTCTCCAGCCGATCCTCGTCCGGCCGGCGCCGGAAGGCGGTGGCGCCCGCTGGGAGCTGGTGGCGGGCGAGCGGCGCTGGCGGGCGGGAATGCGTCTGGGGTGGAAGGAAATTCCGGCCGTTGTGCGGGACGTGGACGACCGGACGCTCCTCGTCCTTGCCCTGGTGGAGAACCTGCAGCGGTCTCAGCTGTCGGCCCTGGACGAAGCCGAGGGCTATCAGCGTCTGGCCGAGGAGTTCAAGCTGACGCAGCAGCAGGTCGCCGAGATGGTGGGGAAGGACCGGTCCACGGTCGCGAACTCATTGCGTCTTCTCCAGTTGCCGGCGTCGGTGCGGCAGCTGCTGAGGGAGGGCGCGCTGACGGCGGGCCACGCCCGCGCCCTGCTTGCCCTGGAAAACGACCGCCGGATGGCCGAGGTGGCGCGTCAGGCCGTGGCCGGGGAGTGGAGCGTGCGGGACATGGAGGCGCACGTGAAGCGCGCGCGGCAGCCCGGGGCGCGGAAAACCGTGAGCAAGGAGAAGCCCCGGGAGGCCGGCGAAAGGGCCCTGGAGGAGGAATTGCAGCGGGTTTTCGGCACGGAGGTCAGGATCCGAAGGGCGAGGGGGCACCGGGGCAGGGTGGAGATTCCGTTCTATGGCGCTGAGGATTTCGAGCGGGTCTTCGAGATTCTGGCGGGCCGGAGTGCGACCGATGTCGTCTCCTGAGGAGGTCCGGGTCGGCGAGGATCGCCATCTCACGATCATCGTTGTGCCCCATGGCGACCTCGAGACACGCAGCTTCGTCGTATCCTATGCCCGGCTGAAGGTCCTTGTCGTTCTGGGCGTCATTCTCCTCCTCGGGTTCGCGGTTTCCCTGGCCGTCCTGTTCCCCGTGATGGCGCAGGCGGCGCGCGTGCCTGCACTCGAGGCGGAGCTGCGGCAGCTGGACAGCGAGCGGGCACGGGTGGCGGAGCTGGCCAGGACGCTGCAGGAAGTGGAGGCGCAGTATGAACGCGTCCGGCAGTTGCTGGGCGCAGACGCGCAGGCGCCCGGCGACGACGGTCCGGTGCTGCCGCCGCTGCGAGGGGATTCGGGCACCATCTCCCGGGCCGAGGATCCCGCGGTCACGCTCATCGACCTGTGGCCGCTGTCCACGGCGGGATTCATCACGCGCTCCCTGAGCGACGGCCGGTCCCGGCATCCGGGGGTGGACATCGCGGTGCCGAAGAACTCCTATATCCGCGCAGCCGGGCCGGGGCTCGTCCGTGCGGCGGGTATCGATGACGTCTACGGGCAGTATGTGGTCCTGGACCACGGCCTCGGCGTGGAGTCCGTATACGGGCACGCGTCCCGGCTTTTCGTGACGGCGGGAGACCGTGTCCGGCGCGGCGAGGTGATCGCCCTGTCGGGCTCGACGGGAAGGTCCACCGCCCCGCACCTGCACTTCGAGGTCAGACGGGACGGCAAGCCGGTCGACCCGCTGGCCTACGTGCGGCAACCGTGAAGGGCGAACGCGATGTTCCGAAGCAAATCCAACAAAGGCGAAGGTGATATGGCGAAGGAAACCAACGGCGCGCAGCAGGCTCGCGACAACGTGATCTCCATCATCGGCCCCGGCATGCGCGTCAAGGGGGACTGCGAGACGGATGGTACGCTGCGCATCGAGGGCACCGTGGAGGGTACGGTCCGGGCCGGGAAGGCCGTCGTCATCGGGAAGGACGGTGTGGTCCTCGGCGACGTGGCCACCCAGGACGCCATCATCGGCGGCAGGGTCACTGGCGCGGTGGTGGCGGAGAGCCGGCTCGAGCTGCAGGCGACCTCCGTCATCGAGGGGGAAATCCGCGCCCGGCGCATCAAGCTGGACGAAGGCGGCAGGGTGAACGGCACCGTCCACACGGGTGAAATACGGACCGGGAACGCACCCCAGGAGCCAGTGACGCCACCGCCACCGCCACCACCCCCGGCGAAGGTGGGAATCTGAGACCAGGGAAGTCCTCCCGGATGCCCGTGCCGGGGCTGCAGCCGACGCTGCGGCCCCGGTTTTAGCATACCGGGGTCAACTTGTCCACAATCTGTCAGAAACGTCTAACTCGTTGATTCAAAGGGTGTTGTTGGCGGTACCAAAAAGGGGCGCAGTCGGCTGTGGACAATTGCCCCTCTTTTGTCCACATACGGTTTGTCTTCGGTTCGAGAGGTTGTGAAGATGAATGGCGCAAGCCTGTCCAAGGTTGTGGAGTACCTCGACGAGTACCTGCGGATCGCGGACGTGCCGGACGCGCCCGGGGCACTGAACGGGCTGCAGGTCGAGAACGGCGGCCGGGTCAGCCGGGTGGCTGCTGCGGTGGACGCGTCCGCCGGGACCATCGACGAGGCGGTTCGTCGGGGGGCGGATCTGCTGCTGGTGCACCACGGCCTGTTCTGGGGCGGGAGCCAGCCGGTGACGGGGCGGCAGTTTCGTCGTCTTCGTCCACTGCTGGAGCATGGGATCGCCGTCTACTCCGCCCACCTCCCGCTGGATGTTCATCCGGAGGTGGGCAACAATGCGGTGCTCGCCCGTGAGCTGGGGATTGACCTGGCGGGGCGGTTCGGCAGCCGGGACGGCCTTGAGCTTGGGTGGTGGGGCCGCATCGAGCTGAAGCGGGAGGCGCTGGCGGCGCGTCTCGACGAAGTGCTGGGGGGCCGGGTTCACATGATGCCGTTCGGACCGGAGGTGGTCCGGCGCGTCGGGGTCATCACGGGGGGTGCGGGGAGCATGATCGCGGACGCACTGGCGGCGGGCCTCGACACCTTCGTGACCGGGGAGGGGTCGCACCACACGTTCTTCGACGCCGAGGAGGGCGGGATCAACGTGTTCTACGGCGGGCATTATGCCACGGAGACGTGGGGCGTCCGTGCGCTTGCGGCGCACCTGGAGGGGCGGTTCGGCCTGGAGTGGTCGTTCATCGACCGCCCGACGGGGCTGTAGGGGTTGTCAGCGGAGGCCGGCGTTGCCGCCGGGGTGCCAGCGGGGGCGGGCGGGTGTGTTGGCGACGTCGAGGCCAAGCAGGAACGCGTGGCGTCCCTGCTGCGCGGCGCCGGCGAGGTCGAAGCCGGGATCGTACCGGTCCGCGGGGAGGTGGTAGCGATCCGTCTCGTATCGGAAGAGCGTGGCATCCCCCCATCCTGAGGGTCGGTTGCGGAAGTCCGTGCCGTGGTCCAGATAGAGGGCAGGCACGCCGGCCCGTGCGAAGGGGAACTGGTCCGACCGGAAGTAGAATCCCTTGCCCGGCGCTCGCTCGTTGGCCACCTGCAGGCCCAGCGCCGCCGCGTGTGTACGGTACACGGCCCCCAGGGTGGACCGCTCCAGTCCCACCGCCCCGATGTCACGTGTCTCTCCCCACAGGTTCGCGCCGTCGATGTTCAGCGCCGCCACGGTCCGCTGGATGGGGAAGGCCGGCCGCCGGACGTACCATGACGCTCCAAGCATGCCCGCCTCTTCGGCGGTGGTGAAAAGGAACAGGACGGAGCGTCCCGGCGGTTCCCGCAGGCGGGCGAATCCGGCGGCCATCTCCAGGAGGAGCGCGACGCCGCTGGCGTTGTCGTAGGCCCCGTTGTAGATGGAGTCGCCGTCCACGGCGGCGCCGATGCCGAGGCCGTCGTAGTGCGCGGTGTATACGACGACGTCGTCTCGCCGGGTCTCGTGGCTGCCGTTGACGACCCCCATCACGTTGGAGCTCTGGAACCGGCGGGTCGTACCCGCTGCCCGGATCTGGGCGGTGATGCCAGTGAAGACCGGCTGGAAATCCCGTCGTGCGGCCCGCACGAACAGCTCGTCGATGTC
>DATHVO010000187.1:0-1577 GCA_035461265.1 Longimicrobiales bacterium
TCCGGGACGGGTGTCGATGCGGCGAGGAACCGGAACACGTTCGAGTAGAAGCGGGCGATGTCGTCGCGCCCGCGCACCGGCGGCATCCCGGCTACGTGCAGGAGCGCGTCATCGGCGAAGTAGTTCGCCAACACGTCGGCGTTCCTGCGGTCCATTGCCCAGAGGAATCCCGCCTGCCTGCGCTCCAGGTCGTCGCGGTCTCCGGTGTCCGACGGCGCGGGTGCCCGGGCGGCGCAGGCGTCGAGCAGCAGGGCGGCGGCCAGGAGTGCGAGCCACCGCCGCGCCCGCGCGGACCGGACCTGCGATGACCCTTTCAAGGCGCTATCCCTCCACCAGTTCCCTGAGCCGGCGCAGGGCGTCCGGCCAGGAGGTCTCGAACATCTCGCGGTACTCGTCCGTTGTGTCCATCGTGACCAGGACCCGCGTGCCCCCATCCACGTCCTGCAGCGTATAACTTTCCCTGGCGCCGGCCCAGGGCTTCACGGCGTCGCTCGTCGTGTCTTCCTGGCCCTTCTCCACCACCCCCACGTGCTCCAGGACGATCTGCTCCTGGAGCCGGTTCGTCAGCACACGGCTCACCATCCCTGACTCGCCCTCAGGACCCGGCCCAAGGAAGAGTATCCTGCTGCCTTCGCTCCAGTCGCCCACGTAATACGAGCCGGGCATGAACGCCGCCGTCCATTCCCGGTACGTCGCGTCGCTCAGCATCGCATCCCAGACCGCCGTCCTCGGCGCAGCGATGGTGATCTCGAAGTGGAGTCGGGTCATGAACGTGCCTCCTGGTGATGTACGATTTCGCGGAAAGCGGCGGTTCCCGTTAGTACCTTGTAGTGAACGGCAGCGTGCCACAGCCAGATCCAGGTCACGGCGGCGTAGAACGCGATGATCGTGGTTGGGGACGTGGAGCCCGACGCGATGGCGCCGAAGCTCAGCGCGAACAGAATCCCGGTGACCACCGAGTACGCCATCCAGCCCCGCTCGCCCCGCGCTGCGTGTCGCCGCGCGAACACGAAGCACGCGGCGATGAGAGCATAGAAGCCCAGCCCGCCGAAGACGAAGTGAAGCAGGCCTCCCCGGGTCATGGCAGTGGGTGCGGGCGTTCCGGGCGGAAAGTCCGCGCCGGGATCGGCGGGGAAGACCCCGGCGCCCAGGAGCCCCACGCCGTAGAGCGCCATGAGGATCGGGCCCCACGTGCCGGCCCGTGAGCCCGCCAGGGCGAATCGCAGGCCGAGGGCGCCGGCCAGGACGAGGGCGCCCGTGACGAGGAAGTTGCCCGTCTGTATCCAGCCGTAGTCCCCGTTGCTCAGCAGGCTGAGAGCGTGCCGGCTCATGTCGAATCCGTCCCTGGTCAGGGCCTGCGCGTATCCGACCAGGAGATACAACGGGCCGGCGATCATCCCGGCAGTCAGCAGACGACGTGCAACGGCGGGCACGGACCCGGCGGGCGGCGAAGTCATGGCAAACGGGGCAAGGGTGGTCGCATCGTTCGATCCGCGTGTCAGTCTACCATGCCGGCACGGGTGGAGCTACGGCGGTCCCCGATCAGTGTCGCCGGGAATGCTCGCCCTGGCCTCGTC
>DATHVO010000188.1:0-5774 GCA_035461265.1 Longimicrobiales bacterium
ACGCGTTGATCACGCCGGGCTCCTCCGCGGCGAGTTCCTTCAGTTGTCCCAGGTGCGTCGTCGCGACCGTCAGCGCGCCGCGCCGGGTGAGGGTCCGGAGTATGGCGTCCGCGAGCGCGCCGCCCTCCGCCGGGTCCGTGCCGCTCCCCATCTCGTCGATGAGCACGAGGGACCGTTCGCCTGCACCGTCCACGATCTCACGCAGGTTCTTGACGTGCGCCGAAAAGGTCGAGAGGCTCGCCTCAATGGACTGCTCGTCGCCGATGTCCGCGTAGACGTCCCGGAAAAGGGGGAGGCGAGTCCCGCGACCGACGGGCGGTATGATCCCCGCCTGCGTCATCACTGAAATGAGGCCAATGGCCTTCAGCAGAACCGTCTTGCCGCCCGTGTTGGGCCCGGAGACGAGCAGTGTCCGCTCGCCCGGTTCCAGGTCGAGGTCGAACGGGACGACGCTCTCGGCGGCACCCAGCAGGAGCGGGTGCCGGGCGTTCACGACGGTGTAGCAGGCGCCGTCGGGATCGATCGCGGGAGCGAATCCGTCCGTTCGCCGGGCGTAGACGGCGCGGGCGTAGAGGCTGTCGAGTTCGATGAGCGCGTCGAACGACTCGCCGATCGCGGGCCGCGCAGGTCGGATGGACTCCGTCAATTCCCGCAGGATCCGCTGGACCTCGCGGGCCTCGGCGATCTCGAGCTCCCGCAGCCGGTTCATCAGTTCGATGGCAATGGGCGGCTCGACGAAGAGCGTGTGGCCGGTCGCGCTCTCATCATGGACCAGGCCGCCGACTTCGCCGCGCCCCTCCCGTCGGATGGGGACGACGTACCGGCCATCCCGCACCGTGACGCTGGCGTCGGCAACCTGGAAGCGGGACGGGAGCGACGCGACGTATTGCTCCAGGCGCTCCACGATGCGGTTGCGGGCGCCACGCATCTCACGACGCAGGCGGGCCAGCGCAGGCGACGCGGTATCCCGCACATTCCCGGCATCATCCACCGCCGCCCGGATGCAGCGTTCCTCGGCGTCCAGGCGCGCCATGCGTCCGCCGACACCGGCGAGCAGCGGGTGCTCGTCGGGCTGGTGAAGGAGTGCGCGCCGGGTTTCCGCCGAACCACGAATGACGATGGCCAGGTCCCGCAGTTCCACGGGCTCGAGGACGGAACCCGCCACGCCCAGCCGGCGGAGTGCCGCGCGGGCATCGGGAATCGGAGGCATGTGCCAGTCCTGGACGCGGTCCAGGAACACGGACATTTCATCGACGCGCCGGAGCGCATCCACTACGTCGGCCGCGCTGTCTGACGGCTGCAGCGCCTTCACGGCGTCGGCGCCGAGCCCGCTGCTGGCGTGTCCGGCCACGAGCGCCAGGACGTCGCCGAACTGCAGGACCTCCAGGGCGTGTCGGTTCATGGGGTCGGCCGCATCCGTCAGCCGAGCTCCTCCCGCACGATGCGGTTCGTCTCCCGGCCGTCGAAACGCCCCTTCACTTTCGGCATCACCGCCGACATCACGGCACCCACGTTCGATGCGCCCCCTGCAACGGCATCACGCACGAACGCACGGACCTCGTCCTCGGTGAGCTGCTCCGGCATGTACGCCGCGAGCAGCACTGCCTCCGACTCCTCCCGATCCGCCATCTCGGGACGGCCTGCGGCCCGGATCTGCTCGGCGGCCTCACGCCGCCGCTTCATTGCGCGGCCCACGACGTCCACGACATCCGCGTCCGTCGCCGCGCGGCCGAGCTCGATCTCGCGGTTCCGCAGTTCGGCAAGGGTCATGGACAGCACCATCGTGCGCAGACGGTCACGCTCGCGCCTCGCACTGTTCAGGTCGGACCGGAGTCGATCGCTCAATTCGCTCATGGCCGCGCCTCCTCCGCTAGCCGGGCGGCCACGCGAATTCGCGCCCGCCCAGGACGTGCAGATGCACGTGGGGGACGGACTGGCCCGCGGCCGTGCCGGTGTTCATCACCAGGCGGTAGCCCCGCTCCGCCACGCCCTCCGCCGCCGCAACCTCGCTGGCCGCCACGACCAGCGCCCCCATGAGGCCGGCGTTCGACGCCTCGATGTCGTTCACCGATGCAATGTGCCGCCGGGGTACGATCAGGACGTGCACCGGCGCCTTCGGATCCAGGTCCCGGAAGGCCACGGTGTCGGCGTCCTCCCGGACGACGTCCGCCGGGATCTGCCCGGCAGCGATGCGGCAGAAGATGCAGTCCGTCTCACTCACGCTCGCCTCCTCGAGCAGTCGCCACCGCCAGCCATGGCAGCGCCCGGCGGCGGAGCCGGTATTGTAGCACAACGAACTCCCGGAGGCACCCGTGGATGCCGAGATCATCGAACACGCCGCGCTCCTGCTCGCCCGTGCTCCGGCGCGCTGCATGCGGGCGGACGTCCTGCACCGCCGGGTACGGGCCGACCTGCGGAGGGATGTCCCGTACCCTCGGTTCGTGGAGGCGCTCCGTGGGAGCGAGGACCGGTTTGCGGTGCTGCCGTGCCCGCTCGGCGTGGCGGAGCAGCCGGGCTGGGGTGCGGAGGAGACCTCGGTGTATGCCGCCGCCCTGTCCGCGGCCGGTGCGTCCGGCGCCCCAACTGTGACGCTGGCATCGCCACCGCCGCCCGCCGACCGCTCCGCCACCGGGCCGGACAGCGCTGGGGAGGTGGACATCCTCGCCCAGCTCCACGCCTCGCTGGCGGGCATCCTGCTTGCTGCCGGGGAAGACCCCATGCTGCGGGACGCGGTGGCGAACGCCCTGTCAGGCCTAGAGGCCGTGCGGATTCCGCCCGGTCAGGATACGCGCCGCAGCAGCACGCCCCACCACTGCTCCTCGGAGTCCTCCGCCTCCACCGCGAAGGCGGCGCCGACGGCTGCCGCCCGCATCTCCGCCGCCTCGTCGCCGAGGATGCCGGCGAGGATCAACCAGCCGCCGGGGACGAGGGCACGGTGAAACGCGGGCAGCAACGGCCGGAGCACGCTGCTCAGCACGTTCGCCAGGATGCCATCGAAGGCTGCGGCGCCCTGCCCGCGGAAGAACGCGTCGTCCGCCAGACCGCACTGAATCGTGACCCGGTCGGCCACGCCGTTGATGGCGACGTTCTCACCGGCATTGGGGATCGCGTCGGGATCGGATTCCACGGCGAGGACATGGGCGGCGCCCAGGAGGGCGGCCGCAATGGCGAGAATGGCGGAGCCGGTACCCACATCCATGAGACGCGCGCCTGGCCGGACCACGCGTTGCATGAGCCGGAGGACCCCCCTGGTGGATGCATGCTCACCCGTGCCGAAGGCCATTTGGGGATCGATGCGGATCACGACCTCGTGGTCCGCCGCGTCCACCGCCTCCCAGGTCGGGGCCACGACGATGCGCGAGCCGACGCGGCGGGCACCAAGACCGGCCCGCCACAGGGCGATCCAGTCCTCCTCCGGGACATCCTCGAACTCGAACTCCAGCGGCTCCGGTCCCAGTACCCGATCGAGTGCCGCGCGGAGGCGGTGAAGGACGGCCTCGCGGTCGCCATGCAGCGGCAGATACGTGACGTACCGGTCGGCGGTCTCCTCCACGGCGGAACCACCGGCCGAGAGCAGCCCCTCGAGGAGCAGCTCGGCCCGCCCGGCCGGCGGGCGCCGGACGGCGACCCGGAGCCACCGGTCCGCCACGTCAGGTTCCCGTGAGCGCTTCCCGGACCCGGCTCCAGAAGCCGCGGTCGCGCCCGTCATCAGCGCGTTCGGCGGGTGCCTCCACCCGGGCGAGCTGCCGGAACACGTCCTCCTGCTGAGGCGTAAGCTGCGTCGGCGTCCACACGAGCACCCGGACGATGAGGTCGCCGCGGCCGCCGCCCTGGAGGTGCGGCAGCCCCCTGCCCCGCAGCCGGAGCAGGCGGCCCGACTGCGTTCCCGGCGCGATCTTCAGGCGCAGCGTCTCACCGATGGCCGGGACTTCCGCGTCCAAGCCGAGCGCGGCCTGGCTGAACGTTCTGGGAAGCTCGTGGATGAGGTCTGCGCCATCCCTCATGAAGCGGGGGTCCTCCTCGACCTCGAGGACCACAAGGAGGTCGCCCCGGGGTCCGCCCCGCAGACCTGCATTGCCGCGCCCCCGCAGCGTGAGATAGTCCCCGGACGAGACGCCGGGCGGGACCGCCACATCGATCTCCTTCGAGGCGCGCGCCACACCCCGCCCGCCGCACTCCGGGCACGCCTCCTCCACACGTTGTCCCTCGCCGCCACAATCAGGGCACGGCATCACGCTCACCAGCTGGCCGAGGAACGAACGCTGTACCCGCCGAACCTCGCCGGCGCCCCCACACGACTGACAGGTCACGGGCGATGTGCCTTCGGCAGCGCCGGAGCCGCTGCAGCCGGCGCACGCGTCGAGGACATCCACACGGAGCGTGCGCTGCACGCCGCTGGCCACCTCCTCCAGCGTGACGGGCAGCGTCACCCGCATGTCCGGCCCCTTCCGCCGACTCGGGCCCCGCTGGCCCCGGGACGCCCCGAAGAGGTCCTCCACACCGGCGAATCCGCCGAAATCGCGCATGAATATCTCCAGCGCATCGTGGAAGCTGAACCCGCTGAATCCGGCTCCCGCCCCGCCCTTCACGCCGGCGTGGCCGAACCGGTCATAGGCGGCCCGCTTGTCGGCGTCGCGCAGAACCTCGTAGGCCTCCGTCAGCTCCTTGAACCGCTCCTCCGCCGCCGCCGATCCGTTGTTCCGGTCCGGGTGGTGCTGGAGGGCGAGCTTGCGATAGGCCCGCTTGATCGCGTCCTGGTCCGCGCTACGGTCAACGCCCAGGACTTCGTAGTAGTCACGCATTCGTTTCGTTGCCCGCGGGTGCCGCCAGCTCGCTCATCAGGTTGCTCGTATACTCGACAATGGCCGCCACCTTCTCGTACGGCATTCGCGTGGGACCCATGACCCCGAGGACGCCGCACAGGTTGCCGACCCGGTACTCCGACGTCACCAGCGTCAGCGTGCTCAGCTTGGGTTCACCGTGTTCGCCCCCGATGGTGATCCGCGGAGCACTCTCGTGTTCGCGGGATGCCAGCACATCCTTCAGGAGCTCTTTCTGCTCCGTGAGCTCGATGAGGCTCCGCAGCCGCGGGCCGCTCGAGAACTCGGGCTGGTTCGCCAGTACGCTCGTCCGGCCCAGCAGCAGGTCCGCGCCCGTCATGCCCCCCGGGTCGAGCAGGTCTTCCGCCGACTGGATGAAGATGTTCAGCAGGTCGGAGGCCGAGTCGTCCGCCGCCGCGTCCCGCAGCCGCTCCGGCAGTGAGTGCCGGATCTGGTCGAGCGTCAGGCCCGCCAGCCGCTCATTGAGGATCATGGTCACGGCCACGAGAGTCTGGGACGGCAGGGCGCCCGGAAGATCCACGTACACCGTCCGGACCACTCCGCTCCGGAGCGTCAGGACCAGCAGGATCTTCTCTGCCGATACCAGCGCGAGCTCCAGCTTCTCGAGGACAACCTCCTCGAGGCGTGGCGCAATGGCAACGCCCAGCTCGCCCGTCACCAGCCCGAGCACCTGTATGGAGCGACGGATCAGGCGCTCCAGCGCGCCCGGGCCTTCCACCGCGAGCTCCCGCCGCACGCGTCGCTGATCCGCCACCGGAATCCGGACCGGCCGCATGAGGGAATCGACGTAGTACCGGTAGGCGAGGTCCGTCGGAATCCGGCCGGCCGACGTGTGCGGATGGTAGAGGAAACCCTTCTCCTCGATGTCCGACATGGCATTGCGGATCGTGGCAGGCGACACGCCCAGGCCCTGGCGCTTCGCGACCGTCCTGC
>DATHVO010000189.1:0-5310 GCA_035461265.1 Longimicrobiales bacterium
CTCCGCCGCACGGCCGAGTGGTACTGGAGCGAGGGGCTCCTCGGCCGGCCCCGGCCGCGACGGAGCCGGACCGTGCGTTCCACATGAGCGACGGCGTGGTGGAGCATGCGGATGTCGAGGCCGCGACGGACGCGTACGCCGCCCGGTTCGCGGGACCCGTGGGCGAATGGTTCCTCGACGTCCAGGGCCGGACGATGCTGACCCTGCTGCCGGGTGGGCCGGAACACCTCCGCGTCCTGGACGTCGGCGGCGGACACGCGCAGCTCGTGCCGTACCTGCTGCGCGCCGGTCACGATGTCACGGTGCTGGGGAGTCAGCCCGGCTGTGCTGCCCGCCTGACGGAGTGGCTCGACGGTCGCCGCTGCCGCTTCCACGTCGGCAACCTCGCCGACACCCCGTACCCCGACGCCGCCTTCGATGTCGTCCTGTCCTTCCGCATGCTCGCCCATGTGGCCGACTGGCGCGCCTTCCTCGGTGAGCTGTGCCGGGTCGCCGCCCGGTCCGTCATCGTGGACTTCGCTTCGCTCAGGAGCCTCAACCGCTTTGCCGGTGCGACCTTCGGCCTGAAGCGCCGTCTCGAGACCGATACGCGGACGTTCCGGACGTTCCATCCGGCGATGCTCCGGGACGCCTTCGCCGGGAATGGATTCCACGTCGCTGGATCGAAGCCGCAGTACGCCCTGCCCATGGTCCTGCATCGCACCATCGGAAGCATCCGCGTGGCCCGCGCGCTGGAAGGCGTGGCACGCAGGGCGGGCCTCACCCGCCGCCTCGGCTCGCCCATCATCGTACGGGCCGACCGGGAGCCCGGCCTGGCGCGACCGGAGGGACGCCATTGAACGTCCTCATGCTCGCGCCGCACGCGTACCACCTCGATCGCGGCACGCCCATCGCCGTGGACCTCGTCCTCCGTGCATTCAGCGAACGCGGGGCGTCCGTGGACGTGGTCACGTACCACCTCGGCGCTGACCGGGAGTACCCGGGCATCCGGCTGCACCGCATCCCGTCTCCGCCGGGAATCCGCTACGTGCCGCCGGGGATTTCCGCCCGGAAGCTGGTGTGCGATGCGCTGCTCCTCCGCGAGGCCTGGCGGCTGGTCCGACGCAGGGAGTACGACGTCATCCACGCCGGCGAGGAGGCGGTCTTCATCGGGATGCTGTTCAAGTCGCTGTACGGAATACCGTACGTGTACGACATGGACTCATCCATCGCGCAGCAGACGGTGGAGAAGCTGTGGCTGCTGCGTCCTGCGGCGCGGCTCCTCGACTGGATGGAGGGGCGGGCCATCCGGGGCAGCATTGCCACAGCGCCGGTGTGCAACGCCCTCGCGGACCTGGCCGTGGAGCGCGGCGCTCCCTACGTCGAGACGCTGCACGACATCTCGCAGCTCGACGAGGGCGACTTCGTTCCGGGCGCCGGTCTCCGCGACCGTCTCGGAATACGCGGGGCGATCATCATGTACGTGGGCAACCTCGAGCCGTACCAGGGGATCGACCTGCTGCTCGAGAGCGCGGCCCTCGCCACGCGTGTGCGGGACGACTTCGCCGTCGTGGTGGCGGGCGGCGAGGGGGAGGCCGTGGCGGGCTACCGGCGGAAAGCGGGGCAACTCGGGCTGGACGGGCGGGTCCACTTCATCGGGCCGTGGCCTGCCGCCCGCATCGGCGCCCTCCTCGCAGAAGCCGACATCCTCGCCGCGCCGAGGATTCGCGGGATCAATACGCCGATGAAGGTGTTCCCGTACCTCCATTCCGGGAAGCCCGTACTCGCCACGGATCTGCCGACGCACAGCCAGATCCTGGATGAATCGGTGGCGCACCTGGCGCCGGCCGATCCCGCCGGGTTCAGCCGCGGAATGCTCACGCTGCTGGAGGACGAAGAGTTGCGGCAGCGCCTGGGAACTGCGGGCCGGGCCTTCGTCCGGAAGGGACACACGTGGGAGGCGTATCGCCTGCGGTTCGACCGTCTGTACGATCACGTCGAGGGCCGCCTTCCCGGCGGACCCGCTGCCACGGATCAGCACCATGACGCGTAGCGGCCTGCCGGTCCTCTCGTTCCTCATGGTGAACTACGCACCCCAATGGGAGGCGGCCTCCAGGACCATCGTCGGGCTGAAGGACGCCCTGGCGGGGGATTTCGACGCACGGGTGCTGGGGTTCAACACCCGCGGCACGCTGCTGCGGCGGGACGGCCCGCGCAGCCGGTACCTGCCCGCGCCCGTGCTGCTGGCACCGCGGCGCGTCGTCCGTGCGCTCATCGGCGACGCGGACATCTTCCATGTATTCGCCTCGGGCGGCGAGCGATTCCTCCTGCCGAAGGTGGCCGGACCCCGGTCGGTTCTGAGCGTGGCCAAGGGCGGAAGCCGGTTGGGCAGGCTCGAACGCAACATCCCGAATCTGCGACGATTCAGGTACGTCATCGTCGAATCGCGGCGTGAGCGGGACCTGCTGGGTCAGTTCGGGCTCGATGCCGGACAGGTCTGCCTGGTCTATCCGGGCGCCCACCTCCGGCCGTATGTGCCTCCGCCGGACGGGACGCCGTTCACCATGGCGTTCGCGACGGCGCCCCTGTCATCGGGTCAGCTCCTGTCCCGCGGCGTCCATCTCATGGTCCGCGCCGCCGCACTGCTGCCCGAAGTGCGCTTCATCTTCGCATGGCGCGGTGCCGACTACCGTGCGCTCCTGCGACTCATCGCCGACGCGGGCGTCACCAACATCGACGTGCGGAACGGCCTGCTGGATATGGAGGCGATCTATGCGTCCGCCCACGCCGTCATCCTGCCGGGCCTGGCCCACGACAGCCTGAAGCCGTGTCCGCAGAGCCTGGTGGAGTCCCTGGCGCATGGCAAACCCGTCCTCGTCACCACGCCTACCCACGTGTCGGACGTGATCGCGGAGAGCGGTGCCGGGATCGTGTTCGAGCCGCGCGTCCCCGACCTGTGCGCGGCCATAATCGAACTGCGCGACCGGTACGCCGACATCCAGAGTCGATGCCACGCCACCGCCGCGTCCACGTTCTCGCCCGAGGTGTTCCTGGCGAAGCACCGCCGGCTGTACGCGGACGTCTGCGGCACCGCCGGATGAGCCGCCCGCCAAACGTTGGAACCCCGGGTGCTGTGAGCGGGGAAAGGGCGGGGAGGGCGCTCATCATCCAGGTCGTCGTCCTCGCGATACTGGTCACGGCGCTCATCGTGTGGGTGGACGTCCGCGCGGTCTTCGCGCGCATCGCCACCCTCTCGCCCGTCACCCTCGCCGCCGCCCTCGCCCTTGCCCTGGCATCCCGTTTCGTGATGGGCTACAAGTGGCGGCAGCTAATCGTGGCGGCAGGCGGCAGGCTCGGCCTCGCACGGGCAGTGAGCGTGTACTTCCAGTCCGCGTTCAGCAGTCGCCTCGTCTCCACCGGCCTGGGCGGCGATGTGCTGCGTGCGTGGCTCGTGGGGCGGTCGGGCGTGCCGGGTGGGATCGTTCTCGGCTCCATCGCGGTCGAGAAGCTCATCGCGCTGACGACGAACGTCGCCTTCGCCCTCCTCGGCGCCGTCTACCTCCTGGAGTCCACGCGCGCCGGCGATCAGGGTGTCCTCGCGTGGCTCATCCTCGCCGGCGTCATCGCATCCGGGCTCGGAGTCGCAACCCTGGTCCTCCTGCCGCAGGTGTTCCGGCGGGCGTCCCTTCCTGCGTGGGTGCCGGCGCGGGCTGCCGGCCTGGCAGTCAGGACGCTGGATGCCCTGACGGGCTACCGCAGCCGTCCCGCCGCGCTGGCCGTGAACTTCATCCTCGCCGCCGTCGAGCTACTCGTCCAGCTGCTCCGCCTGTACATCATCGGACGGGCGCTCGGTATCGACCTGCCGGCGGCCGAATTCGTGGCCGCCCTCATGGTCGTGCTGTTCGCGCGCCGCGCCGCCGGCTATGTCGAGGCGATGGGTCTCGCGGAGGGCGTGTCCGTCATCGCCCTGACTTTCCTCGGCATCGCGCCGGAGACCGCCGTTGCCCTGGCCGTGACCAACTACGCCGTGGTGACGGTAGCCGTGCTGCCGGGGGCGTACCTGCTGTGGCGCAATCGGCCTCGCGGAGGCCGGCACCGGACACATCCGGGCGCGGACGCCGGGCCCGGCACGGCCTAGCCCTCGCCCGGCAGCACGCAGGCCTCGATCTCCAGGGTGAGGACCAGCCGGTCCTCGGCGCCGCACGGCAGCGCATCCACTTCACGGAAGGTCACACCAGCTCGCTGCAGGCGGTGACGCAGGCCGGGAAACCCATCCAGGTCGGGAACCGCGATCTCCGCTCCCGCCGCCCTGATGTCCCGGAGCTGTCGCCTGGACGCCTCGCTCTGCGCGATGGCGAAGTAGCCGTGGGCGCCGAACACCAGCACCGAGTTGAGGCACAATACCAGGATGAGCGCCCGCGGGAGCCATTCCGTCCGCTGGCGCGCCAGCGCCGCGAGCCCCGCCACGCCCACGAGCACGGGCGCGAAAGCGAGCTGCGGGGCGAGGCGCGCCCACCACGCCTCGGAGAACGACAGCGTGCTCAACCCGATGACTACGGCCATGAGGAGCGGGCCGGCGTGTGGCAGGACCCGTCGTCGCGGTTCGCGAAGCAGCAGTGCGAGCGTGGCCAGCGCCAGCAGGAGTCCGCCACTGAACAACGGGCCGAATCCCCCGAAACGCACGTCCGGCGCTGCGAACTGCGAAAGCTCGTTGCGGCTGACGCGGAACGGCACCTTGTAGTCGGGGCCGCCGTCGGTCCAGATGACGGAGCGGGAGAGAAGCGATCCGGAGAGGCGCTCCAGCCGTCCCATGCCCGGAAGCAGAGTCTCCGACTCGACGTTCACGATGTCCGACCAGTGCGCGTGGGGATGGAACGGGTTGCCGTGATACACGGTGCCCGTGGCGAACCGGGACATGTAGGGGTTCCAGGCAATGAGCAGCACTGCAGCCAGCAACCCGGCCGCCGTCCAGCCGGCCGCGGCCCGTGCACCCGCGCGCCGGGTGGGGAGGGCCCACGCGAGATAGCCGCCGGCGATGAGAACCACGTACAGCGCGCCGTTGAGCTTGGTGCTGACGGCGAGGGCCGTGGTCATGGCGAGGGCCGGCATGGCCGCGTCGACGGCGGCGGGGCGGTGGTCCCGCGTTACCTGGATGAGCAGTATCACGAGGATGGCGATGAACGACGCGAGCATGCCATCGACGTAGTTCGTGAATACCTGCGCCCCTGCTACCGGGTTCAGCGCAACGGGTATGATGGCGAGCAGGACCCAGCGCCGCCCGATGCTCTCGCAGCGGAGCAGGGCGCCGGCCCAGAACAGGAGAACCGCCAC
>DATHVO010000190.1:0-9782 GCA_035461265.1 Longimicrobiales bacterium
CCGTGGCCCGCCGGGCGGTCCGGTCCCTCGTCCCAGTCCAGGCCGAGCCAGAGGAGGTCCTGCCGGATGCCCGCCTCCGCGCCGGGCACGTTGCGCTCGACGTCCGTATCCTCGATGCGAAGGATGAACGCCCCGGCGTGCCTTCTGGCGATCAGCCAGTTGAGGACGGCGATGCGCGCATTGCCGATGTGGATGGAGCCGGTGGGACTCGGCGCGAAGCGGGTGCGTATCACGAGGCGCGGTTCAGGTGCTGTACGATCTGTTCGGCCAGCCGCGCGGAGAATCCGGGCAGCGCTGCGATCTCGTCGGGTGCGGCATCCCGCAACGCGCGCACGCTGCCGAATCGTTCCAGGAGCGTGCGCTGCCGGGCGGGGCCAATGCCGGCGATGGAGCCGAGCTCGCTCACCAGTGTGCGTCGTCCCCCGAGCTTCCTGTTGTAGCCGTGGGCGAAGCGGTGCGCCTCGTTGCGCAGTCGCTGGAGCAGGCGCAGTGCGGAACTCGTCCGCGGCAGACGGAGCGGCTCCGCGCGGCCGGGAAGGTAGACGTCCTCCTCACGCTTCGCCAGACTCGCGACGACCACGTCGGTCGCGCCGGCGATCCCGGCGGCGCGGGCGGCGGAGGCGAGCTGGCCGCGGCCGCCGTCGATCATGATGAGGTCGGGGAGCGGCAGCGACTCCGCCAGGCGCCGGGCAACGTAGCGGCCGACGACCTCCTCCATCGAACGATAGTCGTCGTTGCCCCAGTCGCCGCGAATCCGGAACCGGCGGTACTCGCTGCGGTCCGGTTCTCCGTTGCGGAAGACCACGGCGCCGCCCACCACGTCCGATCCCTGCATGTGCGATATGTCGAAGCATGCAATGAGGCGCGGGACGACCTTGAGGCCGAGGGCCTCCTGCAGATCGTACAGCACGTCGTCCGCCCGGGCATCGACAGCCTGGCCGAGCACCGCCCGCTCTTCCAGCAGATGCCGGGCGTTCTGCCCGGCCAGCTCCACCAGGCGGAGCTTGTCACCTCGCACCGGGACATGCGTGACCACGCGCCGGCCCGCCGCCTCGGCGAGGAGTTGTTCGACGGTCGTGCGGTCCTCGAAATCGGCGGGTAGCAGCACTTCCCGGGGCAGGTCGGCCGTGCCGTGCTCGCCCCGTCCGAAATAGAAGCGCGTCACCGCGGCGCCGGCCACGTCCTCGTCGGCGGCGGCGTCGAGGTTCTCGAAGAAGTCGAGCTCCCGGCCGAGGAGCTTGCCGTCGCGCACGCGGAGCAGGACGACGCAGGCCATGTCCCGGTCCCTCGCAACGCCGATGACGTCGGTGTCGCCGCCGCGCACGTCCAGGGCCCGCTGCCGGCGTTCGAGGGCATCGAGGCTGGTGAGCACGTCACGGAGCGTCGCCGCACGCTCGAAATCGAGGGCCTCGGAGGCCCGGGCCATATCCGCCTGAACGCGCTGACGGACGCCCCGCGTCCGGCCTGCCAGGACCTCCATGATCTCATCGATCATCCGGCGGTAGTCCCCGGCGCCCTGCAGGCCGACGCACGGCGCGAGGCACCGACCTATGTGATAGTCCAGGCACGGCCGTGCCGGCGCTTCCCGGGGTAGGTCGTAGCGGCAGCTCCGCACCGTGTAGAGGCGCTTGACGACGTCGAGCGCGTGGCGCATCGCGCCGACCTCTGTATACGGGCCGAAGTAGCGGCCGCCGTCATTGTCGAGGCGGCGCGTGACGTATACGCGCGGAAAGGGCTCCTGCAGCGTCACCTTGATGTAGGGATACCGCTTGTCGTCTCGGAGCTGGATGTTGAAGCGCGGGCGGTGTTCCTTGATGAGGTTGGATTCCAGCAGCAGAGCCTCCGCCTCGGAGCCCACGACGATGGTGTCGAGATCACGGATCCGGCGCACCATCTCCCGGTTCTTGAGGGATGTCGCCCCGTCGATGGCGAAGTGGTTGCGCACCCGGCCACGCAGGGACTTCGCCTTGCCGATATACAGGATCTCGCCGTCGGCACCCTTCAGGAGGTACACGCCGGGGCGCGCCGGAAGCGCGTTCAGTTTCGCGGCGATGTCCGGACTCGTCACTCTCTGCTCTCCTCCATGATCCGTGCCGTTCTACCCCGTCGCCGGGGCAAGGGTCGGCGCTGCGCGTCACGTCCGGCGGCGCACCCGGGCGGCGAAGCGGGACAGTGCGCCACGCACCTCCTCGACGCCGAACGCGGTGGCCAGGGCGAAGTAGAGGATGCCGAAGGGCGTGAGTGCGACGAGGGCGGCGAGGAGACGGTGCATCGGCGGCAGCATGACGAGGAGGCCGCGGGCCGCCACGGCCGCGAAGAGGGCGGCTGCGATGAGGCGGAGGAGCACGGCGCCGGCGGAGGCATCGCCGATGCGACGGCCGAGTGCGCGCCGGAGTAGCGTCCACTCCAGCCATGCGGCGAGGCCGGTCCCTGCTGCGAGGCCGGCGGTGCCGATTGGGTTGCCGGCGACCAGGACCGTGTCGCCGAAGCCGACGGTGACGCCGAAGACGTCGAACGGCTCCAGCGCCATCATGAAGGTGGCGCCGAGGACGGCGGAGGCGGCGACGCGCGTGATGGCTATCCGGGCCGGCGTGCGCGTGTCGTGAAGGGCGAAGAAGGCGGAGGAGTACAGCCGCGAAGCCGTGGACGCCAGCAGCCCGATGGCGTAGCCTCCGAGAATGAGGTGCACGAGGAGCGTGTCGGACCGGCCGAAGTCACCGCGCTCGTACATCGCCCCCACGATGACGTCGCCGAGGAGGAGGTAGCCGATGGCCGACGGCACCACGAAGACGGCCATGTGTCGGAGGCCGGCCTCCACGCGGCGGCGCAGCGGTTCGGCCTCCCCGCCGCCGGCACGGGAGAGCTCGGGCAGCTCGGATGCGGCGATGGACATCCCGAACAGGCTGACGGGCAGCATGTAGAACGTCTGGGCGTACCCCATCGCGGCCACGGCGCCCTCGAACAGGAACGACGCCAGCACGAGGTCGATCCAGCCGCTGAGCTGTACAACGCCCCGCCCCATGATCGCAGGACCCGCATTGCGGATGACCGTCGCCGCGCCCTCCGCCCGAAGGTCCCGGTTCAGCCGCAGGTTCCGCTCGAGCCGCAGAATCCACGGGATCTGCACCAGGAACTGGAGTGCGCCGCCCAGGAGGGCACCCCACGCCAGGGCGATGACGAGGCCGCGCTGGTCCAGGCGGGCGCCGAACATGACGAGCACCGCAATCATGGCGGCATTCCACAGTACAGGCGCTGTGTACGAGACGAAGAACCTGCGGTGGCTGTTCAGGATGCCCAGTGCCCACGCCGACAGCACGAGCAGGCCCGTCATGGGGAAGATGATGCGCGTCAGCAGGATGGTGATCTCGCGCTGCTCATCGGTGAAGCCGGGCAGGAACACGCTGACCAGCACCGGCGCCATGACGACGCCGAAGAGGGCCAGCCCACCGGCCACGGCCACGAGGAGGGCGAAGATGGCACCGGCCAGCCGACCGGCGGCGTCGTGGTCGCCCTTCTCCAGCAGTCGCGCGTACACGGGTATGAACGACGCGCTCAGCGTGCCCTCGCCCAGCAGGTTCTGGAGGACGTTGGGCATGCGTAGCGCGGCGCGGAAGGCCGAAGCGTACTGCGATGTTCCGAGGTAGTTGGCGAAGACGATGTCCCGGATCAGGCCCGCGATCCTGCTCAACATGATGCCGGCGGCCACGAGTTGGGCCGAGGAAAGCGGCCCGGCGCCGGCCCGCCCCGGCCTGGCGGGGACGCCGGCGGGCTGGCCGGGGTCAGTCGTGTCGTTCACCGGGGGGGAGCGCGTCGGGCGCCCGCTTCTCCTCGAGGAGCCGATGCAGGAAGGCGCTTTCCTCGTCCAGCCGCTGCAGCTCGCGGCCGAGACGCTCCACCTCGCCTTCCAGGCTGGCGAGCCGGCGGTCGTCGGGGGCATCGGCGCGGCCACCCTCGAGGCGGGCCGCGATGGCGCGGCCTACCTGCGAATCGAGGATCACCGCCACGAGCGGGATCATCAGCGCCACCAGGAGGACAACCAGGAAGAGCATCATTATCGGCTTAAGGTATTCGTGCGCCCGGAGCGGTAGCAAGAACGCGACCAGCTACCCCTCGCAGGCCGACGCATCCCAGGCCGCGGCGCCGTCGGGCTCCAGATCCAGTGCCGCGGCGATGGCCGGGACCAGCCCGGGACCGTACCGCGCCAGGAACGGCAAGGCGCCGAACACCCGCTCCTGGGGCGTGCCGTCGGGGTGGAGGCTGGCGGCGGCGCGGCGCAGGCGCATGCCGAGGATGCCGTGTTGACGTTTGAGCTGCCGCAGGATGCGGCGCTCCGCGCGATCGGCTTCCCGCAGGCTCCGGTTCCGCGCCGCTCGTACGGGCCCCTGCAGTGTGGGGTCGATCCGCGCGGCAGCTTCCTCCAGGACGGCGAACGCCTCCGTCACGTCGGTCCGCACCCGCAGGAGGCCGGCAGCGACACCCGCGGGCGCCCGCTGGCGTGCGGCGTCGGTGAACAGCTCCTCGAACGGGCGGGTGAACGCGTCCGCCGGCATCCCGAGCTCGTCGAGGATCCGTCGGATGGCCGGCTCGATCAGGGTTACGCTCGGACGGGGCACCACCACAGGCGGGCGGATTCCGTGGGCCCGGAAGAGGCATCCGAGCTGCGCGTAGTACCGGACTTCTCCGGGGCCGCCCACATAGGCGATGGTGGGGAAGATCGCGTTCTCCACCACGGGTCGGAGCAGCACGTTCGCGGAGAAGCGCTCGGGCTCTTCGTGCAGCAGCCGGAGCAGCGCATCATCCGCCATGGCCGTCCGTTCCCGCCGGGTCAGCCACCCGTGGCGGCCACGCACCAGGCGGTCCCGTCCGTGCTCGTCCTCCATCATGAGATTCGACGTGTCGGCGACCATGGCGACCTGCGCCGGATAGCCGGCATCCGCCAGCCGCTGCGTCTGCCGCAGCAGCAGCTCGTGATTCGCGGACGTCCGCTCCAGCTCCGCGCGCAGGACGGGCGCGGCGGCGCGGCGGACACGCGGGTCGGCCGAATCGACGAGGGCGATCCGCTCGTCGCGCAGCAGCAGGCGCAGTGTGGCGATGAACGAAGCGGCTACGGTCGCGTCCGCGGTGTATGCCTGCCGCAGGTGTGCGCGTACGGCGTCTCCGGACGGCGTGAGGGGGAGGCGCTCCGCGACGTCGGCGACCGTCGCGTCTATGCCCCTGCCCCACGTGCGCCGGCTCATGGGAAGCGGTGGCGCGTCGGCTGGCGCCGGGACCGACACGCGCTGCACGAGGCCTTCGCCATCGAGTACGGCGGACTGGCTGGCCTCGGCCCAGTCGTGATCGTCGGAGCCCACCCAGAACAGCGCCAGGACCGGCCGGCCGAGAATCTCCTCGAGGGCGTTGGCGAGCCGGACGGCCGCGAGGGCCTTGTACAGCGTGTAGAGGGGCCCGCCCAGGAGGCCCGGCTGCTGTCCGGTGGTGACGAAGAAGCCGTCTCCGGCGATGATCCTCTCCAGCCGTCCGGCCGCGTCGCCAAGGGGCTGGATGGCGCCGCCTGCGTGCCGCCGCGCTGCAGCGTCGAGGCGCGCATCCACCTCGTCGGCCTTTCCCAGGTACGCGGCCGGGTCGGACGGATGGCCGGCGAAGAAGCGGCCGATCTCCGACTTCCCGGCGAGATAGTCCCGTACGAGGGCGCCGCCTCCCCTGAGCGGCGTGGCGCGGACGTCCAGGTCGATGGCGCTCCGACCGGCCTGCGCCGGCACCAGCGTGCTCATCCCCGGCACCCGCCGCGCCGGCAGCCGGACCCGTCTGTCTGCGTCATCGTGCGTCGCTCCCCTTGTGATAGGGCTCACCACGGAGGATCGTACCCGCCCTGTACAACTGCTCGAGCAGAACGAGTCGTGCCAGATCGTGGGGCATGGTGAACGCAGACAGGCTCATCTCCCGGTGTGCCGCGCCCATGACCGCGTCCCCGAGCCCGTATGCGCCGCCGATGACGTAGGTCTCCGGTCGGCCGGATTCCAGCACATGCTGCCGCAGGTGCTCCGCGAGACGCGTCGAACTCCACTCGGCGCCGTTCCGCGTGACGGCCACTATGTCCGAGTCGCGTGGCACCCGCTTGATCATCCGCTCGGCCTCCGCGCTGCGCACGTCCTCCTCGCTGCGTCCCCGCCCCGCCCGTTCCTCCCGGACCTCGAGGATCTCCAGATTCCAGTACCGCCCCGCCCGCTCCGCGTATTCTGCCAGGGCGGGTTCCAGCAGTCGGCTCGCCCGGCCGACGGCAACAACGACCAACCTCATGCCCCGCACCGCTGCGGCGGGCCGGTTCGCAGTGGCGCCGCCATCACGCCTTGCCTCGCCTGACGAGACTGTCCGTGAGGAATTGCTCGTTGTCCCGGTGCGGATGGTCCAGGTTGAAGTGCAACCCCCTGCTTTCGCGACGACGTCGCGCACACTCCACGATAAGGCCGCAAACCTCCAGCAGGTTCCTGAGCTCGACCGTGGGCGTATCGACGCGGCCCGTGAAGAGAGCATCGGCCCGGACCCTCAAACGCTCCAGCTCCACGGCTGCCTCCGCCAGCCGCGCATCACTGCGCGCGATCCCGGCGTCGGCCCACATGAGGTCGCGGAGCCGGGAACGGAGTGCGTCGGCGTCGTCCGTCGCGAACGGTCCCGCGCCCGCCGCCGGGGTCGACCGACCGGCCGCACCCGCGGGGGCGTGCTCCTCGAAGGGGGTCCCGGCACGCGCGAGCTCACGCGGCACGTGCAGCGACGCGCGGTGGCTGTACACGACGGCCTCGAGCAGGGAGTTGGATGCTAGACGGTTCGCACCATGGACGCCAGTACACGCCACCTCCCCTGCGGCGAAGAGTCCCGGCATGGTCGTGCGCCCATCCGCATCGGTCACCACGCCGCCGCAGCTGTAGTGCGCGGCAGGCACCACCGGAATGGGGTCGCGCAGAATATCGATCCCCCGCTCCCCACACGCTGCGTGGATTCCGGGGAACCGCTGTCGAATCTGGTCGGTGGGCACGGGCGAGAGGTCGAGGAGGACGTATTCAGCGCCCGACGCCTTCAGCTCCACGTCGATGGTGCGCGCCACGATGTCGCGGGGGGCCAGCGAGCCGAGGGCGTGGACGCCCTCCATGAGCAGCGTGCCGTCCTGCCGCCGGAGGACGGCGCCCTCCCCGCGTACGGCTTCCGAAATGAGGAAGGCCCGCTCGGCGGCGGGATAGAGCGCGGTGGGGTGGAACTGGACGAACTCCAGGTTCGCCACTGCCACGCCCGCCCGGTACGCCATGGCCACGCCGTCACCGGTCGCGATGTCCGGATTTGTCGTGTGCCGGTAGGCATGACCCAGACCGCCCGTGGCCAGAAGTACGAGGGCGGCCCGGAAATCGACCACGCGCCCGGTCCGGTGCTCCAGGAGGGTGGCGCCCGTGCAGCGCGGCTCACCCGTGTGTCGGTCGTGCGCCACCAGGAGATCGATGGCCTGGAGATCCTCCACCAGGCGGATCCGCGGATGCTCGCCCACGGCGTGAAGGAGTGCACGCTCGATTTCGCGGCCCGTGAGGTCGCCGGCATGCAGGATGCGGCGGCGGGAATGGCCGCCTTCCCGGCCGAGGGACAGGCCTGTGTCGGAGCGCGAGAATCGTACGCCCCACTCCATGAGGTCCCGCACCCGCGCCGGACCTTCGCGTACGAGCTCCCTCACCGCGTGGAGGTGGCACAGCCCAGCACCTGCCACCAGCGTGTCCCGCGTATGCATCTCCACGGAGTCGTCCGTGGCGATCACGGCCGCGATTCCACCCTGCGCCCAGTTCGTCGCGGATTCCGCGCGCTCCTTCTTCGTGACCACGCAGACGTCGCCGTGGTCGGCGGCCTTGAGCGCGAAGGTCAGGCCGGCGATGCCGCTGCCGATCACGAGTATGTCCGCCGCGAGTTGGTCGTTCACCCGAGTACCTCTTCGAGGGCGTCATCGAGGATTTCCAGGCCGCCCTCCACGATCACCTCCTGGATCAGGAGCCACACCTCCGGCGGTTCCGGCATGGCGCGCAGTTTCACCCAGTCCTTCTCCGTCGTCACCACCGGCCGGTCCCCCGCCTCGGCGCGAATCCGCGCCATGTCGGCCGCGGAGTACACGTGGTGGTCCGGAAAGCTGAGAGCGGCGGCAACCTGCGCGCCAGCCGACCGTGCGTTCGCAACGAAGAGGTCGGGCTCGGCAACCGCGGACACGGCCAGCACCGGACCCCCGGGCGCGGACGCGGCGCCACTGGCCGGACCGTCGCCGGCCCGCCGCCACCGCGCTGCCCGCAGGTGAAGCGCAACGGCCGGGCGGCCGGAAAGGCGTTCGACCTCGGTGGCGACCCGCCGGGCGTCGGCGGGCGTGGCCGTCCGGCGAACGACCACCGTCACGTCCGCCCGCGCGAGAGCCTGTCGGGGCTCACGCCACGGTCCCCGGGGCAGCATGCGTGCCGGACCGGCCCATCGTTCCGCCGACACGAGCACGATGTCGAGGTCGCGGTGGACGCGCAGGTGCTGGAAGGCATCGTCCAGCACCACTACCGTCGCGCCGGCCGCCGCAGCGGCCGCTGCGGCCGCTGCCCGGTCGCGGGACACCAGAACAGGCGTCACCGGCGCCCACGCCCGGTGCAATGCCGGCTCGTCGTCCGCGTACCCGCCGTGGACGATTGCCGGCAGGTGACCGCGTGTCCGCAGCCTGTCCGCCAGCCAGCGCGTGAAGGGCGTCTTCCCCGTCCCGCCTACAGTGACGTTGCCTACGCTGAGAACGGGGACCGGCGCGCGCGCGGTCCGCAGAACGCCGCCGGCGTACGCGCGGGCCCGCACCTTCACAGCCGTCCGGTACGCCAGCTCCGCCGGGGCCAGGACCATCGACAGGACTGCGCCGCCGGCGCCGAAGCCGCCCGACCACCAGCGCCGGACGAGGGTGTCGGCCGCGCGCCTCATGAGAACGGCGCCTCCGCCTCGGCCGTGAGGTCCGCGATCACCGCCTCGACGGATCTCGCGGCCCGGTCCAGCGCGTCGCGGTCCGCGTCCCGGGGGATGAAGATCGCGTCGCCGTACACGACGCGAATGCGGGCGAAGGGACGCGGCACGAGGAACCGGTCCCAGCTCTCGAACCACCAGGCGCGGCTCGCGGCGCAGGCGATGGGGATCAATGGTGCGCCGGACAGCTGCGCAATGTGCAGTACGCCGAGCTTCAGCTGCTCCCGCGGGCCCCGCGGTCCGTCGGCCGTGAGGGCGACGGTGCGACCGGCCCGGGCGAGGCGGATCAGGTCCCGGAGCGCGGATTCGGCGCCCCTGGTGCTGGACCCGCGTGCGACGTGATACCCCCAGCGCTGGAGCAGCCGCGTGATGTACTCGCCGTCGGCCGACTGGCTGGCCAGTGTGACGATATCCTGGTGCCTGTGGCGGTAGGTCGGGGGCACCATCCGCCCGTGCCAGAGCGCGAAGATTACCGGCTTCCCCGCCCGCAGATGGACCTTGTACGCTTCGTCGTTGATGGCCTCGATGCGCGTTGTCGCCAGGAGGCCTTCGACGAGCGCCCAGCCCACGAACCCGCCGATGACGTACTTCAGGCCGTCCCTGTCGTCCGCGCGGGCGGGAACGCGCCGAGACTCGTTCCCGGACGTCATGCGTGCACCAGCTCCGCCGCCAGGTCGGCCACGCGGTCCGCCGCCGATCGCCCCGGCTCCGGCGGGGCGAGGGCCGCCCGCACGCGGGCCAGGCCGGCCAGCGCAGCCGACCGCTCCGCGCTCCCCTCC
>DATHVO010000191.1:0-2782 GCA_035461265.1 Longimicrobiales bacterium
AGGTCCAGGCGATGGACCAGCGCGTGCACGAAGAGGTGGACGACGCGGCGGAGTTCGCGGACGCGTCACCGGAGCCGCCGGCGGAGGACCTGTACGCGCACGTATACGCCTCGGAGGAGGTACGCGGGCGCCTCTGGTTCGACGGTCGGCGCTAGCGGACGTTGCGGGTGACGCTGACGTGGTCGCCGCGGCCGCGGGTGCTGAGCAGGATGACGCCTGCGGCGGAGGCGTCCATGCCGTAGCGGACGCCGGCCTCGAGGGGCTGGAGGTACTCGATGCTCTCGAACTGGGCGACGGTGAGGTTGCCGAGGTAGGCGATGGGATCGCCGACCGGGAGGCCATCGACGTAGACGGGGATGGGGAAGCAGGCGTCGCCAGCGTTGTCCATGGTCATGATGCGCCGGTTGGACATGACGCAGTAGCCGCGCTGGCGGCCGGACGAGGTGGCGAAGATGCCCTCGCGGACGCTGACGCCGGCGAAGTTGCGGAGCATCTCGGCGACGCGGGCGCCGCGGGCCTCGGCCTGGGCGAGGGCGGCGCCGGCGGTGACGTGGGAGCGGGTGTTGGCCATGCGTGCGCGTGCCGTGAGGTGGCCCTCGCCGGTGACGGTGATGGCAGCCAGCTCGATGGGGCGCGGCGTGATGAGGACCTCGATCTCGGTCTGCACGCCGGTGCGCACGGGGACGGTCTCGCGGTGGATGCCGTAGGCGATGTGCTCGATCTCGAGGAGCCGGTCACCGGCGGCATTGCCGGTGAGGCGGAAGACGCCGTCGTCGTTGACGATGACGGGTCGCTCGCGGCCGGTGATGCTGATGACGGCGGCGGCGCCGGCAATGGGGCGGCGGGTGACGGAGTCGAGGACACGGCCGAGGACGACGCCGTTGGCGGACGCCGAGGGGAGCGGTGTGGTCCCGGTGATGCGGACGCGGCTGGAGCCCATGCCGAGCTCCATGGCGATGTCGGCGCGGGCCAGGTCCGCATTGGGGACATTGACGCCGGTGGACGCATTGAGCCCGAGCGCGGACACGGAGATCAGGACGTCCGTGTTGGCGGGCACGCCGCAGAAGCGGTAGCGGCCGAGGCCGTCGGTGAGCGCGTCCCGGCGCTGGTCGTCCCAGGCCAGGGTGACGCTGGCGGATGGCAGCGGGGTGCCGGTGTTGTCGTCGTAGACCAGGCCGGCCAGGACGGTCATGCCGCGGGCGAGCGAGTCGGTCTGGCAGAGTCGGGCGAGCTCGCGCACGACGCTCGGGATCTCGATCACGACGCTGTCCCTGCCGGTCGTCGGGATCAGGGCCGAGACGGGGCTGAAGCGGCCCTTCATCTCGGCCTGCACGGCGAAGCGCCCGGCGGGCAGCTCGGTGAGGAACTGGCCGAGGCCGTCAGCGGTGTCCACGGAGACCACGGCCATGGTCGAGTCGAGGAACATGACGATGGCGCCGGGCAGCGGTGTCAGGACCTCGCTCTCGACGACGACGCCGCGGATCGACTGGGCGTGGGCCGCCGCCGGCAGCAGGAGCGCAGGCAGGAGCACGAGAATCGTTCGCAGCATAGGTCTGATCCGGTTGGCAGGTGTGAATTCGGAGCTTAACGGGGATCGGCAGTCGTGGGAAGTGTTCCCGGATGTGGACGAATCAGGGGCCGGTTTTGTGACGGAAACCATTGTGTCAGCAGATACGGCGGGAACGCCGGGGTGATGGTCAGATGGCGATGATGACGTATCGCGAGGCGCTGAACCAGGCGCTGGCGGAAGAGATGGAGCGCGACGAGGACGTCTTCCTGATGGGTGAGGAAGTCGGCCTGTACAACGGCGCGTACAAGGTGTCGAAAGGGCTGCTGGACCGGTTCGGCGAGTTGCGCGTGGTGGATACGCCGATCACCGAGCTGGGCTTCGGCGGCCTCGGTGTGGGCGCGGCGATGGTGGGGCTGCGTCCCGTCATCGAGTTCATGACGCACAATTTCGCCATGCTGGCCTGGGATCAGGTCTTCAACAGCGCGGCGAAGGTCCACTACATGAGCGCGGGCCAGTTCAAGTGCCCGATCGTGTTCCGCGGGCCGAGCGGCGCCGCGCTGCAGCTGTCTGCGCAGCATTCGCAGGCGCTGGAGTCCACGTATGCGCACTTCCCGGGGCTGAAGGTGGTGGTGCCGGGCACGCCCGCGGACGCGAAGGGGCTGCTCAAGGCGGCCATCCGCGACGACGACCCGGTGATCTTCCTCGAGGCGGAGCTGCTGTACGCGGTGAAGGGCGAGGTGCCGGACGACGAGGACTTCGTGATCCCGCTCGGCGTGGCCGAGGTAAAGCGCGAGGGCAGCGATGTCAGCCTGATCACGCACGGGAAGATGGTGCACGTGTGCCTGCAGGCGGCGCAGAAGCTGGAGAAGGACGGCATCAGCGCCGAGGTGGTGGACCTGCGGACGCTCCGGCCGCTCGACGTCGATGCGATCCTGGGGTCCGTGCGGAAGACGAACCGCGCGGTCTACGTCGAGGAGGGCTGGGGCTTCGTCGGGATCGGGGCACAGGTGGTCGACCTGATCCAGAGCGAGGCGTTCGACGACCTGGACGCGCCGGTGGGCCGCGTCATGCAGGCGGATGTGCCGATGCCGTACGCCAAACAGCTCGAGAAAATGGCGAAGCCGTCGGTGGAGAGAGTGCTGGAGGCGTGTGACAAGGTGCTATACAGATAGTCATTCACCACAGAGGGCACAGAGGGCACAGAGCAACGGATGTCATGCTGCGTCGGGCTTCCGCATGCCGCTCGTGATGCAGGCACTTCGTTGTTTCTGT
>DATHVO010000192.1:0-10919 GCA_035461265.1 Longimicrobiales bacterium
GGGTTGATGTCGTTGTAGAACTGGTTGGCGAGGACGGCACCGGGCGTCTCGGCGGTGATGCGCTTGGCGGTCTCCACGTAGTTGTCCGGGTGGTCGGGCGGAACGGCCGTCGGGGTGATGATCACCTCGGCGCCGAAGGCCTTGAGGAGCCGCACCTTCTCCTGGCTCATCTTGTCCGGCATCGTGAATATGCAGCGGTAGCCCTTGATCGCCGCGGCGATGGCCAGGCCGACGCCGGTGTTCCCGCTGGTGCCCTCCACGACGACGCCGCCGGGCCGGAGCCGCCCGTCACGCTCGGCTGCCTCGATCATGGCGAGACCGATGCGGTCCTTCACGGACCCGCCCGGATTGAAGAACTCCGCCTTGGCGTAAACGGGGGTCCGGCTGCCGTCCACCACCCGGTTCAGCCGGATGAGCGGCGTCCATCCCACCGTTTCCAGGACGCTCCCGACCGGGTACCGGTTGCGGGGCGCATCCGCCGTGGCCGTCCCGTCGGCGTGGCCGGCGCCCGTCGCCTCACTCATGTGCGTCCTCCGGTACCGTGGCATCGCCCAGTGTGGCCGTCGAGTCACGGGCGAACCGGACCGGGATGCGGGTCCACATCGCCACGTGGCGGTCGCCCCGCCGGCCGGGCGTGAAGCGGAGTCGGCGGGCGCCGGCGACGGCGGCGGAGTCGAACTCGATGAAGCCGCTCGGCTTCGCCACGTAGACACTGTCCACATCCCCGAGTTCGTTGACCCGGACCATGATCTCCGTCTCGCCCTCGACCTGGCGGTCCCACAGCGCGACGGGGTACTCGATGGGCGTCGGGTCGGGCATGGGCACGGGCTGCCGCACCGCGGCATCCTCCTCCCCGCCACAGGCGACATGGGCCAGCACCAGGCCTGCCGCCAGTCCCCGCACCACTCCCGGCATCCACCTCATCCGTTGCTACTCCCCGACCTCCGCCTTCAGCTCCGCCAGCAGGTTCAGAGCGTTGAGCGGCGTCAACTCGTTCACGTTCGTCCTCCGCAGCCGGTCGACTGCGGGGTGCTCTGCCGGCGCGAACAGCGACAGCTGCTCCCGCGCCGGCCCGGGGCCGTGCCTGCCGAAGCGACCGAGACCCTCGCCGCCGCCGGAATGGGCGCCCTCCAGTTCGCGCAGGATCTCCCGCGCCCGGGCCACCACCGCCGGCGGCAGGCCCGCCAGGCGACCCACCTCGATGCCGTACGACCGGTCCGCGCCGCCGGCCTGGAGCTGGTGGAGAAAGACAATGTCATCCCCGACCTCGCGTACGGCCACGTTGCAGTTCACCAGTGACGAGAGCAGGTCCGCGAGCTGCGTCAGCTCGTGGTAGTGTGTGGCGAAGATGGTCTTGGCGCCAACCTTCTCGTGGAGATGCTCCGTGACGGCCCATGCGATGCTGACGCCATCGTAGGTCGCCGTACCCCGGCCGATCTCGTCGAGGAGCACGAGGGAGTCACGCGTGGCCGAGTGCAGGATGGCAGCGGTCTCGTGCATCTCCACCATGAATGTGGACTGGCCTCTCACCAGGTTGTCGGACGCGCCGACACGGGTGAAGATGCGGTCGCAAACCGGGAGGCGGGCGCGCCGTGCCGGCACGAAGGCACCAACCTGCGCCAGCAGCTGGATGAGTCCGACCTGCCGCAGGAGTGTCGACTTTCCCGCCATGTTCGGACCCGTGAGGATCATGATCCTGCCGTCATCGCCGAGGACGACGTCGTTGGGAATGAACTCCTCCCGGGGCATCATCCGTTCGACGACGGGGTGCCGGCCCTCGCGGATCTCGAGCGTGTACCCCGTGTGCACCTCGGGCCGGCTGTAAGTGAACCGCTCCGCCAGGTGCGCAAACGCGGTTAGGACGTCGATGTGCGCGACGCGCTCCGCCGTGGCCTGGAGCCGCTGCATGGCCGACGCCACCTCACGTCGGAGCTCGCCGAACAGCCGGCTCTCCACCGCCAGGATCCTGTCCTCGGCGTCGAGGGCTTTGGACTCCCACTCCTTCAGTTCGGGCGTGACGTAACGTTCGGCGTTGGCCAGCGTCTGCTTCCGCTCGTAGTCGGAGGGAACGCGGTCGATGTTGGCCCGCGTCACCTCCAGATAGTAGCCGAAGACCTTGTTGAAGCCGACCTTGAGGGACGGGATGCCGGTCCGCTCCCGCTCGCGGGTCTGGAGCCGTGCGATGTAGTCCTGGGCGCCGTCCCGGAGCGACCGCAGTTCGTCCAGCTCCGAATCCCACCCCGTCCGGATGACCCCGCCATCCGCGACGCCCGCGGGCAGCTCGTCCGCGAGGGCGCGCTCGAGGAGCGAGAGCACGTCGTCCAGGGCATCCAGGCCCGCCCCCAGACCGCACAGCAGGGCCGCCGTCGCACCGCCGAGGACTTCGGCGACGGCCGGGAGCCGCGCCAGCGAGTCGGCGAGGGCACCCATCTCGCGGGGCTGGACGCGGCCCGCGCCGATCTTGCCGGCCAGGCGTTCCAGGTCGCGGACGTCTCTGAGGGAACCGCGCACGGCACGGCGCAGGCCGACGTCCTCCAGGAGGTTCGCCACGGCGTCCTGCCGCTCCCAGATGCGCTCCGCCACCGTGAGCGGCCGCAGCACCCACCGCCGCAGCAGCCGGGCGCCCATGGCCGTCTGGGTCTCGTCGATGGCCTCGATGAGCGTGACGGCGCGACCGCCGCGGCCCGACGCCTCCGCCCGCAGGGGTTCCACGAGCTCCAGGTTGCGGCGCGTCATTTCGTCCAGGACCATGCCGCTGCCGGCCCGCTCGATGCGTGGCGGCCGGAGCACGTCCAGCGCTGCCGGCTGCACCTCCGCGAGATAGCCGATGAGTGCGCCGAGCACCCCGATGAGGGGCTCGTCACCGGACTCGAAGCCGAATCCGTCGAGGGCGCTCACGTGGTAGCGCCGGATCAGCTCGTCGCGGGCATGGTCGGCGTCGAAGAGCCAGTCCGGGCGATAGGTCCGGCTCGCCCCCTCCGCCCCGGGCAGATCCCAGCCCATCCGACCCGCCGGCAGGAGCAGTTCCGCCGCCTCGAAGCGGGCCAGCTCCGCTTCCAGGCCGTCCGCCGGACCGAGCACCACCGTCACCTCGCCCGTCGACGCGTCCACCGCGGCGATGGCGACGTCGGATCCCGCATCCCGCACCGCTACCAGGTGGTTGTTGCGGCGGTCCGTCAGCAGGGCATCGGCCAGGACGGCGCCGGGCGTGACCGTCTCCACGACCTCGCGCCGGACGATGCCCTTCGCGTCGGCGGGGTCCTCCACCTGCTCGCAGATCGCCACCCGCCGGCCCAACCGGATGAGGCGCTGGATGTACTCGTCCCTGGCGCGTACCGGCACGCCGGCCAGCGGCACGTTCGCCGCGCCGCCGTTGTTGCGGGATGTGAGCGTCAGGCCGAGGAGGCGGGCCCCCTCTTCGGCATCCTCCCGGAACATCTCGTAGAAGTCGCCGACCCGGAAGAAGATCAGGGCGTCGGGATGGCGCGACTTGGCATCGCGCCACTGCTGCATGAGGGGTGTGTCTTCCGGCTTCGGCATGCCGCGCGGCGGTGGATCGGGGCGTAACGCGAGGGTGAAGGATAGCCGCTGCGGGTCACGGCGGCAATCGCACGGCGGACCGGACTCGAACGAGGTTCGCGACGGCCGCCGCCGGGCCGCGGCCCGCTCCGGGAGGCGCCGTTGAGCACCTCCGGTGTATCACGTATCTTGCAGTACGAACCACGCCGGCCGCGCGCACTTCAGCCCGCGCGGCCGCGTTCGCAAGTGCACCCGGGACCCGATCGTGTTGCGCAACGCATTCGACACGTACAACGCCGCCTACGTGCAGGCGATGTTCGAGCAGTACCTGCAGAACCCATCGTCGGTGGACGAGGCCTGGCGCCAGTATTTCGCCGGCGAGGCCGGCACCCGCGGCCTGCTCGGCGCGGACGGCCGGTCCGGCGAGACGGCAGCCCTGCCCGACGCGATGGACGCCCGGGCCGCGACACGGCCGGCGCCGCCGGACATTACGGAACTGCGGGCCGCGCGGGCGGCTGGCGAGCTGGTGGACGCCTACCGTCTGCACGGTCACCGTGCCGCGCGGCTGGATCCCCTCGGCAGCGAGCCTCCGGGTCACCCGATGCTGGAGCCCGGGTTCCACGGGATCTCCGCCGATGCCCTGGCCACGGTGCCGTCCGCCCTCATCGACGATCTCCCGGGCGAGACGATGATCGAAGTGCTGGAGTGGCTCCAGCGGACGTACACCAGCGGCATCGGCTATGAATTCGAGCACCTCGAGGATCCGGAGTCGCGGGAGTGGCTGCGGGAACAGATCGAGAGCGGCGAGCACTGCCGGCCCCTGGGCGACGAGGACGCGAAGCGACTCCTCGGCAGGCTGGTCGAGGTGGAGGCCCTCGAGCAGTTCGTGCATCGGGCCTACCTCGGTGCGAAGCGGTTCTCCATCGAGGGCACCGACATGATGGTGCCGATGCTGGACCTGGTGGTCGAGCGGGCCGCCGCCGGCGGCGCCCGGGAGGTCGCCATCGGCATGGCCCACCGCGGCCGCCTCAACGTGCTGGCCCACGTGCTCGGAATGCCGTACGAGGACATCATCGGCAAATTCGAGGGGATCTACGCCCAGAGCGCGGGCACCGGCGACGTGAAGTACCACCTCGGCGCCGAAGGCACCTACGCGACGCGGACCGGCGAGCCCCTCACCGTCATGCTGGCGCCGAACCCCAGCCACCTCGAATTCGTACACGCCGTGGTGGAGGGCATGACGCGGGCGAAGCAGAGCGACCGCACCACGCGCGAGCTGCGGCAGGACACGCGCCTCGTGGTGCCGGTCATCATCCACGGCGACGCTGCGTTCTCCGGCCAGGGCGTGGTGCCGGAGACGCTCAACCTGGCCCGCCTGCGCGGATACTCCACCGGCGGCACACTCCACATCATCGCCAACAACCAGGTCGGCTTCACCACGAATCCCAGCGAGGCCCGGTCCACCGACTACGCCAGCGACATCGCGCGTGGCTTCGACATCCCCGTCTTCCACGTCAACGCCGACAACCCGGACGCGTGCCTCGCCGTGGTGCGGCTGGCCATGGCATATCGGGAACGCTTCCACGGCGACGTCGTCATCGACCTCATCGGCTACCGCCGGTACGGCCACAACGAGGGTGACGAGCCGGCATACACCCAGCCGGTCCTGTACCGTACCATCGGTCAGCACCCCACGGTCCGGCGCATCTGGGCCGAGCGGCTGGCCGACACCGGCGTGATGACGGCCGGGGAGGCCGACGCCGTCTGGCAGCAGGCGTACGATCGCCTGGTCGGAATCCAGGCAACGGTCAGGGAACGGGCCGAGGAGATGCACGACGCCGATGTGGAGGCGGAAGAGGAAGGCGCGGAGGTGGACACGGCCGTGCCCGCCCCGCTCATGGAGTCGCTGAACCGGCAGCTCCACGCGTGGCCGGCGGACTTCACCGTCCACCCCAAGCTCCGGCGCCAGCTCGAGAAGCGGGGCCGGACAGCGGGCGATGGCGGTACCGTCGACTGGGCCCACGCCGAAGCCCTCGCCTTCGCGTCCCTGCTCGCCGACGGCGTGCCCGTGCGCCTCACCGGGCAGGACACGGAGCGCGGCACCTTCAGCCAGCGTCACATCGTGCTGCACGATGCCGAGACGGACCACCGCTATACGCCCGTGGCGAATATTGCCGAGGCGACGGCTCCGTTCGAGGTATACAACAGCCCCCTCTCCGAACTCGCCGTCCTCGGCTTCGAGTACGGGTTCAGCGTCGTCGCCCGCCGCGCGCTGGTTCTCTGGGAAGCCCAGTTCGGCGACTTCATCAACGGGGCACAGGTCATCATCGACCAGTTCATCACGGCAGGACGCGCGAAGTGGGGCCAGGAGTCACGCCTCGTGCTTCTCCTGCCGCACGGCCACGAGGGCCAGGGTCCCGAGCATTCCAGTGCCCGTTTCGAGCGATTCCTGCAGCTCGCCGCGGAGAACAACATCCGCGTTGCCAACTGCACCACGCCGGCGCAGTACTTCCACCTGATCCGGCGGCAGGCGCTGCTGCAGCAGCAGCGTCCCCTCGTCATCATGACGCCCAAGAGCCTGCTCCGGCATCCGCGCGCGACATCGTCGGTGGCGGAGCTGAACCAGGGTGCGTTCCACAAGGTCATCGACGACGCCGCCGCGGAGCCGTCCGCCGTCCGGCGGGTGGTACTGTGTGCAGGCAAGGTGTACTACGACCTCGCGGCGGCGCGGGAGAAGGCGGACGTGAACGACGTCGCCCTGGTCCGGGTCGAGCTGCTGTACCCGTTCCCCGCCGGCGAGCTGGAGCCCATCCTGGAACGCTACGGCGACGCGGAGCTGGTCTGGGTGCAGGAGGAGCCGCAGAACATGGGCGGGTGGAGCTTCATGGCTCCACGGATCCGCCAGCTCGCGGGCCGGGAGCCCGGCTATGTGGGCCGGCCACCACGGGCCAGCCCCGCGGAGGGTTACGCCGACGCCCACGAGACGGAGCAGGCCCGCATCGTCGATACCGCCCTGGCGACGCCGGCATCGGCACGTGCGGCCGGCCGGCGGACCGGCGGCGGTCGGACGCAGCGTAGGACCTGACCGTACAGGGCGTGCGGGCGGACAACCGCCCGTACGGCGGACCCTGTCGGGAACACTTCGGGATTTCAGGGGCTATTGCCGGGGAACCCGCGGAAGGAGGTAGCTTGGAGCAGCTGGTCGTCGTCACATACCCGGATCCCGTCGTCATCGAGGCGCGTCCCATGGAGGACGTCGAGACTCCGGACGACAGCGTGGCCCTGAGCTACTACCACGAGGGACACATCCTGGCGCGGGGCGTGGTGGCGAACGAGGCACTGGAAGCCATCCGCGGCCTGCTCCGGGAGCCCGTCTCCGTGGCCCTGGCGGCGACGGAGGACGAAGCCGGCAACATCGAGGCACGCGTCTGCCTCGTGCTGCCGGTGGACTCGGATCAGCTCGACGAGGACGAGGACGAGCCCGACGAGCCGTGGCGGGCCAGCGTGCCCGTCCCGCCGGGCGAGGCGGAGGACGATACCGGCGAGCGGCCGCGCATGGCGCTGCTGCCCATCGGCAACGCCGTCCGGGGCGCCCGCCACCGGAACCACCAGGATGTCGCGGGCGACGCCCGCGAGATGCTCTCGAACCTGCTGGCAGGTCGCGGTCAGGACGCCGTGAACCGGGCCATCGACGACCTTCTCGGCAGCCTCTGACGATCTACAGGCGCGCCAGCGCCTGTCGCAGGTCGGCTATGATGTCGTCCGGATGTTCGATGCCCACCGAGATCCGGATGAGCCCGTCGCCGATGCCCATGGAGCGCTTCTCATCCTCCGGCACGTCCGCGTGTGTCATCGATGCCGGATGCTCCGCCAGTGTCTCCGTCCCGCCCAGGCTCACCGCCAGCTTCGCCACCTGAAGCGCGTTCAGCACCGCGAACGCCTCCGCCTCGCCGCCATCGATCTCGAAGGAAAACGTCGAGCCCGGCGCCTCGCACTGGCGGCGACAGATGGCATGCTGCTCCGTACCTTCCTCGAGGAAGCCGAGATAGTTGACCTTACGGACACGCGGATGCGATGCGAGGAACTCAGCGACGTAGCGTGCGTTCTTCATCGAGCTCGTCATCCTGAGCTTCAGCGTCTCCAGCGACCGCATCACCAGCCAGCCCGTCATGGGGTCGGCCATGGTGCCGAAGATGGTCCGCATCCCCCGCACCGGCGCGATCACGCTCTCGGCGCCCAGGCAGGCGCCCGCGATCAGGTCGCTGTGCCCGCCCACGTATTTCGTGAGGGAGTACAGCACCAGGTCGGCCCCCTGCGCCAGGGGCTGCTGCCAGAGCGGCCCCAGGAACGTATTGTCCACCGCGACGAGCGGCCGCTGGCCATCCCGTTCGAGGGACCCGGCCAGTTCGGCACACGCGGCGATGTCCACGAGGGCGTTCGTGGGGTTGGCCGGTGTCTCCACGTAGATCATTCGTACGGTGCCCTGCGCCGCGGCGTGCTGGACGGCCTGCCGCATGGAATCGCCGGAACCGGCCGCGAAGCCGATGCGCCGGATGCCGAACTGCGGCAGGATGTTGTGCAGCAGGAACTCCGTACCGCCGTAGACCGGCGCACTGTGGACGATCCAGTCGCCGGGCCGCAGGAAGGTGAGGAGCGTGGTCGCGATGGCGCTCATGCCGCTCGAGAACACGAGGGCGGACTCCGCCCGGTCCCATATGCAGATGCGCTCCTCCAGCACCTGGAGGTCGGGATTGTTGATCCGCGAATAGATGAGGCCGGAGATCTCCCGCGGCCCGGGCTCGCGCAGCCCGTACGCCAGTTCGAAGTAGGCCTTGCCGGCCTCGGCGTTCTCGAATACAAAGGTGGAGGTGTGGAAGATGGGACACTTCAGTGCGCCCTCGGAGAGGCGCGGGTCGTAGCCGTACCCCATCATCAGCGTCTCGGGGCGCAGAGCATGGCCATCTATCGACCGATGCCGGTAGTCTCGGCTCTGGCTTGGCATGGTTTGTTCTCCTGGCGTTGCCGGGCGACTGCCACAGCGGTGTGGCGGCCACATCCATGAACATCCGCCTTCCAGGTGCGCGCTGCAAGGCCGCCCGGCCGCACTGTTCGGCGCGGTACGGGCGACATCCGCGGGACTGGTCACGATATGCGGGAAGAAGAGAGATTCCGGCGCATCTTCCGTGATGCCCATGCGGACCACCGGGGGTGCGCCGACGATGAATGGTTGAGCGAGCCGTGCAGGGCGGCGCCGGCCAGGCCTGCCGCGCGTCCGCTGGTGTGGAGCCGGCGCAACGGCGCCTGGCGCCGGGTAAGCGTGCTCTGGGTCGGCGCCGCGCCGGGCAATGCGGGCGGGCTCGGTACGGGCACGCTCGGCGCCCATGCCACGAGGATTCCCTTCGGCGGGGACATCGCCGGCGGCAACCTGGATGTGCTCCTCTCGACGATCGGCCTCAGCCGCAACGACACGTTCATCATCGCTGCGCTCAACCAGCTCCCTGCCCGCGGCGGCGGCGAGCCGGCCGTAGCCGAAATCGCTGCCCCCGTCGGCCGCTATCCGGACAGCATCGCTCTCCTCCGCGACACCGTCGTCGCCGCGGGGCCGGCGCTGGTCGTCGCACTGGGCAACGTGGCGCTGCGCACGCTGGCGGCGGCGCTCACTCGCGCCGGCGGTGCAGTGCGCCTGCCCGGACAGGGCCGGCTGTCGGAGGCCGGGCTGGCGCGGGACACACCCACCCGCTGGCCGCTGGCCGCGCTGCCCATGGCCATGGACGTCCGGGACGCGTGGGCCGACGCGTGGGGTGACGAGCCGGACTTCCACGTGCTGCCGCTGCTCCACCCGAGTGCGCAGAACATGAGCCCGTTCGCCGGCGTGCACACGGCCTTCCACGAACGAATGCTTCGCACTCGCGATGCACTGGCCGCCGCAGTCCGCAGCGTGCTCGACTGGGAGCTGCCCCGGCGGCGTCCTGACCCGCCGCGAGTCGGCGTGTACGACCTGCCGGAGTGGCGCGAGCGCATAGCGCCGGCGCACGCCCGTTACGACGCGCTGTGGCGCCGCCACGGCGTGTGAGCGCCGGCCACCCGACCCGCGCCGCGGCGCGCGCCGCGATACGCGCCCACGCGCGCCACGCACGTAGGCGTTGCTTGAGACGGCCGCCGAAGTTAGCGTTCGTCCACGATGGTGTATTTCGCTCGTGTTCCGATCCGCTCGCTGATCCCCACCGTCTTCGTCCATCTCGCGACGGACGACGGTGCGGTATCGTTCCGCGCGCGGTGGAAGCGCTCTCCCCTGGAGTTGCAGCGGCTCATCCTCTTTCGCATGCGGCGCGGCACGCCGCTCTGGTTCGAGGACGACCGCGGCCGTGACCTTTGTTTCCGGCCCGAGGCAGTGCGTGCCGCGCTGGTGGATGGCCGGGGGTAGGGAGCCATGATTGCCCAACTGCTTGTGCAGGCCGCTGCGGGCTCGGGGGACGTGTCGCTGGGCGAGCGCATCTTCACCTTCATCGACACGCCGGCGCCCTTCAGTCCGTTCAGTGAGTACCTCATCGTCCTGTTTGTCCTGTGGCTCATCGCGCGGCGCGCGGACCGCAAGCCGAACACGTTCGATATCCAGGCCCAGGAGGTACTGGACGAGAAGTTCGAGAAGGGCGAGATCAGCAGGCAGGCGTACGAGAAGTTCCGGCAGCAGATGGAGCTGGAAGCGAAGCGCTAGGCTCGGACCCCGATCAGAATCGCCACTCCGCGCCGAGGATGGGCAGAAGGGGCAGTCCCGCGAGGGGCTCGGCCCGGGCCGCGTCCTTGTTGTAGTGGTAGAAGATCGCGTCCCTCCGGTTCAGGGCATTGAGCACCTTCACGTAGGGTGTGAACTGGAAGGCGAACTCCCCCACACTGCCATCCCATGTGCGCGACAGCTGCGCGTCCAGCCGCAGATAGGGATCCTGTGGCTCCGTGGGCAGTACGGGCAGCTCGGCACTCGTCACCTGGGACGCCTGGTACGCGACGCTGAATGACGGCGTCATCACGGGCTCGGGGATGGCGGTGAACGGCAGTCCCGCACCGTAGCTCACACGCACGTCGAAGTAGCCCTCCCCGAAGAGCGAACCTGCGACGCCGCCGCTCACGAGGTGGCGCCCAGAGAATGCCTGGGCCGGTCCCGGCCGCTCGGAATCCACCGACCACACCCACGCGAGGGAGTACCCCAGCCAGCCGCTGAGCCCGTCGCCGCCGTTGCGCCGGACCCAGAGGTCCACGCCCGACGCCTCCGTGGACGTGGACGGGTTGACCTCCAGGCCGGTGAACTCCTTGTAGAACCCCTCCAGGCCCAGGCGGATGCCGTCGCCGAAATCCTGCGCCAGCGCGAGGACCAGGTGCGTCGCCTCCGCCACCCGCAGACCCGG
>DATHVO010000193.1:0-5625 GCA_035461265.1 Longimicrobiales bacterium
GTTCCGCCGCGTCGCCTTCGCCGTGGATGGGATGGGCAGGCGCGATCTCCGCGACCAGGGCGTCGAGGCGGGACGGCGCGCACGCCGCCATCAACTCGTCCACGCCACCCAGACCGTCGTCTGCCGCGGCTTCGCACGCGGCCGTGATGAGCGCGTCCGCCGCGAGGAGGTGGATGGCGGCGGAGCGGTCGTCGCCGATGCGCAGTGCGGCCTGCAGGCAGGCGATGGCCGCGGCCGCGAGCTCCGCATGGACCGGACTGCCGGCGGGCGCGGGCGCCTCCAGTAGCGCGGTCTCCATGCGCGTCTGCAGGCTCGCAGGGACGCCGGCGGAGCGCGCCGCCAGCCAGCTCCGTGCCGGGCTGCTCACCCGGCGTCCTTCGCGGCGAGGGCGGCACGCACCAGCCCCGTGGTGCGGCCGAGGGCATCCTGCAGGCGGGCCGCATCCCCAACACCGCCCTGCCCCATATGCGGCCTGCCGCCGCCGGAGCCGCCCGTCAGCTTCGCCACCTCGCGAACGAGTACGTCGGCCCGCACGCCGCGGGTGATGAGGTCGTCCGTCACGACGGCTACGAGCGAGACCCGGTCCTCCTGGCGGCCGGCGATGACCGCCGCCCCGCTCCCCAGACGGTCGCGCAGCCTGTCGCCCAGGCTGCGCAGCTCATCACCGCCGCCCACCTCCAGCTCCCGGGCGATGACCCGGGCACCGTCCACCGCCTCCGCCTCGCCCAGAAGCTGACTCACGACATCGCCGCTTCCCGCCTGCCGCGACCGCTCCAGCTGCCGGCGAAGCTCGCGGTTCTCGTCCAGCAGCTGCTCCAGCCGACGGAGCAGCGTGTCCGGCGTCGTCTTCACCGCGGCCGCCGCCTGGTTCAGCAGGTCCTCCCGCGCCACCGCCCGGCGATACGCCGTGGAGCCCGTGACGGCCTCGACCCGGCGGATGCCCGCCGCCACGCCCGTCTCCGTCGTGATGCGGAAGAGACCGATGTCGCCCGTGTGACGGACGTGCGTGCCGCCGCACAGCTCGACGCTCACGCCCGGCACCATGACGACGCGCACGACATCGCCGTACTTCTCGCCGAACAGCGCCATCGCGCCGAGACGCATGGCCTCGGCATACGGCTTCTCCTCCGTCACCACGTCGGTGTCCTGCAGGATCGCCTGATTCACGCGCTCCTCGACGGCGCGAACCTCGTCCGGCGTCATGGGTCGGGGGTGCGAGAAGTCGAAACGCAGCCGGTCCGGCGCCACCAGCGAGCCACGCTGCAGCACGTGTTCGCCCAGCACCGACCGGAGCGCCGCATGCAGCAGGTGCGTGGCCGTGTGGTTCCGCATCGTGTCCCGCCGGTCCGGGTAGACCTGCGCCCGTACCGGCAGTGGCCCCGCCGCCTCCGGGACGTGTCCATCCACGTTCCCGATCACGGCGGTGCGGCCGCCAACCTTGCGGACATCATCGACCTGCACCGACCAGCCGTCCCCCTCCACATGCCCACGGTCGCTGATCTGACCGCCGGATTCCGCGTAGAAGGGGTTCTGCCTGAGCTGAAGCGCTACCCGGCCGTCCTCCCGGCGCAGCGCCACGACCTCCGTCTCCGTCTCGAAGGCCGCATAGCCCACGAATTCCTGGTCCGCCGATTCGTCCAGGACGTCCCAGCCCGTCGACAGGGCATCGCCCGCCTCCAGCCCCTGCGACCGGCGGTCCTGGCGCGACCGCTCGCGCTGCTGTTCCAGCGCGGCCTCGAATCCCTCCCCGTCGACACCGTAGCCCCGCTCCCTGGCGATGATTTCCGTCAGGTCTATGGGGAACCCGAACGTGTCGTAGAGGCGGAACGCGTCCTCGCCGGATACCATGGGACGTGACCGCGTGCCGCGCTCGATCTCCTGCCAGTCGCCATTCGACAGGCGGGGCGCCAGCTCGTCGAACCGGTCCATGCCGCTGTCGATGGTGTCGAGGAACCGCTGCTCCTCATCCCGCGTGGCCCGGAGGAGATGGTCACGGCGCTGGATCAGCTCGGGATAGTGGTCACCCATCACGTCCGCCACGCGGTCCACCACGTGGACGAGCGTCGGCTCGCGCCGCCCCAGCAGCCACGCGTGGCGGACTGCGCGCCGGAGGATCCGCCGCAGGACGTAGCCCCGCCCCTCGTTCGTGGGGTACACACCGTCGGCCAGGAGGAAGGCGACCGCCCGGGCATGGTCGGCGAGCACCCTGTAGCTCACGCCCTGGTCCGTCGCATAGATGTACGGCTCGCCCACCACCTCCACCGCCCGGTCGATGAGCGCCATGAAGAGGTCGGTCCTGTAGTTGGAATCCACTCCCTGCAGCGCCGCGGATAGACGCTCCAGCCCCGCGCCCGTGTCGATGGACGGCGCCGGCAGGGGGTTCAGCGTACCATCCGCCGAGCGGTCGTACTGCATGAAGACCAGGTTCCACAGCTCCAGGAACTCGCCGGCCTCGCCCAGCGCCTCAAACTCCGCCTGCGACACATCCGTCCCCCGGCCCTCCGTGCGCAGGTCGTAGTGAATCTCGCTGCACGGTCCGCACGGCCCGGTCTCGCCCATCTGCCAGAAGTTGTCCTTGTCGCCGAGCCGGAAGACGCGCTCCGGTGGCAGGCCCGCAATCTCCTGCCACAGCGCCGCCGCTTCATCGTCCGTGTAGTGGACCGTCGCCCAGAGGCGGTCCTTCGGCAGGCCGAACTCCTCCGTGAACAGCTCCCACGCGAACCGGATGGCGTCACGCTTGAAGTAGTCGCCGAAGGAGAAGTTGCCCAGCATCTCGAAGAAGGTGTGATGCCGGCTGGTGACGCCGACCTCCTCCAGGTCGTTGTGCTTGCCGGAGACACGGAGGCACTTCTGCGATGTGGCCGCCCGCCGGAACGGGACGCGCTCCTCCCCGAGGAACACGCTCTTGAACTGCACCATCCCGGCATTCGTGAAGAGCAGCGTCGGATCGTCCCCCGGCACCAGCCCGGAGCTGGGACGGACGGCGTGTCCGTGCCGCTCGAAGTATTCGAGGAAACGGCGGCGGATCTCGGAGGATGTCATGCGCTTCCGATGGAACGGGGTCGTGAACGGAACGGGTGACTATAAGGCGGCGACAAAGCCACGGCACGATGCGAGGGGGAGCGGACCTCGTCCACTCCCCCTCGCCCCTGCCGGACCCCGATCGACCGGGTCCAGGACAGCCCGCCCCGGCTCAGTCGTAGCTTCCGTCGTCGGCACCGCCGCCACCGCTCAGACGCGCTCCCGCCGTCCCCAGCGCGGCCCGGACCTTCCCTTCGATCTCCGTCGTCAGGTCGGGACTCTCGCGAAGGAACGACTTCGCGTTCTCGCGGCCCTGGCCCAGCCGGACGTCGCCATACGAGAACCACGCGCCCGACTTCTGGACGATGTCATTCTCCACGCCGAGGTCGATGAGCAGGCCCGTGTGGCTGATCCCCTCGTTGTACATCACGTCGAACTCCGCCTGCTTGAAAGGCGGCGCGAGCTTGTTCTTCACCACCTTCACCCGGGTGCGGTTGCCCGTGAGGTCCTGGCCTTCCTTGATGGCGCCGATCCGTCGAATGTCCAGCCGGACGCTCGCGTAGAACTTCAGTGCCCGCCCCCCCGTCGTCGTCTCGGGGTTGCCGAACATCACGCCGATCTTCTCGCGAATCTGGTTCGTGAAGATCACGCTCGTGTGCGAGCGACTCACCGCCCCCGTCAGCTTGCGCAGCGCCTGGCTCATGAGCCGCGCCTGCAGGCCGACGTGGGAATCGCCCATCTCCCCCTCGATCTCCGCCCGGGGGACCAGCGCCGCCACCGAGTCGATGACCACCACGTCCACGGCGCTGCTCCGGATCAGCAGCTCCGCAATCTCCAGCGCCTGCTCGCCCGTGTCCGGCTGGCTCACCAGCAGGTTCTCCACGTCCACGCCCAGCTTCCGCGCATACTCGATGTCCAGGGCATGCTCCGCATCGATGAACGCCGCCACGCCGCCGTTGCGCTGCGCGTTCGCAATCACGTGCAGACACAGCGTCGTCTTGCCGCTCGACTCCGGACCGTAAATCTCCGTGATACGGCCCCGCGGTATACCGCCAATGCCGATGGCCGCGTCCAGGTTGATGGCCCCCGTCGAGATCACCTCCACCGCCGTACGCGCGCCATCCGCACCCATCCGCATGATCGAGCCCTTGCCGTGCGCCCGCTCGATCTGGGCAATCGCCATGTTCAGCGCCTTGCCCTTGTCTTCCCTCACTCCGGCCGTCGCCATCCGCTCACCTTGTCGTTGCGAGTTCTGCGGCCCGTCCCCGGCGCCGCCGTGCGCATGCACGGACAATATAGGTTTCGGTTCCTGTTCGGGCAACGCCGTCGTGGCGTGCCGGACCGGCAGCCTCAAGATGCTACCGTGCCGGCGTGTTGAGAAGGCCGCCCGGGGACGACGTCATGGCCGCGTGAGCCGATGCGGCGGGCGTGGCCGCGGGGCGCGGCTGCGGCGGGTTTCGCGGCGGATGGAACACCGGCCGCGGCTGGGCGGTACCGTTGGGTTTGGCGCACGCGCGCGACGTGCGTTTCTCCTCTCTCCGACCGATCGCCGAGGTGACATGGGACGTTTCAGGAGGGGCCTGGCCATAGCGTTCGTTCTCGTTCCGGGCCTGGCGGGTGGCTGGGCGCTGCGGTCGAACCTGCCCGAGAGCGGGCCCCGTCTGTTCGCGCAGGTGCTGCAGCTGGTGGGGGCGGAGGGGATCGGCGGGCTGTCCCAGGACGAGACGTATCGGCGGGCGGCCCGGGGCCTGGTGGACCGGATCGACGACGAGTATGCGGAGATCTACTCGCCGGAGGAGCTGGCCCGGTTCTCCCGCGAGCAGCTGGGCTCGAGCTATGGCGGGATGGGGATGCAGATCGAGGACCAGCAGGGCTCGGTCACGGTCACGCGTGTCTTCCCGAATACGCCGGCGGAACGGGGTGGCGTCCGGCCGGGTGACCGGGTGCTGTCCGTTGACGGCCAGCCGACGCGCGGCCTCCGGCTGGACGAGGTGTCGAACCGTCTCATCGGACCTGCTGGAACGACGGTGGATGTGGTGTTCGCCCGTTCCGGGATGACGCAGCCCATCCGCGGCACGTACACGCGTGACATCGTCCACATCCCGGCCGTGCCGTACGCCATCATGCTGGACGGCGACGTCGGCTATGTCCCGCTCCAGAAGTTCAACGAGACGGCGAGCGATGATGTCCGCTCGGCCATCCGCCGGCTGGAGGCGCGGGGTGCGAAGTCCCTGGTGCTGGACGTGCGCGGGAACGGTGGCGGCAGTCTCGAGGAATCGCTGGTCATCAGCAACCTGTTCCTCGATGCCGGCCGCGAGATCGCGCGGGTCGAGTATCGCAACCGCGCGCCGGACGTCTACACGGCCCGGGGCTCGGTGAAGCTGACGGAGGTCCCGCTGGTTGTCCTGACGGACGGGTACTCGGCGTCTGCGTCGGAGATCGTGGCAGGCGCCCTGCAGGACCATGACCGTGCGCTGGTTCTCGGCACGGGCTCCTTCGGGAAGGGCCTGGTCCAGCAGATCTTCTCCCTGGACGGCGGCTGGGCGCTGAAGCTCACGACGGGCAAGTGGTACACGCCGGCGGGTCGCTCCATCCAGCGGGACC
>DATHVO010000194.1:0-9708 GCA_035461265.1 Longimicrobiales bacterium
GGGCCCACGACCGTGCCCGGCGCCGGTCGCTGGACCATGCACGTCCTCCTCGTCCTGCTCGGCCTCGCCCTCCTCGTCATCGGCTCCGACTGGCTCGTCAAGGGAGCCGTCGCCATCGCGGAGGCCCTCGGCGTGAGCGAGCTCATCATCGGGCTGACCGTCATCGCCGCGGGCACATCCCTTCCCGAGGTGGCCACATCCGTCGTTGCGGGACTGCGCGGCGAGCGCGACATTGCCGTGGGGAACGTCGTCGGCAGCAACCTGTTCAACATCCTGGTCGTGGTGGGCGTCACGTCCCTCGTCGCGCCCGGCGGCCTCACCGTGGCATCCGCGGCGATCAACTTCGACATGCCCGTCATGATCGCGGCGTCCATACTGTGTCTGCCGGTCTTCTTCGTGAAATACCGGATCGGCCGCTGGGAGGGTGCGCTATTCCTTTCGTACTACGTGCTCTACACGATGTACCTGTTCATGGCGGCGTCGCAGCACGATGCGCTGCCGGCATTCAGCGCGGTGATGTCCTTCGGCGTCATCCCCGTCACCTTCGCCACCGTCGCCCTGGTCTTCGGCCGTGAGCTGCGGCGGCGCTCACGGCAACGACAGGCCCACGCCGCCGGGAGACGCCCGCCGCGCGGCTGACCCAACGATCCATCCAGCGTGACCGTACTCCTCTTCATAGCGGCTCTGGTGCTGCTCATCGCCGGCGGCGAGCTGCTGGTCCGCGGCGCAGCCCGCCTCGCCCTCGGCCTGGGCATCGCCCCCCTCATCATCGGCCTCACCGTCGTCGCATTCGGGACCAGTGCGCCGGAACTCGCCGTCAGCGTGCGCGCCGCACTGGCCGGGCAGGCGGACATCTCCGTCGGCAACGTCGTCGGCAGCAACATCTTCAACGTGCTCTTCATTCTCGGCATCTCCGCGATCCTGGTGCCCTTGTCCGTCTCCGAACAGCTCGTGCGCGTGGACATCCCCGCCATGGTGTGCACGTCCCTCATCGTCCTGCTCATGGCGATGAATGGAGTGATCGGCCGATCGGAGGCGGTGTTTCTCGTGCTGGCGCTCGCCACGTACATCGGCGCCCAGGTCGTCCTCGGCCGGCGGCGGCGCGCCGATGCACCCGCCGCCGAGGACACCGGCAGCCTCCTCACGAACCTGCTCCTCATCGCCTCCGGCCTCGCGCTCCTGGTGCTGGGCTCCAACTGGCTCGTTCGGTCCGCCGTCGAAATCGCCGCCATGCTCGGCGTCACCAGCCTCGTCATCGGCCTAACCGTCGTCGCCGCCGGTACCTCCATGCCCGAAGTCGTGACCTCCATCATCGCGGGGCTCCGGGGCCAGAGGGACATCGCCATCGGCAACGTCATCGGCAGCAACATCTTCAACCTCCTCGCCGTACTCGGGATCACCGGCCTCCTCGTGCCGGGCGGCATCCCCGTGTCCGCCTCCGCTATCGCCGTTGACATCCCCATCATGGTCGCCGTCGCCGTGCTCTGCCTGCCCATCTTCGTCGGCTACACCATCGGCAGGTGGGAAGGCATCGTCTTCCTGGGCTTCTACGTCCTCTACACGTCGTACCTCATCGCCGAAGCCTCCCGCCACGACGGTCTCGACCGCTACCACCTGGTCGTCATCGCCGTCGTCGTGCCCCTCACCCTCATCTCCCTCCTCGCCGCCAGCGCCCGCAGCCGCTACCTCCGCCGGAAACGGCCGCCCGGCGCCTGACAGCGGCGTCCTTCCAGGACAATCCCGTCCGCCGCGTCTGCCTGCCCGCACCGCCGTTGCGACGCGGCTGGTCCAGTTGTTGCCCTTCGCCTTGAACTGGGCCAGCAACACGGTGCGCGGCTTGCATATAGGCGGGGGGTCAGTGAGTAGCTCACGAACAAGGAGAACCGATGATGCGTACACGACATGCAATGGTGATCGCGCTGGCCGGAATGGTAGCGGCCGGTTGCGACACGCGGGACGACACTGCGGCGGAGCCCGGACTGCTTCCGGGCGACGAGATGACGACGGAGCAGCCGCAGGACATGATGGTCGCGCGGGGCGAGTTCCAGCCGACGGCGGATGCCGGCGCGCTGAACATCAGCGGCTGGGCCGAGCTGCGTCAGCGCGGCACGGACATGGATGACGGCATGGAGCTGCGGGTCCACCTGATGGGTCTCGGCGAGGGCGACCATGCGTGGCACATTCACTCCGGGACGTGCGAGAGCCCCGGACCCATCGTGCTTCCGCTGAGTGATGTAAGCGACCGCATGGCGGCGGGCACGACGACGACGCCGGCCGGCACGGACCGCGACACGCATGATGGCATTGCCAGCGACCTGAACGCCGGTTCGGACGGCATGGTCGAGGAGACGGTGAATATCGACCGCGACCGTGCGGCTGGGCTGGACTGGCACACGCAGGGCCTCATCGTGAACGTGCACCAGCGCGGCGGCGATGATCCGGGCCCGGCGATCGCATGCGCCCCGATCCAGACGACGGGTGCGGCGGGCACGCAGCCTTACGGCACTCAGCCGGCGGCGCCCGGGACGGTCCCGAGCTACTAGCAGCCGGCCCTGACACAGGAGGGATCGATGAGGGGTCCGACACCTTTGGGAGTGGAGAGGGTGCTCGGGCCCCTCGTCGCGTTCCTCGTCCTGACGGCGGCGGCCTGCCAGCCGGCGCCGGAGGACGTGGCCGTCGAGCGGACGAGCGAGGAGGCCGTGGCTGCCGCGGCGGTCTTCGACGTCACCAGCGAGCCGCTGGATTCCATCATCTTCGAGGAGAAGATGGCGTGGGCCATGGAGCACGATCTCGGCTCCGTGCCCGTGGGTGATGCGATCGTCGCGCTGGGGCGCACGTTCCTGGGCGCCACGTACACGCCTGGCACGCTCGAGGTGGATGGCCCCGAGCGTCTGGTTGTGAACCTCCGGGAGCTCGACTGCGTGACGTACGTGGAGACGGTCCTCGCGATGATCCGGATCCTCCATGCGGGCACGCCGGACTTCGATAGCTACAAGCGCGAGCTGGTGCGAATCCGCTACCGTGACGGCGTGCTGGCGGGCTATACGAGCCGCCTGCACTACTTCAGCGAGTGGATCTCGAACAACGAGTCCAGGGGCATCGTGCAGGACGTCACGGCGAGTCTGGGCGGCGGGCCGGTCCCGGGTCCCCTCACGTTCATGACGGAGCATGCCGATGCGTACCGTCAGCTGGCGGATCCCGATGTTGCAGCGGAGATCCGGCGGGTCGAATCCGCGCTGAGCGGCCGGACGCGTTATTTCATCCCGCAGGCGTCAATTGCGGGCGTGGAGCGCGGTATCAGGGATGGCGACATCATCGCGGCCACCAGCGCGCTGCCCGGCCTGGACGTGGCGCACACGGGCTTCGCGCTCTGGGTGGATGGCCGCCTCCACCTCATGCACGCGCCGCTGGTCGGGAGCGTAGTGGAGATCAGCGAGCGACCGCTGGCGGACCGGATCCAGCGCATCGACGCACAGGACGGGATCATGGTGGCCCGTCCACTCGCGCCCTGAACACGCCATTCCGTCAGCCCGGGGGTCGTGCCCGCAGATCGGCCCGGCGGGCCCGGGTCAGGGCCTGTTGTCCAGGCTCGCAGACCGCCGGCAGCCCGGACAGACCACCCAGACCCGCCGCCGCACGTAGGCCACCTCCGGCGACCGCTGGACGGGCTGCCGGGACAGCTCCGCGCCGCATGCGGGGCAGGCCAGCGCGACGCCCTCCCGGAGGGCCCGCTCGAGTTCCCGGCGCTGTTCCGCGTCGTAGGCCTCACTCATTCATTGTCGGGCCCGTCGCCCTCGGCCTGCTCGTCCGCTTCACGCTGAGCCCGCCGCTGCAGGACACCTTCCCGCCACTGCCAGATCCGCGTGGATCGCCGGGCTTCGGCCAGTTCCGCCAGCCGCGCAATGCCGGATGCCGCACGGGCGGCGTCCACCCACCAGCCCCGGTCCCGCGCCGCCTCGTACGCGCCGCGATACAGCCCGAAGGCGCCCATGCCGTGACCGCGCTTCGCCGCGGCCTCCGCCGCCACGATGGCCGCGTCCACCACCGCCGCCAACGACATGCCCCGACACGCGTCGCACAGCCGCTCGAGTACCCGCCGCTCCCAGTCGTGAGGGGGCAGCAGGGACAGGTGCTCCCGCGCGACGCTGCACTCCGTCCGCAGCTTGTGGCCGGCGAGCCGCCCTGCGGCGGACAGCAGAAGCACCCGCGCCGTCGTGTAGCGGGCCAGGATGCGCAGGGACGTGGCGTCGTCCTCCGACAACGCGAAATCATCCAGCACGGTGGCGCCCGGATACGGCTCGAACATGCCCCGATCCTCGAAGGGCTCCGGCTCGCGCAGCCACGGCTGCCCCTCGCCGTCACGGCCGTCGTCACGCCGCGGCCAGCGGGGCGGCTGCTCCCTCAGGCTGTGGTGCCAGCCCTCTCCACTCGCTCCCATTCCGTCTCCTCTGCGGGTCCGCTCCAAGATGCCCCCGGCCCTCCCCGGTGGCCATGGCGGGACGGGACAACTTTTCCGTCTTGGCCCTGCGGGTCGGTGCCGGTAGCTTGGTGCGTGTGTGCGGATCCGGGTGCGGTGCATCCGATCCGGGGGAGCGAGGGACCTGGAGGGAGCGTGCCCGGGCGGGTGGGTCGCCTGAAGCGGTCGCCGGTGGCGATCCTGTTCATGGCCGTGCTGGTGGACATGCTGGGCTTCGGCATTGTCATCCCGGTGCTGCCGTTCTACGCCATGGAGCTGGGCGCGGGCGCGCTGGAGATCACGCTGCTGATCGCATCGTTTTCCGCGATGCAGATGGCGGCGACCCCCATCTGGGGCAGGGTCTCGGACCGCCGCGGGCGTCGGCCCCTCATCATTGCCGGCCTGTTCGCGTCCGCCGTGTCGTATCTCATCTTCGGCCTGGCGAACTCGATCCTTCTTCTCCTGGTGTCGCGGATGGCGGCGGGGGCGGCGGGCGGGACCATCTCCGTGGCCCACGCCTACATCGCCGACACCACGGGTGCGGAGGAGCGGGCGCGGGGGATGGGTCTCATCGGTGCGGCCGCGGGCCTGGGCGTCATGCTCGGGCCTGCGGTGGGCGGCCTGTTCAGCGGCATCAGCCTGTCGGCGCCGGGTTTCGTGGCGGCCGGCCTGTGCGCACTGAACGGTGTCGCCGCGGTATTCCTGCTGCCGGAGTCGCGGCCGCGCCTCGCGGCGGGGGCCGCCCGGGCGGGTGAGGCTGCGACGCTCGCGGGCTGGGCGCGGGCCATGACCCGCAGGCCCCTCTCGATCCTCCTGTCGGTGTACTTCCTCGGGATCACGTCGTTCGCCGCGATGACTGCGCTCCTGGCGCTGTACTTCGAGCGGGAGTTCGGCATCGGCGCCCGGGAGATGGGTTTCCTCTTCGCCATCGCCGGCGGCGTGACCGTGGTGGTCCGGGGGCTGGTGCTGGGCGCGCTGGTCCGGCGGTTCGGCGAAGTCGCAACGGTCCGCCTGGGCGTCGTCGCCCTGGGCCTGTCCTTCGTGGTGCTTCCCCTGGTGCCGAGCTTCGCGTGGGCCATGGCGACGGTGCCCCTCTATGCGTTCGGCGCGGGGACGCTTTTCCCGGCACTCGCCACGCTGACGTCGTTCGCCACGGACGCGGAGTCGCAGGGTTCGATCCTGGGCGGGAGCCAGCTCGTCGGCGGCTTCGGCCGTGTCCTCGGGCCCATCTGGGCGGGCTTCCTCTTCCAGGAGGTGGCGATCCGGGCCCCCTTCCACGTGGCGGCCGTCCTGGCGGCGGCCGCGTTCACCCTCGCACTCTGGATTCCGGCAGCGCTGCAGTCCCGCCGCCACGCGCGGCCGGCCGGCGCGGCGGCCGGTGGCGCTGCCGGTCCGGGCGTGCCGGGCACGCCGTCCGACGCTCCCGTCCAGATGGGCGCGGTCCGCCCGGCCGCTGGCAGCTGAGCGTGCGCGTAGCGTGCGTCGCGCGTGCCCGTTGCATGCTTGATTTCGCACCGCGCGGCCGCTAACGTCCCGCCCATCGCGCGCCGGAGGCCGGCGGCGTGCCGCATTCGGTGCAAGGGAGTCATCATGGAATTCGTCCTCGGATTCGTCATCTGGATCTTCTTCGGCCTGGTCGGCGGCTACCTGCTGAACAACTTCTTCCGCGGTCCCGAGACGACGCTTCTCATGACTCTGACCCTGGGCGTCTTCGGCGCGTTCATCGGCGGCATGCTCCTCACCTCCGGCTACATCTTCCACGCCCCCACGCCCCTGCGCTTCGGCGCGCTCCTCGGCGCCGCGCTGGGTGGCACGGGGTTCCCGGCGATCTACCACTACATCGCCAGGAAGGCGCTCTGACGCCTTGTCCGACGACATCCACGCCGGCGGCGAGGACCTGCCGCCGCGTGATCATCTGGGCTGTCTACTCGTGGCCCTCCGGACGGGTTGCGGCATGACGCTGCTGTGGGCTCTCATGGCCATGGCCATCCTCGGCGCCGCCCTCGTCTCCCTCCTGTTCTTCCGGTGACCATGCGAGCCATCGTCATCTCCCGGCCGGGCGGCCCCGATGTCCTGGAGCTGCGGGATGTGGCGATGCCGTCGCCGGGTCCGGGCGAGATACGCGTGCGCGTCGCCGCCACGGCCGTGAACCTGGCGGACCTGCTGCAGCGGGCCGGCCGATACCCTCCGCCGGCGGGCGTGCCCCGGGACATACCCGGCCTCGAGTACGCCGGCGTGGTGGACGCCCTGGGCGAAGGCGCCACCCGCTGGACTGCCGGCGCGGAGGTGATGGGCCTCGTCGGCGGCGGGAGCTACGCGGAGTACGTGGTCACCCACGAGGATGAGGCCGTGGCCGTGCCGGCCGGGCTGTCTCTGGAGGCGGCCGCCTCCGTCCCCGAGGCATTCATCACCGCCCACGACGCCCTCTTCACGCAGATGCGCCTGCGCGCCGGCGAGACAGTTCTCATCCACGCCGTGGGCAGCGGTGTGGGGACGGCCGGACTGCAGCTTGCCCGGGCGGCGGGCGCCCGCGTCATCGGGACCCAGCGCAGCGCCTGGAAGCTGGACCGCGCGCTGGAGCTCGGGCTCGATGTCGCAGTGGACACCGGCACGGAGGACTTCGTCGAGGCCGCCATGCGCGAGACGTCCGGACGGGGCGTGGATGGCGTGCTGGACCTGGTCGGCGGGGACTACCTCGGCGGCGACCTCCGTGCGCTGGCCGTGCGAGGCCGCATACTCCTCGTCGGGCTGGTGGCAGGCGCGAGGCACGAGCTCGACCTGCGGCTCCTGCTCGGCCGGCGGGCCACGATCATTGGCACGGTTCTCCGGGCCCGCTCCCTGGACGAGAAGATCGCCGCTGCCAGGGCCTTCGAGCACGACGTGCTCCCCCTCCTCGAATCCGGCGCGGTGGTCCCGGTCATCGACCAGGTGCTCCCCCTGGACGACGCGGCACGCGCCCACGAGCGGGTCGCCGACAACCGCAACTACGGCAAGGTGGTCCTGAGGCTGGCGTAATACGCGTGGCCTGATACGCGACGCTCGTTGCGGGCGGCCTGCTGCGGCCGGGGTGAAGCGGCGGGTCCTACCGGAGCAGCGAGAGATTGAGGCCCTGCTCCCGCGCGTAGTTCATGACGCCGCGGAGGCCGCCGCGGAAGGAGTACGCCTCGTAGCCGTGACGCTGCATGCGCTCGGCGAGGTATGCGGTCTGGATGCCGTGTGTGCAGTACAGGACGTACGTGGGTCGCTTGTCGAAGCGTCGGAAGTCCCGGAGCAGCTCCCATTCCTCCATGTGCCGTGCGCTCTTGAGGTGCCAGTTCCGGTACTGCGATGCGGGCCGGCAGTCGATGACCACGGCGTCATCCGGCACGGTGTCGATGAAGAGGTAGGGCGCGGCGAGATCGGCGGGCGTGAGTCCGCGCAGGTCGAGCTGGCGCCGTTCCGCCACAGCGGCATCGAGGATGGACAGGTCCATCCGGTGCTCCTCGGCATCGACGCGGTCCACGCGGGCGGCGGTCACGGGGTAGCCCGGCGCGATGGCGCAGTATTCCTTCACCTGCTCCGACAGCGCCGCAGTGCCGATGCTGCGTGCCCGGTCGATGATCTCGTCCTTGTCGAACCCGATGAGCGGCCGGAGCACGGGCAGTGTGGCGACGGTCTCAATGGCCCGCAGGTTGGGCAGCGTCTGGGACGAAACCTGTCCCACCGCCTCGCCGGTGACGATGGCGCCGGCGCCGCGCTCCGCGGCCACCGTGCAGGCGGCGCGATACATGAGACGCTTCAGGACGACCTGCCAGTACGCGTCCCGGGTCTTCGCCTTGAGCTCCTGCAGGACGTCGGCGAAATCCACGACGTGCAGCCGCGGCCGCGTGCCGTAGCTCCACTCGTCGGCCAGCGCCTTGCCGACCTGGACCACGGACCGCTCGTAGGCATCGCCACCGAGGTTGCAGAACACGTAGTCCAGCGCAACTCCGCGTTTCAGCAGCAGCCACGCCGCCACCGCCGAATCGTACCCGCCCGACAGGAGTGCCATGGCCCGGCCCTCCACGCCGAGGGGCAGCCCGCCGGCGCCATCCACCCGCTCGGAGAAGACGTATGCCGCTTCGTCCCGCACCTCGACGAAAATCGTGACCTCGGGGCTGGTCAGGTCCACGCGTTCGGCGTAGGGCAGCAGGGCGGCGCCCAGCTGGTGCTCCACGTCACGGGACGAGAATGCGTGCTTTCCGGTCCGGCGCGCGCGGACGGCGAACCGGCGGCCCGCCACGGTGTCCCGGCAGAGTTCGCCGGCGCCCGCCACGATGGCGTCGAGCTCGGGCGGCAGGCTGTGCTCGACCCGCGAGATGGAGCTGATGCCGAAGACGCGGGGGAGGACGGAAAGGGCAAGGGACGATGACGCCCGGACGAAGACGCGGCCCCATACCGGCTCGATGCTGTATTCGATGCCCGCGGACCGCAGCGCGTCGCTCATGTTGCGGTGCAGCCGCCGGAGGAAGGCCGCCCTCGTGCGACGCGACTTGATGGTGACCTCGCCGCCGAGCCGAACCAGGATGAGGACGTCGTCCGGACCGTTCGTCTCTGTCATGCGCCAAAGGTAGACGGGGCGCTGGCTCCGTGAAAGGCGCCGCGCCGGCCCGGCGCCGCAGGCCCGCGCGGCTGGACGGGCGCCGCGGCGCCTGAGATCTTGGATTCATGGCGACGTTCACCGACCGCGTCTACCGCATGGTCCGCCGTGTGCCCCGTGGGCAGGTGGTCAGCTACGGCGGCATTGCGGCGCTCCTCGGCCAACCGCGCGCGGCCCGTGGCGTCGGCCAGGCCCTGCACGCCCTTCCGGAAGGCAGTGACGTGCCATGGTGGCGGGTGGTGAACCGCAATGGCGAAATCTCCATCCGCGGCTTCATCCACGGGCCGCAGCTCCAGCGATCGCTCCTCGAGGCGGAGGGCGTCCGCTTCGACGGGAGCGGCAGGATCGACTGGCGGCGCTTCGGCTGGGACGGCGACGCCCCGTAGGCATCAGGCGTTCGTCGCCGTGGCCATCCGCGTTCCCTCGAACGCACGTCGGGTCCTCAGCCGGCTCTACATGGAGTGGTGCGGCCGAGCCGTGCCGTCTGCACGACCGCCGACCGCCGTCACACTGAGAATCCGCGGCAGGTAGCCGGCCACGAGCTGCCAGCTGTCGCCGGCATCGGCGGACGCGAAGAGGTGGCCGCTGGACGTCCCGAAGTACACCCCCGCGGGGCGCGCATCGTCGGTGCACA
>DATHVO010000195.1:0-5338 GCA_035461265.1 Longimicrobiales bacterium
GCGATCCGGCCGTACAGCGCGTCCAGGTCGCCCTTCTGGGTCAGCAGCTTCACCACCACGATGGTGCTGCTGAAGGTCAGGGCGGTGCCGATGAAGACGGACTCCATGATGCTGAAGCCCAGCAGCAGGGAGAGACCGATGCCGCCTACGGCCGTGAACAGGACCTGGCCGAGGCCCGCCACCACCGCGACCCGTCCGACGTCCCGGATCTTGTCGAAGCTCAGCTCCAGCCCCACCAGGAAGAGGAGCAGCGCGATGCCGAACTCGGCAATCAGGTGGACGGTGTCCGTCATGTCCACGAGGCCGGTCACGGGCCCGAGGACGAGGCCGGTGATGATGTAGATGATGATGGACGGCACGCGCGCCCGCCGCGCCAGCAGGAGCGCGGCTGCCGCCGCCAGCAGCATCAGGCCCAGGTCCCGGATCAGGAGAGAGTCTACCACGCGGCTCAATGTCGGCTGGATGTGCGGCCCGGGAAAGGACCGGCCCGGTGCGCCGGCCGTCGGCTGCGGTCACCAGGCCGACGCGGTACGCCTTCAGCCCGCTGACGCCCCCGGCTCGATCGGGCGTGCCGCGCGCGCCGCCAGGACGATGAGGGCGACGGTCCCCCATGACAGGGCAGCGGCCACGGCGAAGTCCACGATGCCGCGCCACGGCTCGGCGAAGCCCCGCACGATGAGGACTGCGGCCACGATGGCCAGCGAGCCACCCCAGGCTCGGACGAGTATGCCGGGCGGTGCACCCACGAGGGCCATGGCATGGAGCGGCGCGAGGACCCGGTAGACGATGTGCTCCCGCCGCACCGCGTCCACCCGCCGGATGACGAAGGGGATGTACTTCCTCTGCAGTGCACGGACGCCCTCCCCGTACACGAAGACCGCCGTCAGGCCGGCGAGCGCTGCCCACTCCCAGGGCCCCAGGCCGGCCCGCATGGTGATGACGCCGCGCTCGCCCAGGCGGAACGCCGCGCTGGCGAAGACGAAGGCCACGCCCAGCACGCCCCACCACGCCGCCGGCCCTGCCACGACAGGGCGGGTCACCGGTTCCACATGCCTGCCTCGGGTGCGGGGCCGGTGTCGGACCACCACGCCGGCGGCAGTGACCGCTGCCGGGGCCACACCTCCGCCAGAGTGTCGCCGTCGTGGAGACGGCCGTTCATCATGACGTAGCGCACGGTGCTGGTGTTGCGGATGTCATCCAGCGGGTTGGCGTCCAGGACCACGATGTCCGCAAGCTTTCCGGCCTCGAGGGACCCGACGTCGCGGGCCAGGCCGATGGCCTCGGCGCCGTGGATGGTGGCGACGCGCAGGGCATCGTGCTCACCCAGCCCGCCCGCCTGCATGGCCCACAACTCCCAGTGGAAGCCGAGACCCTGGAGCTGGCCGTGGCTGCCCACGCCCACCCGGCCGCCGGCAGCGACGAGGTCCCGGATGAAGTGACCGTGGCGCTCGAAGACGTGCTCCTCGGGCATGAACCATTGCGCGCGCCGCCGCGTCAGCCGTGCCAGCTCCGCCTGCGGCGTGAAGCGCCGCAGCTTGGCATCGTTGTAGACGTCCTCCGTCTGGAAGAAATGGTTCTCCGCCCACGGCCCGCCGTACGCCACGAGGAGCGTGGGCGTGTACGCACGGCGCGACGATGCGAACAGGCGGACCATGTCCTCGTACACCGGCGAGATAGGCAGCGAGTGCTCGAGACCGGGGTAGCCGTCGATGGTCTCGTTGAGGTTCTGCCGGATGTTGAGGGAGCCCTCCGTGGTCGGCATGAGGTCGAGCTCCCGGGCCGCCATGATGATCCACTGCCGCTGCTGGCGGTTGCCGGCGACGTACATCTTGATCGTCTTGGTGTCGTAGTAGTCCGCGTAGCGGCGCAGCGTGCGGCGGGCGTGGTCGAGGTCGCGGATGCTCTCCTGCCAGAAGACGCCGGGCCCCGTGGAGTAGATGCGCGGTCCGAGGACCTGCCCGGTGGTGACCAGGTCCGCGTAGGTGAGGACGTCGGTCCGGGACGTCTGCGGGTCGCGCGTGGTGGTCACTCCGTATGCGAGATTGGCCAGGTACATCCACTGGTCGGAACGGTGGAGGCCCCACGCGGGCCACATGTGGGCGTGGACGTCCACGAAGCCGGGAATGACAGTGCGGCCGGTGATGTCCACGACGCGCGCGTCCGCCGGCACGTCCACGCTGCCCCGGGCACCCACTGCGACAATGCGGTTGTCCCTCACCACGATGTCCGCGTCCTCGATGATCTCGTGGTCGCGCATGGTGATGGCCCGCCCGCCCCGCAGGACGACGTTCCCGTGCGGGATGTCGCGCTCCGCCTGGATGGCGATGCGGAACTCCCGAGGATGGTAGCGGGCGGTGTCGCGCTCCGTCGCGCCGGCGGGACGTTCCGCCACGGCAACGGTGGTGTCGGCCGGCGGCGGTGTGTCCTGACCGCGCTCGCGCCGTGCGATGCGGACGCTGTCGTCGAACGCCCGTGCCACGTCGAGGTCGTAGACGAAGTGGGCGTTGCCGAGGGACCAGTGCACCGTCCGGCCGTCCGCGCCCCACGCGGGAAACTCGCCGCCGATCTCGGTAAGGAGCCGGGCCGGCACCTGCGACCGCGCGGGGTCGGCCACGGATATGGTGGGCGCCTCGCCCCCCACCGGCGGCACGACGATGGAGTAGAGCTGCCCGTTGACGGCGGCGATGGCCTGGTCGCCACGCGGCGCCATCAGCACGAGGGACGCGTTCTGCGGCTGGTTCGCCCCGGCGGGTGTGGGGCCGCGCACCCTGGCGTGCACACGCTCGTCCGTGCCGTCCCATCGGATGGAGACCAGCGCGCCGTTCTGCCCGCTGAGGTAGATCCGGTCGGGCTGGCTGGCGACGAAGTGGGGATCGGAGCGGCCGTCCCGGGGCGCGATGAGGGTGGTCTCGCCGCCGGCCGCCGGAATCCACACCAGCTCGTCTGCGGCGCCGAACGCCGCGGCGGGGCTGGTGGCGTCGCGGTACGCCCGGGCCTGGCCGCGGTGGACGACGATGCGGCTGCCGTCGGGCGACCACGCAGGTGACAGGAACAGTGCGCCCTGCCGCGTCAGCGTCTCCGGCGCCCCTCGCCCATCCGACCGGACGCGCATCACCCGGCCCACGTCGCCTTCCCACGTTACGTATGCGATCCAGCGGCCGTCCGGCGACCATGCCGGGTTGTGCGCATTCACTGCGGCCGGCGTGAGCGGTCGCGCGCCCGTGCCGTCGGCGGCCGACACGTACACGCGATTCAGCGCGGTGAACGCCAGCAGGCGGCGGTCCGGCGAAGGCGACGCATCGCGGACCTGGCGGACGGTGAACGCCGGCGCGTCGTCAATGGGATATTCGAACTCCACCAGCGGCCCGATGGGCTGCTCGAACGTGACGCGGAACGGGATCTGCTCCGGCGGCCCGCCCGCCACGGGAATCTTCCATATGCGTCCGCCGTAGGAGGTCACGAGGTGGCGCGAGTCCGGCGTGAAGGCCATGCCGGGCAGGACATCGAACGTCGCCCGCGACTCCTGGTCGTCCCGTTGCACCGGGTAGGCCAGCCAGCGCTCGGACCCGTCCCGGAGGTCCCGCAGGACCAGGCCCGTCTCCGTCTCGTGGCGGGTGCCGTAGACCAGCCACCGGCCATCGGGCGAGAGCGTAGGCCGGAACGCGGAGCCGTAGCGGGAGACGCGGGTGTATGTGCTGCCGGTCTCGCGGTCGTATGCCCGGATCATGTACTGCGGGAGCTGCGCGTTGTAGTCCCAGTCACGGGGCCCGGTCCGCTGGGCGAACCAGACCCAGCGGCCATCAGGCGAGACCGCCGCACCGATGGACTTGGGCAGGTTCTCGCCCCGCTGGAGCTGGATGCCGGTCCCGCCATCCACGTGGTACAGGTGAAGGGTCGGCTGGCCCCCAAACCGGTAGCCGCCGACGGATGCGACGATGTAGCGGCCGTCCGGCGTCCATGCCGGCGACTCCGCGCGGTTCGCCGCCCCCCGCGTGACCTGGACGGTGTCCCGCAGGTCGAGGGACATGACCCAGACGTTGTCGCCGCCGTCACGGTCCGACGTGAACACCACGCGGGATCCGTCCGGCGAGAAGCGCGGCTGCGCGTCCACGGCCATGCCCGACGTGAGCTGCCGCGCCTGTCCGCCCTCCATGGGCAGCGTGAACAGGTTGCCGAGATAGTCGAAGACCAGGAGCCGGCCATCCGGGCTCACATCCAGCGACATCCACGTGCCTTCCGTGAGATCGATGGGCACGGTGCGGCCGGCCTCGAGGGGCAGCGGGTTCTGCGCCGCGCCGCGCCGCTGCGACGTGTCGGGGGGCGCCACGGCGGCCCCGACGCGGACCGTGACCGGCGAGAACGGCGGTGCCGGGGCGGCATGAGACGGCGGGGCGGCAGCCCCCGCCACGAGGAGGGCGACGGGCAGGTGAAAGGCCAGGACGGTGATGCGCATCAGGGTGCTCCGGCGGGTCGGTGCGTGCTCGTGGTTGCGGGAAGTTGCCGGACGGTATGGCGAACGTCGCGGTGGTGCAAGGCGGCAGCTGGAGGACCGTCAATCTCCCGGCGCGGCAGGCCGCATGGCGTGGGCGCAGACGGAGTCCCTGACCGCCGCCGCCCCCCGCGCCCTGGGACTGGCGGGACCGAAAGCGCTGGCCAGGGCGGAGGCGGCCTGGCGGCCGGACACGCATGCGCCGGGGGCATCGCCGGCGGTCTGGCGGCTCCGCGCGATGACCAGGTGCGCGCGGCCGGCGTAGCCGCTCCGTTCCAGGGCGAGGATATCGGGTGCCGCGGCCTGCAGCGCTCGCGCTGCGTGGGCCTCCGCCGAGGCGAACTGATCCAGTTCCAGGCGCCACTCCGCCAGCGTCACCAGCGGCAGCGCGAGCGGCGGTCCCGGCGCCGCGCCCTCCAGGATCCTGGCTATAGAGTCCTCCAGCAGCCGGGCGGCCCCCGGCGCGTCGCCGCTGGCGTGCAGGAGTCTCGCCGTGAGCAGCGCGGCCGTGACCTGTCGGGTGAGGGAACCGGTGGGCATGCGGGACAGGTGCTCCCGGGCCTCGTCCAGGCGGCCCTGCTCGATGCGGAGGTGTGCCAGTCCCGGCGCCGTCCACGAGGTCATCGTCTCAACCGCGCCGGTGGTATCCGCCAGGACGCGGCCGAACCATGCGTCCGCCGAATCGACGTGGCCGAGGCGCAGCTTCGCCAGGCCGTACAGGAAGTCGAGGACCGGACCGCTCCGGCCCGCGCCCTCCCCGCGTTCCAACTCATCCATCACGGCACGCATGAGGGAGTCGGCAACGGCGAACTCGCCCAGCTCCCACAGGGCGCCGGCGAGGTAGGAGAG
>DATHVO010000196.1:0-4509 GCA_035461265.1 Longimicrobiales bacterium
AGGAGGGTGAGCAGCGGCCGCCGCACGTCACGGATCAGGAAATCGCGGACCGGCATCATCCCCGCGCCCATGACGCGGTTGGTCTCGGGGAACTCGCGCTGGAGCTGTGCGACGACGGCCTGGAACTCCGCGTCCGCCTGCTCCAACGTCACGCCCGGTGCGAGCCGCGCGATGGGGCGCACCCAGTGCGCACGGCGAAAGAACACCTGCTCGTAGCTCGCCGGATCCCAGCCCCACGGCATCCACAACTGCGTCTCGTCGTTCGGGAAGCTGAACCCGGCGGGCATCACGCCGACCACGCGCACTTCGCGCGAGCCCAGCGTGATCGTGCGGTCCACGATGCCCGGGTCCGCGCCGAAATGCGTGCGCCACACGCCGTCGCCCAGGACCACCGCATCGCTGCCCTGCCACGTCTCCTCCCACGTCAGGGTCCGGCCGATCGCGGCGCGCACGCCGAGCACCGAGAAGAAGTTGCCCGTGACCGACGTCGTTGCGATCAGCACAGGTTCGCCGTCCCGGACGTACGGGATGCGCGCGAGCCCCAGCTCCGAGTACGCGGCGACATCCTCGAACGCGCCGACGCGCTCGCGCCAGTCCAGCACATTGGCCGGCGCCGCGTCCGCATCCGTCCACTCGAACTCCGGGTTGGTCTCGTACAGCATCACCAGCCGATCCGCATCGGCGAACGGCAGCGGCCGGAAGAAGAAGGCATTGACTGCCGAGAACATCGCCGTGTTCGCGCCGATGCCGACGGCCAGGACCACGAGCGCAGCCATCGCGTAGCCGGGGTTGCGCCGCAGGCCACGGAGCGCGAAGCGCACGTCCTGCCTGACGACGTCGAGGCGTGAAGGGCCCAGCCCGGCCGCCTCCGGGCCGGCACCACGGCCAAGGCGCAGCCGCACCACCAGCACCACCAGGCCTGCGACCTCGCGCACGCCGAGCACGATGGACGCTGTGCGCCCGCGCTCCATCGCGTCCGCACGGCGCGCCCGGTATGTCTCCACCAGCTCATCCGCATAGCGGTCGCGGAACCAGGCCGGGGCCAGCCGAAGCACCCGCCGCAGCACACGCGTCACGGCGCTCATGCGGTTGCCCCGCCGCCCAGCAGGTTCTTCGCACGCGCAGCACGCACCAGCGCCGCCAGCCGTGCCGACTCCTGCTCCGCCAGCAACCGCCCATCCCGCGTCAACCTGTAGTAGCGACGCCGTGCATCCACCGACTCCGCCGGCTCCGGCGCCGCCTCCACCAGCCCCTCCCGTTCCATCCGCTGGAGCGCCAGGTACAGCGCACCCGTGCTCGGCGCGGCGCCCGCACCCTCCCGGTCCTCGATTTCCCGGATGATGCCGTAACCGTGGCGGTCGGCGTCGGCGAGTGCGAGCAGGATACGGTAGGTGAGGGGGGTCATGTTTTTCCGTGGCTCGGGGATTGTATGTGCCACAGATGCATAATTGAATTACATAGTCGCAACGCTTGTGGGACGAAAATGGACGGGAGCGGGAGCGGGAGCGTTTACGTAAACGTGGACGGGCCCGCCGTTGTGAGCGGGCCCGTCATCTCTGGCAATTCGCTTTACGGCGCGGGCCCGTGCCCGTACACGTTTACGCTCCCGCTCCCGCTCCCGTCCGTTAACTCAGTATTTCGCCAGCGCCTCGATCGCCTGAAGCACGTTGTCGACCTGGGGCAGGATGACGTCCTCGAGGTCCGGGGCGTATGCGACCCAGGTGTCCATGGAGGCGACGCGGCGGACGGGGCCGTCGAGCCATGGGAAGAGGTCGTCGGCGATGAGGGCGGCGATCTCGGAGCCGAGGCCCCAGGAGAGGGAATCCTCGTGGGCGACGATGACCTTGCCGGTCTTCTTCACGGAGGCGGCGATGGTCTCCATGTCGAGGGGCTGGAGGGAGCGGAGGTCGATGACCTCGGTGCTGATGCCGCGCTCCTCGGCGATGCGGGCGGCATCCATGGAGCGCTTCACGAGCGCGCCGCAGGTGACGATGGTCAGGTCGGAGCCCTCACGCACGACCTTCGCCTTGCCGAGCGGGATCATGAAGTTGGGGCCGGGGTCGCGGCCCTTGTTGTAGACCTGGCGGTAGAGGTGCTTGTGCTCGAGGAAGATGACGGGGTCCTCGGAGCGGATGGCGGTGCGCAGCAGGCCGTTGGCATCGACTGCGTTGGAGGGCAGCACGACGCGCAGGCCGGGCGTGTGGGTGAAGAGCGTCTCACCGGTCTGGGAGTGGTAGATGGCGCCGCCCTTGAGGTAGCCGCCGTAGGCCACGCGGATGACGACGGGCGACGCCCAGTTGCCACCGGAGCGGTAGCGCATGGTGGCGAGCTCGTCGCGGATCTGCATCATGGCGGTCCAGATATAGTCGAAGAACTGGATCTCGACGACGGGCTTGAGGCCGCGGGATGCCATGCCGATGGCGCGGCCGACAATGTTGGCCTCGGCGAGCGGGGAGTTGAAGACGCGGTTGGAGCCGTACTTCCGCTGGAGTCCCCAGGTGCACTTGAAGACGCCGCCCTTGCCCTTGACCTCCTCGAGGGCCTCCTCGCGGGACGCGTCGGCGACGTCCTCGCCGAAGACGACGATGCGCGGGTCCCGCGCCAAATCGTCGCGCATGGCGGCGTTGATGAGGTCCACCATGGTGGTTTCTGTCCCGACAAACTTCGGGTCGTCCTCCGTGTCGAACTGCTCGGCGGTCGGGTCGACCTCCTCGGAGAAGAGCCACTTCATGGCGGTGTCGGGCGTGGGCTGCGGCATGGTGAGGGCGCGGTCGGAAGCGTCCTTCACCTCCTGCTCGATTTCCTTCTCGATGGCGTCGAGCTGGTCGGCCGTGGCGAGCCCCTGGTCGACGAGGAGGGCGCGCGTGACGACGAGCGGGTCGCGCTCGGCGTCGCGCTGGAGCTCGGCCCCGGTGCGGTAGAGGCGCTCGTCGTCGGACATGGAATGCGAGTATGGCCGGACGACGTGGGCATGCAGGAGGACCGGTCCCTTGCGCTGGCGGGCGTAGGCGACGCCGCGGCCGCAGGCTTCCCAGCTCTCGACGATGTCCGTGCCGTCGAACTCCTCGATCAGGAGGCCGGGGAATCCGGTGAGGATCTTCGAGATGCTGCCGCCGGGCGTATTGACCTCGACGGGGACGGAGATGGCATAGCCATTGTCCTCGACGAGGAAGATGACGGGGACGTTGAGCGTGCAGGCGGTGGTGAGCGCTTCCCAGAACTCGCCCTGGGAGGTCTGCCCCTCGCCGGTGGTGACGAGGACGATCTCGTCGTCGGCGAACTCCTCGATGGCGTCGCGCATGGCCTCGTCGCGGCCGGCGCGCATGGCGGCCTCGGCGCAGCCGACGGCCTGGAGGTACTGCGTGCCGGTGGGTGAAGACGTCGAGACGATGCGGAGCGGTCGGTGCCCCCAGTGGGACGGCATCTGGCGGCCGCCGCTGGCAGGGTCCTCGGCGGCGCCGACGGCCTGGAGCAGGTGCTCGTAGGGGGTCATGCCGAGCGCCTGCGAGAGGGCGCGATCGCGGTAGTAGAGGTAAGCCCAGTCGGAGCCGGGGCGCATGTGCGCCGCGATGGCCACCTGGACGGCCTCGTGGCCGGCGCCCGAGATCTGGAAGAAGATCTTGTTCTGCCGCTTGAGCAGGATCTCCTGGTCGTCGGTGCGTCGCGCCGCGACCATGGTGCGGTACATCGACAGGAGCTGGTCCGTGCCGAGCTTCGGCGTGCTGGAGCGGGCAGCCGCCCGCTTCGTCCTGGTTGCCATGAATCCGTTCGCGCGTGATCGGGGGTGCGCAGCGAAGCTGCGGCGCCACAGTCATACAGGTCGCCCACGGGCAACCGGAAACCGCCGCAATTTACCGGTGCCACGGGACCGGTGCCACCCCTGGCGGCGTGTCGCGGTTTACACCTTCCCGCGCGGCGCACTATCTTGGCAGCGTTCCACAGGCCTGACCGGACGCGACTCCTTGAACTACGGCAGCATTCTCCGGCGCCTGGCCGGACTCGCCCTGAGGCATCCCGGCCTGCTGGCGCCCCTGGTTGCGGCCGGGTGGCGGTTCCGCGCCCGGGGCTGGTACCGCCACGCCCCGTTCCTGCCCCTGCCGCCCGCGGACTACGTGGCGTGGCGGCTGCACACGGCCTACGGTCGCGAGGACGTGGTGCCGCCGGCACGGGAACTGGAGCGCTACCTGCGCTGGTCCGCGCGGATGCGGAAACATGGGGCGTCCGCGCCGCGTACGGCGGCACCAGGCGGGTCCGACAACTCGGAATCACATCACGGGAGTCGATGAAGAAGATCCTGGGCTTCGTGCTGATCCTCGCCGTCATCTGGGCGATCCCGCCCGCCCGTGAGAAGGTGGGCACGGCCGCCATCCCGCTGCTCGAGCGGCTGGGCCCGGTGGGTGCCGGGCTGCTGGACCCGGCGCGGCGGATGGGGGCGAAGGGGCAGACGGCGGCGATCGCCAACCTGTTGCTGAACGAGCGGCAGGAGGGGCGAACGCTGCCGACGCCGCG
>DATHVO010000197.1:0-14694 GCA_035461265.1 Longimicrobiales bacterium
GGGGTTCGGGCAGCCGGCGTACGCGGTGGGCGCCGAGCGCGGCTACATTTGACGGGACCAGGCGGCGGACCGCGTGCTCACCACGCTGCGCTTCCTGTGGACCGCGCCGCAGGGGCCCTCGCCGGCCGGGATGGCCGGGTACCGCGGCTTCTTCTACCATTTCCTCGACATGCAGACGGGCCACCGGTTCGAGCGGGTCGAGCTTTCGACCATCGACACGGCGCTGCTCATGGCGGGCGTGCTGTTCTCCCAGCAGTACTTCGGCGGGAGCAGCGCGACCGAGGCGGAGATCCGCGCACTGGCGGACTCGCTCTACTTTCGTGTGGAGTGGACGTGGCCCGTGAACAATCCCGGCCGCATCTCCATGGGCTGGCATCCGGAGACGGGGCCCATCGAGTACGAGTGGCACGGGTACGACGAGGCCATGATCCTGCTGATCCTGGCGCTGGGTTCACCCACGCACCCGGTGGAGCCGGTAGTGTGGACGACGTACATGAGCACGAACCGGTGGGGCGACCACTACGGCCAGGCGCACACGGGCTTCGCACCGCTGTTCGGTCACCAGTACTCCCACGTCTTCGTGGATTTCCGCGGCATCTTCGATGCGTACGCGGCAAGCCGGGGCATCGACTACTTCGAGAACTCGCGGCGGGCCACGCTGGCGCAGCGGGCCTATGCCATCGCCAACCCCATGGGCTGGCGCGGGTACGGCGCAGACATCTGGGGCCTCACCGCATCGGATGGACCCGTTGACGCGACGCTGCCGGTGAACGGTGTGCAGCGGCAGTTCTGGAGCTACACCGCCCGGGGCACATCACACACTGAAACCCGCGATGACGGCACCATCGTGCCGACGGCCGCGGGCGGCTCCATCCCGTTCGCGCCGGAAGTCACGATCCGTGCGTTAAGGACCATGCGCGAGCGGTATCCGCAGGTGTGGGGGCAGTATGGGTTCCTGGATGCCTTCAATCCGTCGTTCCAGTTCACGGACGTGGAGCTGCTGCACGGGCGTGTCGTGCCGGGCGTCGGCTGGTTCGATACGGACTACCTGGGCATAGACCAGGGCCCGATCCTGCTCATGGCGGAGAACTATCGCAGCGAGCTGGTCTGGACCCACCTCCGCAGGAGCCCGTACGTCGTCAGCGGGCTTCGTCGTGCCGGCTTCAGCGGCGGCTGGCTCGACGCGGCCCCGAACTGACGATGCGAATCGGCCGCCCGCGCATCGCGTCGGCGCTTCTCGCAGCGCCCATCGCGATCGCGGGTGCGTGCACAACGGCAATGCAGGCGGCTCCCGGCGGGCCGGGTGAAGGCACGACCATGCACGGAGTACCGGGGCAGCAGGTGGAACGGACGCTGAATCGCCGCATCGTGCGGGACGTGTCGGGGCGGTATCTGCTGTTCCTGCCCGCCGACTACCCCTCCGGCCGTCGCTGGCCGCTATTGCTCTTCCTGCACGGGGCCGGCGAACGGGGCGACGACCTCGACCGCGTCGCGGTGCACGGCCCGCCGCGCATCATCCGTGAGGCGACTGCGGCGCTGCCGTTCATCGTGGTGTCGCCGCAGGTCCCCGACGACCGGATCTGGTCGGTCCAGTTCCTCGACGCACTCCTCGAGGAAGTCATGGCAACCCACGCCGTGGACGCAGACCGGATCTACCTCACGGGGCTCAGCATGGGCGCGTACGGTGCCTGGCATCTGGCCATGGAGTACCCGGACCGTTTCGCGGCCCTCGTCCCCATCAGCGGTGGCGCGACCATTACCGGCGCGTGCACGCTGCGGCACCTGCCGGTCTGGGCGTTCCACGGCGCGCTCGACGAGGTCGTGCCGGTGTCACGTACGGAGGAGCTGGTCGCGCGGCTGCGTGATTGCGAGGGTCATGTCCGGTACACGCGCTACGAGGATGTCGGCCACGATGCCTGGACCGCGACGTACGCGAATCCGGCTTTGTACGACTGGCTGCTGAGCCACCGGCGAGGCCTGCCCGGGCCGCGCGATGAATAGCGCTGAGCGGGGCGGGAGCCACGGAGCGCGCCGCGGGGCGTGGCGCCGGGCCGCCGCGGCCGCGCTCCTGCTCGCCGTCGCGGTGTCCGGGGGGTGTGCGCCATCATCGCGTGGCGATGACGTCACGACCATACGGTTCTGGGGCATGGGCAGGGAGGGCGAGGTCGTCGCCGAGCTCATCGCGGAATTCGAGCGGGACAACCCGGACATCCGCGTGCGGACGCAGCAGATCCCGTGGACCGCGGCGCACGAGAAGCTGCTGACGGCGTACGTCGGGAATGCGACGCCCGACGTCGCGCAGCTCGGCAACACCTGGGTTGCCGAGTTCGCGGCGATCCGGGCCCTGGAGCCACTGGACGAACGCATCGCCGCCTCCGCCGACATCGCACCCGCCGGCTATTTCCCCGGAATCTGGGACACGAACGTCGTGAATGACACGACGTGGGGCGTGCCGTGGTACGTGGACACGCGCGTCCTCTTCTACCGCACCGACCTCCTCGCCGCGGCGGGCTACGAATCGATGCCGGAGACGTGGCCGGAATGGATGGAAGCGATGCGGGCCCTCAAGCGGCAGATGGGGCCCGACGGCTACGCCATCTTCCTCCCCACCAACGAGTGGGCGCAGCCGGCCCTGTTCGGCCTGCAGTCGGGCTCCGGCCTGCTGACGGCCGATGGCCGCCACGGCGTCTTCAGCGAGCCGTCGTTCCGGCAGGGGTTCGAGTTCTATCTCAACCTGTTCCGCGAGGACCTGGCGCCGCCCCTCGGCCACCACGACGTGACGAATCCGTACCAGGAGATGGGTCGCGGCTTCTTCGCCATGTGGATCACGGGGCCGTGGAATCTGGGCGAGTTCCGCACGCGTCTGCCGCCGGAGCTGCAGGACAGCTGGGCGACCGCGCCCATGCCGGGGCCGACGGGTGTGGAGAGCGGGATCTCCCTGGCCGGCGGCGCGAGTCTCGTCGTGTTCCGCGCGTCGCGGCACCGCGATGCGGCGTGGCGGCTGGTGGAGTTCCTGTCGCGGCCGGAGCAGCAGCTGCGCTTCTATGAGCTGACGGGCAGCCTCCCGGCGCGGACGGAAGCATGGGAGCAGTCCGACCTGGCGACGGCGCGCCTCACCAGGGCGTTCTGGGAGCAGCTCCAGCGCGTGGAGCCGCTGCCAGCCGTCCCGGAGATCGAGTCCATCATGAGCCGCCTCATCGAGCACTCGGAGGCCGCCATCCGGGGCGGTGCCACGGCGGAGCGCGTGCTCACGGACATGGATCGGGACACGGACCGGATCCTCGAAAAGCGACGCTGGCTGCTGGACCGCAATGGCGGGGTGCCACAGCCATGACCGGCACGGCCGGCGTCCCCGCCTCGCCTGGCACGTTGCCGCCGCCTGCGCCGTTCGCCCGGACCGGGCGTGTCCGCCGCGAGCCGGGCAGCCGGGCCGGCTGGCTGTTCATCGCCCCCGCGCTGCTCCTCATCGGCGTGTTCTTCTTCGTCCCCGTCGTCGGGTAGCTGATCCTCAGCATCACGGACTTCGACATCTACGCCATCGCCGACGCGTCGAATGCACGCTTCGTCGGCGTCGCCAACTACGTCGCGCTCCTGCAGAATCCCGTCTTCTGGACGGCCGTGCGAAATACCTTCTACTTCGCGCTGGTCGGCGGGCCGCTCACGGTGGCGGCGTCCCTGGCGGCGGCGCTCCTCATCAATGCGCGGCTGGTCCGCTTCAAGAGCGTCTTCCGCACCATCTACTTCGTGCCGTTCGTCACGACGCTCGTCGCCGTGGCCATCGTCTGGCGGTACCTCTACCACCCGCAGTACGGCCTGTTCAACTACGCCCTCGGCTGGATCGGGATCGGGCCCATCGACTGGCTTGGCGATCCCCGCTGGTCGATGCCGGCCATCATTCTGCTGGCCGTGTGGAAGAACTTCGGCTACAACATGCTGATCTTCATTGCGGGCATTCAGGCGATCCCGACGGAACTGTATGAGGCCGCCGACCTGGACGGCGCCGGGCCGCTGCGCCAGTTCCGTCACGTGACCCTGCCCATGCTGGCGCCCACGTTCCTGTTCGTCGGCGTCATCACCATGATCGGCTACTTCCAGCTCTTCGCGGAGCCGTACGTCATGACGGCCGGTGGCCCCCTCCGCAGCACGACGTCCCTCGTGCTGCTGATGTACGAGGAAGGCTTCCGCTGGTGGCGGATGGGCGCCGCTGCCGCCGTGGCGTTCATCCTGTTCGCCATCATCCTGGTGTGGACACTGTTCCAGTTCCGCCTGCAGCGGGAGAGGCCGTGAGCACGCGCGTCGTCCGTGCGGTCCTGATCTACGGCCTGCTCCTGCTGGGCTGCGTCATCGCCGTGACGCCGATGATCTGGATGGTGTCCGCGTCGCTCATGGAGACCGGCGCCGCGAATCAGTACCCCCCGCGGCTGTTCCCGGAGCGCGTGACTTTCGAGCATTACCACGCCCTTTTCACGCGCCTGAACCTGGGCCGCTATCTGCTCAACAGCGTCTTCGTCGCGACAGTCGTTACCACGGCTTCACTGCTCATAAACTCGATGGCGGGGTACGCCTTCGCCAAGCTGCGGTTCCGCGGGCGCGACCGGACGTTCAGGTTCCTCACCCTGGGCCTCGTCATCCCCGTCCAGGTATCCATGCTGCCGCTGTTCCTGCTCATGCGGGAGATGGGCTTCATCAACACGTACTGGGGCGTGATCATCCCGGGCCTGGCCAGCATCTTCGGGATCTTCCTCATCCGCCAGTACGCGCTGGGCATCCCGGACGAGCTCATCGACGCCGCCCGCATCGACGGCGCCAGCGAATTCCGCATCTACTGGTCGGTCATCCTGCCCGTGGTGCGGCCCATCCTCGCGACGCTGGCCATCTGGACCTTCCTCAGCACCTGGAACGACTTCATGTGGCCGCTGATCGTCCTGAGCGACGACAGCATGTTCACGCTGCCCGTGGCGCTGGCAAACCTCTCGGGTGAGAGCGTGCAGGACAAGGAGCTGATGATGGCGTGTGCAGTCCTCACGACGCTGCCCGTCATGCTCATGTTCGTTTTCCTCCAGCGGTACTACGTGGAGGGAATCACCCGGGGCAGCGTGAAGGGATGACGTTGATGCGCCGCTCCACCGGTAAATGGCGTCTCCTCGCCGTCGCGGCCGCCGTGCTGGCGGCGGGCTGCGGCAGTGCGCCACGGCAGCCGGCCGGCATCGCGGACGGGCAGGGCGCGGTGCTGCTCGATGGCATGGACGAACCGGGCCGCTGGGCGGCGGTGCCGGCGTCGGGCGTGCAGATGCAATTGAGCGCGGGGGAGGGGCGGGACGGCGGCGCAGCCCTGCGGGTGGACTTCGACTTCCAGGGAGGTGGCGGCTGGGCGGCCCTGCGGCGCGCGCTGCCCGTGACGCTGCCGGAAAACTACGAGATCAGCTTCTGGCTGCGTGCCGATGCGCCGGAGAACACACTCGAGTTCAAGCTCATCGATGAATCCGGGGAGAACGTATGGTGGGTCCATCGCCCCGCCTTTCCCTTCGCTGGGGGCTGGCGTCAGGTCACGTTCCGGCGTCGCCACGTCACGTTCGCGTGGGGCCCCGCCGGCGGGGGCGAGATTCGCGATGTGGCCGGCATCGAGTTCGCCATAACGGCGGGTACCGGCGGCCGCGGCACCGTCTGGATCGACCGGCTCGCGCTGACGCCGCTGGCGCCGGTGGTTCCGTACGAGGGCACGCCCTCCGCGACAGCCACATCGGCGGCTGCGGACGCATTCCGCGCCGTAGACGGCGACACCCTCACGGCGTGGCGATCGGCGGGTAGTGGTGAGGAGGTCTTCACGCTGGATTTCATGCAGCCACGGGAGTACGGCGGCCTCATCGTCCACTGGGATCATGGGCGCCGCGCCGTGGACTACGACGTCGACGTCTCCGCTGACGGAACCACCTGGCGAACCGTCCGGGCCGTGCGTGGCGGCGCAGGTCCGCGCGACTACCTGTTCATGCCGGAGACGGAGGCGCGCTGGCTCAGGCTCCGCCTCAGTCGGGCCGCCGCCGACGCCTACGCCCTGCGGGAGATCACCGTGCAGCCGCTGGAGTGGGGCGAGTCCCGGAACTCGCTGTTCGAGACCATCGCTGCGGCGGCGCCCCGTGGCCACTACCCCCGTTATCTGACCCGTGAGCAGTCCTACTGGACGCTGGTCGGTGTGAGCGGGGCCCCGGAGGAGGCACTCATCAACGAGGACGGGATGGTTGAGGTGGGGAAGGGAGCATTCTCCATCGAGCCGTTCCTGTTCGCCGGCGATCGACTCGTGACGTGGGCCGACGCCGTCGTCACGCAGAACCTCCGGGAGGGCTACCTGCCGATCCCCGGCGTATCCTGGCGGGCGGAGGACCTCCAGCTCGATGTGACGGCGTGGGCCGACGGACCGTCCTCGGCGTCGGTGCTATGGCTGCGCTACCGGGTCGGGAATGCCGGCGGGGATTCCCGCGCCGTCCGGCTCTTCCTTGGCCTTCGTCCCTTCCAGGTGAATCCGTCCTGGCAGTTCCTGAACAATCCCGGCGGCGTGGCGACGATCCGAGCGGTGGCCTATGACGGCGCGGCCGTGCGCGTCGATGACCGCGTCGTCGTTCCCGTGACGCGGCCTGCCGGGTTCGGTGCGGCCCGGTACGACGAGGGCGGCGTGATCCGATGGCTTGCCCGCGGTACGCTCCCGACCGCGCACGCCGTGACGGACGCGTTCGGCCATGCATCCGCTGCCCTCGAGTACGCCTTCGATCTCGCCGCGGGCGAGGCGCGCGACGTGATTCTGGCCGTGCCGCTGACGGCGGCGCCCCTGCCCGTCGGCGCGAACGTCCCGGACGCGGCCGCGCTCGCTGCCGGGCGACTGGCCGCGGCGGAGGAGGACTGGCGCTACCGGCTCGACCGTTTCGATATCCGGCTTCCGGCCGGGGCGCCGCCCCTCGGCGACCTCGTGCGGAGCAACGTCGCATGGATCCTCATCAATCGGGACGGCGCGGCGATCCAGCCGGGCTCGCGGTCCTACGAGCGCTCGTGGATCCGGGATGGAGCCCTCACGTCGGCGGCACTCCTGCGGGTCGGTCACGAGGATGTCGTCCGGGAGTTCATCGAGTGGTACGCCCCGTTCCAGTACGCCGATGGCAAGGTGCCGTGCTGCGTGGACCGGCGTGGCGCCGATCCCGTCCCTGAGCACGACAGTCACGGCCAGCTCATCTACCTCATCGCCGAGTATCACCGGTTCACCGGTGACGGATCGCTGGTGGAACGCATGTGGCCCCACGTGGCCGGCGCCGTGGCGTACATCGATTCCCTCCGGCATTCGAGGATGACCGCCGCGTATCGTGAGCCGGACCTGCTCCCGTATTACGGCCTGCTACCGGAGTCCATAAGCCACGAGGGCTACGCGGCGAAGCCCATGCACTCCTACTGGGACAATTTCTTCGGGCTCAAGGGTCTCGTGGATGCCGCGTACCTGGCGGGCGTGCTCGGGCTGGACGGCGAAGCGCGCCGGATTGAGGCAATGTCTGCGGAGTTCCGTAGCCACGTCCTCGCGTCCTTCCAGCGGGCAATGGCCTTGCACGGCATCGACTACCTGCCCGGCTCCGTGGAACTGGGCGACTTCGACGCGACATCCACGACTGTCGGCATCGCGCCAGGCGGGGAGCTGGCAGCGCTCCCGGGAGGCGCGGTCCGGGCCACGTTCGACCGGTACTGGGAGCACTTCGAGTCCCGGCGCGATGGCACGCGCGAGTGGCGCGACTACACACCCTACGAGCTGAGGACGGTGGGCACGTTCATCCGCCTGGGCCGGCGGCAGAGGGCACACGAGGCCCTCGACTGGTTCCTCCGTGACGTCCGGCCGCCGGCCTGGAATCACTGGGCCGAAGTCGTGTGGCGGGACCCCGCGGAACCCCGGTTCATCGGGGACATGCCCCACGGCTGGGTCGGCTCCGATTTCATCCGGTCGGTGACGGATATGTTCGCCTACGCGGACGGGGACACGCTGGTCGTCGGGGCCGGAATCCAGCCCGCCTGGCTGCTGGGCGGGGACACGATTCGCGTGCGCGGGCTGCGCACCGAGCACGGCGTGGTGGACTACAGCATGAGCGGAAGTGACGAGACCGTGGTGATGACGTTCGACGGGACCGCCGGCGTGACGGCCGGCGCCATCAGGGTGCAGTCGCCGCTGGACCGCCCGCTGCGCGCTGCCGAGGCGGACGGTCGTCCGGTCCGGGTCGCAGGCGATGCCGTGTGGCTCGATACGTGGCCGGCGCGGCTCGTGATCAGGTACTGACGTGCGAAGCGACCACGAGTACCGGGCTGCCATACTCACGAACGGACGGTTTGCAACGCTGCTCTCGGCGGCGGGCGGTGGCTGTTCGATGATGGACGGCTACGCCCTGACCCGCTGGACGCCGGATCCCACCCTCGACGACGACGGGCTCGTCCTGTACATCCGCGATCTGGATGGTGGCGCATTCTGGCGTGCGGCCGGCCCGGCATCCCGCGGGTACGCCGTGACCATGCACACCGGTCGCATGCGGTTCGAGCGGCAGTCTGACGGGATCGCCTCCGTGCTCGATGTCGTCGTCGCCGCATCGCATGACGCCGAGCTGCGCCGGCTCGAGCTGCGGAATGATGGCGATGCAGTGCGACACATCGACGTGACGACATGCGCAGAGCTGGCCCTCAATACACTGGCCGCCGATGCCGGTCACCCCGCGTTCTCGAAGCTCTTCGTCCAGACCGAGTACCTGCCCGATGCCCGCGCCCTCCTGGCCTGGCGCCGGCCGCGGAGCCCGGACGACCCGCGATTCCACGCGGCGCACGCGCTCGTGACGGAGCCGGGGCCCGTGGAGTACGAGACGGACCGCGCCCGTTTCGTGGGTCGCGGGCGGAGCCTGACTGCGCCCGCTGCCATGCTCTGCGACGTGCACCTCGCCGGCACGACGGGCAACGTGCTGGATCCGCTGTTCAGCCTGAGACGCCGGCTCACGCTCGCGCCTGGAGAGACCGCCGTGCTCACGTCGGTGCTGTGTGCCGGCCCGGCGCGGCGGGACGTGCTGCGGATTCTGGACGCGCTGGCAACGGTGACCGCGGTGGGTGCGGCGTTCGACCGGCCGGCTCCGGGCGGAAACGGTACGGGCCTCGACCTCCCGCCACGCTGGCGTGACTCGATCCGGGTGATGGACCCCACGACTGACGCCCTTCCTGCAGCCGCGGGGCCGGCCCGGCGCTCCGGCAACGAGCCGGTGCGCGGCGACCAGTCGAGAGAATCTGCAGGGGGCGAGTCCCTGCGCTTCTTCAACGGTTGGGGCGGCTTCTCGGAGGACGGGTCGGAGTACGTCATTCTGCTGCCTCGTACGTCTGACGGCGTCCGGCGGCCGCCGCTCCCCTGGGTCAACGTGCTGGCGAACGAGGACGCCGGCTGCATCGTCTCGGAGGCCGGCGCGACGCACACGTGGTCGGCGAACAGCCGGGAGAACCGGCTGACGCCATGGTTCAACGACCCGGTCACGGACCGGCACGGGGAGGCCCTCTATATCCGGGACGACGACGACGGCGGCTTCTGGTCCCCCACGCCCGGACCCTGTCCGGGATCCGGCGACTATGAGGCTCGCCACGGCTTCGGGTACTCGGTGTTCCGTCACTCGTCCCGGGAGCTGGACCAGGAAGTGACGGTCTTCGTGCCGGCGGACGCGCCCGTCCGCATCGCCCGCGTGAGGGTCACGAACCGGGGCGCTACAGTCCGACGTGTCACCGTCTTCTCATACGCGCAGCTGGTGCTCGGCACGCATGAGGCGGACACCCGCGGGCGGGTCCGGACCCGCCATGACCCGGGCGCGGACGTGGTGTTCGCCACCCAGCCCGACCGTGGCGAGTTCGGCGGCCGGGTCGCCTGCGCGTGGTCGCTGTGCGACACGCCGGGCGCCTCCTCCTGGACGGGCGATCGCCGCGAGTTCCTGGGCCTGCACGGGTCCGTGGAGTCGCCGGCGGCCGTCGCGGCGGGCAGGCTCGGGCGCTCCGCCGGGACCGGGCATGACCCGTGTGTGGCGCTGTCGCGTTCGTTCACCCTCGCCGCCGGCCAGTCGGCGTGCTGCGGGTTCGTCCTGGGCGAGGCGGAGGATCAGACGGCGGCGACCGCGCTGGCGGACCGGTTCGAGTCGGTGCGTGCCGTCGATGCTGCGCTGGAGGCGACGCGCGTGGCGTGGGCCCGGCGGCTGGACGCCATCCGCATCACCACGCCGTCGCCGGCACTTGACGTGATGGTCAATGGCTGGCTCTCATACCAGAACCTGTGCTGCCGAATGTGGGCGCGGTCGGCGTACTACCAGTCCGGCGGCGCGTACGGCTACCGCGACCAGCTCCAGGACTCTTCGGCGCTGCTGTACCTCGACCCGGACATCACCCGGCGCCAGATCCTTCTCCATGCGGCACACCAGTTCGAGGAGGGAGACGTCCTGCACTGGTGGCACCCGCCGCTGAGCAAGGGGATCCGCACGCGGTTCTCGGACGATTTGTTGTGGCTCCCGTACATCACGGCGTTCTACCTGGCGCGGACGGGCGACGCCGCGATCCTGGACGAGGAGGTACGCTATATCAGTGCGCCGGCGCTCCCCGAGGGCGTGGATGAAAAGTTCGTCGTGCCGGAGGATGCAGGCACCCGTGGTTCGCTCTACGACCATTGCTGCCGGGCGCTGGACCGGTCGCTGACCCGGGGTGTCCACGGCCTCCCGCTCATGGGTGCCGGCGACTGGAACGATGGCATGAACCGGGTCGGCAGGGAGGGCAGGGGGGAGAGCGTCTGGCTCGGCTTCTTCCTGTACGACATCCTCCGGGACTTCGGCGCGATCTGCGCGTCGCGAGGCGACGCCGGGCGAAGCGGACGCTACGAATCGTACCGGAGTGCGTTGGGCGAGGCGTTGAATGGCGCGGGCTGGGACGGCGCCTGGTACCGGAGGGCCTATTACGACAACGGGCAGCCTCTCGGCTCGTCGCACAGCGATGAATGCCGGATCGACGCGCTGGCGCAGGCCTGGGCCGTCCTGTCCGGTGCCGCGACCGTACCGCGTGCAGCGCAGGCAATGGACGCGCTCGAGACATACCTCGTGGCACAGGACGACGGCATCATCCGACTCCTCGCCCCCGCATTCGACCGGACGCCGAACGACCCAGGGTACATCAAGGGCTACCTGCCGGGGGTGCGGGAGAACGGGGGACAGTACACCCACGGCGTCCTGTGGGCGGTCCGCGCCCTGGCCGAACTGGGCCGCGCAGAGCGCGCCGCCACGCTCCTGGAGATGCTGACACCCGTTCACCACAGCGCAACCGCGGAAGGTGTCGAGCGCTACCGTGTCGAGCCGTACGTCGTCGCCGCGGATGTATATGGTGTCGAGCCCCACGTCGGGAGGGGAGGCTGGACGTGGTACACGGGGTCGGCAGGCTGGATGTACCGCATCGCCATCGAATCGATCCTCGGCCTCGGACTGCGGGACGGCCACACGATCGTCCTGCGGCCGTGCATTCCCGCGGCGTGGCCCGGCTTCAACATCCGCTACCGCATGCCGGACGGCACGGTGTACGACATTGACGTGGAGCGGACCACGGGTGCGACCCGTGTCGCTGCGGGCGATGGCACCGCGGCCGGCGTCGTGGACGGCGCGGTCGTCATGGCTGCCGCACGGGACGGCCGGGAGCACCGCGTCCGCATCAGCCTGGGTCCCGACGTACGTCCTCGCTATGCGCCTCGCTGAGAGCCGCGGCGCCGTGCGTCGCAATGACCTCCGCGTAGAAGCGTGCGCTCCGCTTGGGGGTGCGCTCGAAGGTGCGGTAGTCGACCCCGACGATGCCGAACCTCGGCGCGTATCCGGCGCTCCACTCGAAGTTGTCCAGCAGCGACCACACGTAGTAGCCGCGCACGTCGACGCCGGCGCGGATGGCCGCGTGCAGGGCGCGCAGGTGCCTGCGCAGGTAGCCGACCCGCTCCGCGTCGTCCACCGACCCGTCTGCTGCGGGTGCCGGGTCCTCGAACGCGGCGCCGTTCTCCGTCACGTACACGGGCATGTCCCCGTAGCGGTCGCGGAACCAGAGCAGCACATCGGTGAACGCCGGGGGGTACACCTCCCAGTCGGGACCCAGGGCGGTGAACGGGTTCTGCGGCTGCGGCGCGAGGCTCGCGTACACGGGCCATGCCGCCGGGTCGTGGCGCGTGACGCCGCGCTTGTAGAAGTTGATGCCGACGAAGTCCAGGGGCTGCGCGATGAGGGCCATGTCGCCGGCCGGGACCTCGGGCCACGCGTCGCCGAAGATCCCCTCGAGTTCGGCGGGGTAGCTGCTCCGCAGCAGGGCGTCGAGGTAGAAGCGGTTCATGTAGGCGTCTGCGCGCCGGGTCGCCTCGGCATCCGCGGGGCGGTCGGACGCAGGAACCTTCGGTTCGAGGTTGATGGCGATGCCGATTCGCCCGTCCACGTGCGTGCGCAGGGCCTGCACGCCGGCGCCATGGGCGCGGAGCAGGTTGTGCGCGGCGTGGACGGCCTCGGACGCACTGCTGCGACCCGGCGCATGGACGCCATGGAGGTAGCCGGCGTCCACGATGACCCACGGCTCATTCAGCGTGGTCCACAGGCCGACACGGTCGCCGATGCGGCGCGCCACGATCTCGGCGTAATCCGCGAACCAGCCGGCCGCGTCGCGGTGGGTCCAGCCGCCGGCGTCGTCGAGGGCGGCCGGCAGGTCCCAGTGGTACAGCGTGACGTTCGGCTGGATGCCGTGGCCGAGCAACTCATCCACGAGCCGGCTGTAGAAGTCGAGCCCTGCGCGGTTGACCGCCCCGCGACCGGCCGGCAGCACGCGGCTCCACGAGATGCTGAAGCGGTACGTCTGCAGGCCAAGCTCTGCCATGAGCGCGACATCGCCACGGTAGCGGTTGTAGTGGTCGCACGCGGTGTCGCCGGTCTCATCACGGGCGATATTGCCGGGGATGTGCGAGAACCGGTGCCAGATGCTCGGGCCGGCACCGTCCGCGAGGGGCGCGCCCTCGATCTGATAGGCGGACGTCGCCGCGCCCCAGAGGAAACCGTCGGGAAACCTGGATTCGTTCATGGGCGAGGCTGAATGGCGAGAGTGACTCTGGACCGGGTCCGCAAGGTGTATGACAACGGCTTCGTGGCCGTGCACGACGCGACCTTCGAGGTCGAGGATGGCGAGTTCGTCGTCCTCGTGGGCCCGTCGGGCTGCGGCAAGAGCACGACGCTGCGCATGATCGCGGGTCTCGAAACCATCACGGCTGGAGAGCTCAGGATCGGCGACCGCGTAGTCAACGACGTGCCGTCCAACCGGCGGGACATAGCCATGGTGTTCCAGAACTATGCGCTGTACCCGCACATGACCGTGTACGAGAACATGGCGTTCGCCCTGAAGCTGCGCAACGAGCCGAAGCCGGAAGTCGAGCGGCGGGTGCAGGAGGCGGCGGCGATCCTCGATATCGAGGGGATCCTCCGGAACAAGCCGGCCCAGCTGTCGGGCGGGCAGCGGCAGCGCGTGGCGGTGGGGCGCGCAATCGTGCGGCACCCGCAGGTCTTCCTGTTCGACGAGCCGCTCTCGAATCTGGACGCGAAGCTGAGGGTGCAGACCCGCAAGGAGATCGCCCGGCTCCACCGACAGCTCGCTGCAACGATGATCTACGTCACGCACGATCAGGTCGAGGCGATGACGATGGGCGACCGGATCGTCGTGATGAGTGCCGGCCACATCCAGCAGATCGGACGGCCGCTCGAGCTGTACGATCGACCGGCCAACCAGTTCGTCGCGGGCTTCATCGGCAGCCCTGCCATGAACTTCATCGAGGGCGTGGTCGGCGAGGAGGACGGCCGGACGGTCGTGGAGCTGCCCACCGGCCGATTCCACCTCCCGGAGGGCGGCCGCGCCCGGATTGCCGCACTGAGCGGCCGACGCCTGACCGTCGGCATCAGGCCTGAAGACATATATCTGCACGGCGGGCCTGGGCCGGACGGCGCATCGGCCGATCTGGACGCCATCGTCGAGGCGGTCGAGCCCATGGGCAACGAGATCTTCGTCTACGCCCGGTCCGGGGACACGGATCTGGTGGCGCGCCTCGCCCCTCAACGGCTGCCGTCCGTGGATGAGAGCGTTACCCTCGCCTGCGCCGTCGAACGCATGCATTTCTTCGACCCCGAGACGGGCGAGGCCCTGCTCCGGGGGGACGGGAACGCCTGAGCCGGGCCCCTGCTCGCTCGGACGGCGCTGCGTTACATTGTCCGGATGACCGCTCGGTACGATACGATCGTCATCGGCAGCGGCCCGGGCGGTTCCACGGTCGCGCGTGAGCTCGCCCGAGCTGGACAGCGCGTCCTCATCCTGGAACGGGGCCGGGACTGGCGCCGGCACGTCCTCCACGGAACGTACGCCGGAGCCCTGGCCTACGCCGACCGCCGCGCGCTCCTCTTCACGAAGGAAGGCGTGAACATCATCCGGCCGCTGATGCTGGGTGGTGCCACTGCCATGTATGCCGGCTGCTCGGCGCCGCCGCCCGCGTGGCTGCGGGACCGGTATGGCATCGACGTGGAGGACGACGCCCGCGCGCTCGCCGACGAGCTCCGCGTGGCGCCGCTGCCACCGGAGCTGCGGGGCACCGCGTCCACGCGCGTAGCTGAGGCTGCCATCGGCCTC
>DATHVO010000198.1:0-43734 GCA_035461265.1 Longimicrobiales bacterium
GCCGTGGCTCTCCACGAGGGTGACACCCTCGAGTCCGAGGGACTGGCTGCGGCGGGCGGTGGCGATGGCGTGGAAGACGGCCCGCGCTGCCGACTGCGCCCGTCCCAGGGCGGTACTCGGTCCGTTGCCGGTCCCGCTGAACACCTCGTTGTCCCGCCGTATGGTCACCCGGCACGCCGCCTCCAGGTCCGGCTGGGTGCGGGCATCATAACCCACGAAGACGAACCGGCCGGCAGGGCGGGGCTCCGGTTCGTGCGGGTCCCCGGCCGTTTCGGCGCTGTCCGCCGCCAGCTGTTCCTCCTCCGCCGGCTGATAGGCGCCTTCGTGCTCTCCACGCACCTGCGCCACGCTGATGAGGCGCCGGTCCACGCTGATCCCGAGCCCTGCGCTGAGGGCCGATTCGATGTTCCGGACGATCTGCTTGGGATGGGTCGCGGCGTCGGCCAGGATGTGAATCTCCTCGATCCGGCCGAGGGGACTCATGGCGATGCGGGCGGCCAGCACACCCCTGAGCGCGGTGAGCAGACCCTCGATCTCGAACTCGGGGTGCACGATGGACTCCGGCACTCTCATTGTGGATTTCTACTAAATGGAGGGAACTCAGGGGTACATCAAGTTAGCAATGCGTAGATCGGGGCGCCAGCATCTCGTTGCCCGGCCGCCAGCGGCCCGGCTATGTTGCCGGGGCAGGTGCCGGATGTACTCCGAGCAGGTGTCAGACATGTCCACATCCCACCCCTGAACGAATATGCCAGCACCGGAAACGGTCATCATCATCGGGTCGGGCCCGGCGGCCTGGACGGCCGCGATCTACGCGGCCCGGGCCAATCTGAACCCGGTGGTCTACGAAGGCGAACCCAGCCGGACCATGCTGCCCGGCGGCCAGCTCATGTTCACCACGGACGTCGAGAACTATCCCGGCTTCCCGGAGGGCATCACGGGCCCCGAGATGATGGAGCGTTTCCGGGAGCAGGCGCTGCGCTTCGGCACGCGGTGCGTCACGGAGAACGTGGAGCGCGTCGATTTCGGCGTCACGCCGTTCGTGCTGACGCCGAGCTACAGCGACCCGGTGGAGGCGATGTCGGTGATCATCGCCACGGGTGCCCGGGCGAACTGGCTGGGGCTGCCGAACGAGGAGCGTCTCGCGCAGAGCGGCGGCGGCGTCTCGGCGTGTGCGGTGTGCGATGGCGCGCTGCCGGCCTTCCGGGACAAGGTCCTGGCGGTGGTGGGCGGCGGGGACTCGGCGATGGAGGAGTCGCTGTACCTGACGAAGTTTGCGAAGGAGGTCCTCGTCATCCACCGGCGGGACCAGTTCCGCGCTTCGCCCATCATGGCGCAGCGCGTCCTGGAGCACCCGAAGATCCGGGTGGTCTGGAACACCGTCGTGACGGAGGTCCTCGGCTATGACCACGTGACGGGTGTCCGGGTCCGGGACGTCGGCACGGAGGAGGAGACGGAACTGGAGATCAGCGGGCTGTTCGTGGCCATCGGCCACACGCCGAACACGGCGTTCCTGGATGGCCAGGTCGACCTGCATCCCAACGGCTACATCCGCACGGCCGAGCCGTGGCGGACGGTGACGAACGTACCGGGCGTCTTCGCGGCGGGCGACGTCATGGACAGCTACTACCGGCAGGCCGTGACGGCGGCGGGAACGGGTTGCATGGCCGCGCTGGAGGCGGAACGCTGGCTGGCGCACCACGGTCACGGCGAGAGTCCCGTCCCCGAGACGGCGGAAGTGGCAGGCTGATGCCGCGCCGCTGACGCGGCGGGCCCGGCACCTGGCGTCGCACCGACGCCCGTACCGGCCGTGGGACGCCGTCCCGCGGCCGGTGGCACATCAGCGCGGTTCCGAGCGGGCCGCCCGGCCCGTGTGGGCGGAGCAGGCGTCCATGGGTTCGGTGCCAGGGACGAAGTACTCGATCCGGACGTCTGCGGGCGGACAGTCGGCGGTGGCGGGCAGGCCCGAGGTGGCGTCGATGGGGAGGCTGATGAGTGATGCCGGTGCCACCCATCCGGCAGGGGCGGGACGGGAGGCGTAGGCTGCGGACATGACCCGGGCCCAGATGGGTGCGGCGATGTTCCCTCCGAAGGCGCCGGGCAGAATCTGCCGGGGCTGGTCGAATCCCAGCCAGACGGCTGCCGCGAGGTCGGGTGTCATGCCGACGAACCAGACGTCCCGGGCGTCGTTCGTCGTCCCCGTCTTCCCTGCGGCAGGCAGCCAGAATCCCGCCCGCCGTACCGCGGCGCCCGTGCCGCGGTCTATGACGTCCTCCATCATGCTTGTCGCCAGGAACGCGATGCCTTCGTCGAGCACGTGGGCCGTGTCCGCCGCCGCCCGCCAGAGGACGTTGCCTCGTGCGTCATCAACGCGTGAAATCAGAGTGGGCGTCACCGCCCGACCGCCGTTGCCCAGGGTCGCGAACGCGGCGGCGAACTGGGCGGGCACGACTTCCGCCGAACCGAGGAAGATGGAGGGGTAGGCCGGGATCGGCGTCGCGATGCCCAGTGTGCGGGCCATGTCGATCACACGGCGCACGCCGACCCACTCCCCGACCCGGACGGCGGCGTTGTTCGACGAGAGCGCGAGGGCATCCCGCGCGGTCAGCCGGGCGACGGAATCCGGCACCAGGTCGTCGGGTCGCCATGCGGTACCGGACAGGTCGATGGTGACCGGCGTCGTCTCCACCCATGAAGCGGCGGTGAGTCCGTGCTGCAGCGCGGCCGCGTAGACGATGGGCTTGAACGCCGACCCGGGCTGCCGCCGGGCCAGGAGGGCGCGGTCGTACGAGGAGTGCGTGAAGTCGCGGCCGCCCACCAGGGCCCTTACCTCGCCCGTGCGGGAATCGAGGACGATGACCACGCCCTGCAGGTACGGCGAGCCGCGGCCCTCCGCCGCCGGCAGCCGCCCGGCGGGCGGGACGGGGTGGGTCCAGCGGCCGAAGGCGCCCTCCTCCACGCGGCGGATCTGGGCGACGAGTGCGTCCCGGGCCGCGCGCTGGAGGGCGGGGTCGAGGCCGGTGTGCACGCGCAGGCCGCGCACGTCCGCGTCCTCGCCGAATCGCTCGCGCAGCTCCCTGCGCACGGCGGCCACGTAGTACGGCGCGGGACCCGCCGCCTCCAGCGGCGGTGCCAGCGTGATTGCCTCGGCGCGAGCCCGGGCGGCTTCCTCCGCCGTGATGACCTCCTCCCGCACCATCACGGCAAGCACGGTGTTCCGCCGGGCCACCGCGCGGTCAGGATGGTTCCGCGGGTTGTACCCCTCCGGGTTCTTCACCAGGCCCACCAGCAGTGCGGCCTCCGCGGTGGTCAGCCGGCGGGCGGGCTTGCCGAAGTAGCCGCGGGCCGCCTCCTCTACACCGTACCTGCCGTCGCCCATATACACCTGGTTGATGTACATGCCCAGGATGTCGCGCTTTGGGAAGGCGGCCTCGATCTGTCTGGCCAGACGGACCTCGCAGACCTTGCGGCGGAGGCGGTCGCTCCGGGGGAGCTCACGCGGGAAGACATTGCGGGCAAGCTGCATCGTGATGGTGGAGAAGCCCTCGCGCAGCGACAGCGACGTGAGGTCCCGCCAGACGGCCCGACCGATGCTGCGCACGTCCACACCGCCGTGGGCCCAGAACCGGCGGTCCTCGACGGCGACGAACCCGGCGGAAACCGTTCGTGGCACCTCATCCAGCTTCACCACGACACGCCGTTCGACGGACAGGTCGGCCAGGAGGGAGCCGTCGCGGGCGAGGACCCGCGTGGCTTCCGGCGGGCGGTAGCTGGTCAGGGCGTCCACGGAGGGGCAGTCCTGAGCGCGGGCCGGCGCCGTGGTCCCGGCAAGCAAGGCGGCGCCGGCCGCCGCGGCGATGGCGATGCGAATCATGCAGGGAATCTAAGGCACGGCACCCGGCCCGGAAGGCGCGGCCCTCAGAGGAGCATCCGGCCCCCATCCACCACCAGGTTCTCGCCCGTCACGAACTCGGAGCGGACGAGGTAGAGCAGTGCCGCGACGACATCGGCGGGGTCACCCTCCCTGCGGATGAGACGGCGCTCGCTGCCGTCCTCGCCCTCGGCGTGCTCGGGCGGAAGGACGGTCCCGGGTGCAATGGCGTTCACCCGGATGTCCGGCGCGAACGCGCGGGCGAGGACCCGTGTGAGGTGGAGCAGGCCGGCCTTGGAGACGGCGTGGTGCGCGAAGGACGGCCACGCCTGGAGCGCTGACAGATCCACGATGTTGACGATGGCGCCGCCGCCATCACGGGCCAGCAGCGGCGCCGCGGCACGACTCAGCAGGAAGGGACCCTTGAGGTTCACATCCATCACGCGGTCCCAGGCGGCCTCGTCGATGTCCGCCACCGGCGCCCGCTCGAACAGCGACGCGCTGTTCACGAGGATGTCCAGGCGCCCGAACTTCTGTTCCGCCTCGCGGACCATCCGGTCGACGTCCGCCGACAGGGAAACGTCGGCCTGCACGGCCAGCGCCCGCGGGCCCTTCGCCTCGATCTCCGCCGCCGTCGCCCGGGCCTCGTCGCCGGAGGCGTTGTAGTTGATCACGATGTCTGCGCCCGCGTCCGCCAGGGCGAGCGCCAGCGCGCGTCCGACCCGGCGCGCGCCGCCCGTCACCAGTGCCGTCCTCCCCCGTATCTCCATGGCGCATAACGTAGTGGCCGCGTCTGTGTGCAGCAATTAGACTTGCCGCCTGCCGCACCGCGGAGATCGGGGCCCCGGCGGGATCGCGGCCGCGCGCCGTCTGCGCTTCGGCCGTGTCCCGGCCGCGCCGGGGCCGGCGCAATACGTGCGTCATCGCGCGCGGCACATCGCACGGAGTCAATCGGAGGTGGAAATGCCGGATCTGTCGGGGCGGAGGGCTGTCGTTACGGGCGCGAGCCGTGGCATCGGGCGGGCCATCGCGGAGGCGCTGGCGGATGGGGGTGCGAAGGTGGCCGTGGCCGCGCGCACGCCGGCGGACGTCGAGGAGGCAGTCCGGAGCTTGAACCGGCGGCACGGCGAGGGTCGGGCTGTGGGCGTGCCGTGCGACGTCCGCTCGCAGGAGGACTGCGAGCGGCTCATCGATGCCGCGGTCTCCGGTCTCGGTGGCATCGACATTCTCGTCAACAATGCCGGCGTGGGCATCTTCGCGCCGGTGTCCGAGCTGCGCCCCGAGGACTGGCGCACCGTCATCGGCACCAACCTGGACGGCATGTTCTACTGCACCCACGCCGCTCTGCCGCACCTGGTGGCGAGCGGCGAGAGCTGGATCATCAACATTGGCAGCCTGGCCGGCCGGAATGCCTTTCCGGGGGGTGCAGCGTACAATGCGAGCAAGTTCGGGCTCATCGGGTTCAGCGAGGCACTCATGCAGGAGGTCCGTCACGACGGCGTGCGTGTGAGCTACATCATGCCGGGCAGCGTCGCGACGGACTTCTCGCACCCGGCCGGTCGCGGCGATGACGACTGGAAGGTCCAGCCGGACGACATCGCCCGCATCGTCCTCGACCTGCTGGCCATGCCCGGACGCACGCTGCCGAGCCGGGTGGAGGTCCGCCCGTCCAGGCCGCCCAGGAAGTAGAACGCCTACCAGCCACGGGGAACTGCGAGATGGCCACGAGAATCGAGAAGGACTCGCTCGGCGAGATGCACGTGCCCGCCGACGCCCTGTACGGCGCCCAGACGCAGCGCGCCGTCGAGAACTTCCCCATCAGCGACCTGCGCTTTCCGCGCTCGTTCATCGCGGCTCTCGGCATCATCAAAGGTGCGGCCGCGGAGGCGAACGCCGATCTGGGGCTGCTGGACGCGGGCGTGGCCGCAGCCATCGCCGGTGCCGCCGGCGAGGTGGCGCGCGGCGACCACGACGCGCAGTTCGTCATTGACATATTCCAGACGGGCAGCGGCACGTCCACGAACATGAACGCGAACGAGGTCATCGCCCGGCTGGCATCGCGCCGTCAGGGCGGCGGTGCGACGTTGCAGGTGCACCCGAACGACCACGTCAATGCCGGCCAGTCGTCGAACGACGTCATCCCGACGGCCATGCAGGTGGCTGCCTGTGTCGGGATCCGGCAGGACCTGGTCCCGGCGCTGGACCGGCTGCGCCGCTCCCTCGAGGCGAAGGCGGCGGAGTTCGATCACATCGTGAAGTCCGGGCGCACGCACCTCATGGACGCAACGCCCGTGCGCCTCGGGCAGGAGTTCGGCGGGTATGCGGCCCAGATCGAGATGGGCATCGAGCGCCTCGAGGCGGTGGAACGCGATCTCGCGGAGCTACCCCTGGGCGGCACGGCGGTCGGGACGGGGATCAACACACACCCGGAGTTCGCCGCGGGCGCGATCCGCCGCATTGCGGAAGTGACGGGAATGCCGTTCCGCGAGGCGAGGAACCACCTGGAGCGTCAGGGGACGCGGGACACGATCGTCTATGCCCACGGCGCCCTGAACACCATCGCGGTCTCGCTCATGCGCATCGCCAACGACATCCGCTGGCTGGGAAGCGGGCCGCGTGCGGGCCTCAGCGAGATCACGCTGCCGGCGGTGCAGCCCGGCTCGAGCATCATGCCGGGCAAGATCAACCCCGTCATTCCCGAGGCGGTGACGATGGTGGCCGCGCAGGTCATGGGGAACAACACGACCATCACGGTGGGGGGGCAGGGCAGCTACTTCGAGTTGAACGTGATGATGCCGGTAATGGCCCACGCGCTGCTGCAGTCCGTCTCGCTCCTCGCCCGCGCGTCCGAGGTGCTGGCGGAGAAGTGCGTGGACGGCATAACGGCGAACGAGGAGCGCTGCCGCGAGCTTCTGGAGGGCAATCTCTCCCTGGCCACGGCCCTGGCCCCCCGGATCGGCTATGACGCGGCGGCGGACATCGCCAAGCAGGCGTTCAGGGAGGGGAAGTCGGCGCGGGATGTTGCGCGGGAGCGGCAGGTCCTCCCGGAATCCGAACTGGAGGAGGTGCTGGACGCCCGGGCCATGACGGAGCCCGGCATCCCGGGCGGGAGCCCCCTGCCGGGCGGCGGCTGACGCTGCCGCCGGGGGTTCAGCCTTCCGCCGCGACGATGCGCTGGAGGCCGGAGAGTCGCCGCGCCAGTTCGTCCCGCCGCAGCCGGTTCAGCGTCCAGAGCCCGTCCCGGCGGCGCTGGATCACGGCCGCGCCCTCGAGAACGCCCAGGTGGTGGGAGATGAGGGAGGGCGAGAGGCCCAGCGCACCGCCGATGGCACCGCAGGACAGTTCATCGCCTTCCGCCAGGAGCTCGACGATCCGGTACCGGTTCACGTCCGACAGGGCAGCCAGGACGCGGACCGTCTCCCGGGTAGGCTCATGGGGCGTCTGCGGTTCGATCCTGGCTTCCACATGACCTCCGTTCATGCACACCGATGCGGGTCGGATCATACCCGTCCCGTCGGGCGGGGGTCCGTCAGCCGGCGGGTCGCTGCACCTGCCCGACGTAGAATGAGCACGCATCGACGGTGTTCCCGCCCGCGACGAGCACGAACCGGTAATGACCTGCAGCCGGGAACGGTACCTTCTCGAGGGGCATGACCAGGCGTGTCCGGGCCGGCGCCCGGTCGCTGCCGCGGGCCGGCACATCCGTGTGACCCTGGATGGTGAGGATCTTACGGCCGGTCTCGTCTACGAGATCCGCCCGGAGCGGCAGGCGCCCCGCTTCATCCGCTTCCCACTCGACGATGAAGACGGCGGTCATCCGGTCCTGCATGGCCGGGAAGCCCGGCGCGCTCAGTTCGTTGAACACGCCCACCAGGTCGAGCCGGCCGTCGGGCCGCTCTCGCGCGGCCTCGCATACTGCTGATAATCTCAGGATCATGGCGGCGCCAAGATGACGGCATGCCAGGTAGCTGTCAAACGAGCGGATCCGGAATGATGGAGAAGATGGCATCGATGAAGACGCTTCTGGTCGCACTCGCGCATCCGGACGACGAAGTCGGCGTCGCAGGTACCATCGCCGCCCATGCCGACCTGGGACACCGCGTCGTTATGCTCTTCCTGACGAAGGGCGAGATGACGGAATCCCTCGGCCCGCTGCCGGCGGAGGATGTGGCGCGCCTTCGCGTCGAGCACGGCCGCGCCGCTGCCGACATCATCGGCGCGGAGGTCCGCTTCCTGGATTTCCCGGACACGCGCATCGAGGTGACGGCCGATGCCGCCTACACCGTCGCCGGCGAGATCGCGGCAGTCCGCCCGGACGCGGTCATCACGTGGGGCGATGCGTGGATCCGGGGGCCGCGGCACCCCGACCATCACGCCACAGGGAGGATCGTGCGCAATGCGATCACGCTCGCGCGCATCGCCCGCGTCGTCCGCCCCGCCGGGCCGCACCGCGGCGCGGCCCCCGTTTTCACGATCCGGGACGCCCATTCCGCGCTCCCGGAAGCGGCCGTGGACGTGACGGCGCAGCTGCCCCGCCTGCACGCCCTTGCCGACCACTACCGCGAGCGCGTGGGCTGGCCGCCCCGGGACTGGCTGGAGCAGCGAGTGACGGACGCAGGCCGGGCTTACGGTGTGCAGGCGGCCGAGCTGATGGACGCGTGGGAGACGCCCGCGGGCCTGTATGCCGACCTCACGTCCGGCGGACCGGTGTCGCCCGGCCCCGGGGGAGACTGACAGTCAGGCGGGACCGGACCCGCCATCCCCGCCGGCGGGGGACCGGTAGTCGGGGAGCCGGTAGCGTCGCCGCCGGGAGACCTGGCGGCGGATGGCCGCGGCCAGACGGTCCTCCTGGTCGCGACTCACGCCGCCCCCATCGTACGCCGGCAGCGCCGTGAGATCCGCGTCGTCCAGAGCATCCACCGTGACGCGGCGCCGGTCCGCATCGACACGCAGGAACCCCACCGGCAGCAGCCGCGTCAGGGCACTGTCCGCCGTCGCCGCGACGATGTAGCGGACCTTGCGGGCGTCCCTGTCCACGATGAGGTCCTGCACCATGAACGTGCCGTTCCCGTCGAGGGCCAGGGGCCAGCCCCGTATGTCCGGCTCTCCCGCCGCCACGCGCCAGCCCGGCATGTACGCGAGCCGGCACAGCAGCGCGTCGCCTGCCGCGCCGTCCTGCGTCTCGACTTCCACCGGGTAATCGCCCGTGTATACGCCGTCATGGTCGAAGGACGGGTGCGCGTAGTACCGCTCGCCGTGGAACGTCCGCCCGTATGCCTCCAGCAGTGAACGCTCGAACGGGTCGTCGATGTGGCCCGTTTCGGCAGGGAAGGGCGGGATCCCCACGAGCTCCTCCAGGAGCGCAGCCCGCAGGCGTACCCGCGGTCCGTCCCGGTCGTCCCGGATGCGGGCGTGGCCGATGGGAACGAGGACGTGGCGTTCCACGGCGGCCAGGTCGAGATCGATGTAGCGGATCAGGCCGGAATCCGATTCCACAATGGAACCGAAGACTGTCCCGGCGCGGAGGCCGCTGGCATCCTCGACGGGCAGCCCACCCATGTCCTGCACGGACTTGAGGGAGGGTCCATCGGCGGCGCTTCCACCTGTGTCGGTCGAGTCGGTCATGGACGCACTCGATTGCAATGCCCGTTCCTTGACACCCGCCGTCGCCGCGGCCAAGCTTCGGCGCGCTCCACCCCGACCGCCGAAGGCTGCATGCGCTACCGCCGAGACCGATCTGCAGGTGTCATCGTATTCCACCGGGACGAACACGGATGCCGCTTCCTCCTGCTCCTCTCGCGGCTGACGAAGAGGCCGCTCTGGGAGTTCCCGAAGGGCGGCATAGACGACGGCGAATCCCCCGAACAGGCGGCGCTGCGGGAACTCGAGGAGGAAACGGGCATGTCGGCCGCGGACATCCGGCTGATCCCCGAGTTCGAGCACCGGGAGGAATACCGCTTCACATCGGGGTCTGGTGACGCACGCACCCTCGTGCGCAAGGAAGTCACGTACTTTCTGGCGGAGACCCGTACCCGGGATGTCCGCCTTTCCGCCCACGAGGCCAGCCAGTATGCGTGGCTGACCGTCGAAGAGGCCGCGAAGAAGCTGAAGTACAAGGCCAGGCGCACCATGCTGCGGCACGCGGCCGAGACGGCCGGGTGCCCGGGCGGGGGCCGCTCGCCGGCTCAGTAGCTCGCAACGAGGCGCCGGAGCCGGCGGGCCAGAAGCCGGTCGGGCAGGGAACGTGCCTGACCGACGAGGTCATCTTCCGTGGGAGCGGTGAGGGAGTCCATCGGGTCGAGCCACAGCCGCCCGGACGGCGACACGAAGACGAACCGGCCGTGGCAGCGGCCGTCCCCATGCCGGCATTGCAGCATCACCCGCCAGGCAGTCCCGTCCATCGTGAGAGACCGCACGTCCAGCGTCTGCGTGCCGCCACCGTCCGCCTGACCCCTCGGCCGGGCATCGCCGACTCCGGGCCTCGGGGGCAGCATTTGCGCGACGCTGCCCGCCTGGCGGCGTCCGCCTGCCTGCCCATCGCCGGCGTCCCGGCCGTCGTGCCGTACGCTGCCCTCCCATCCGCAGCAGAGGCACCACCTGCGCTGCACGTCCGCACCCGGGACCAGCAGCGCGATCCGACGCAGCGCCGGCGCCATCAGCAGGAGTGTGTCACCACCGCACCCCGGACAATCCCGCCCCCGGGGCAGCGCCCGATAGCTTACCACCGCCGTGACGGCCGCGGGCAGCACGAAGACGAGGAGGAGATAGGTAGCGATCAGGAACCACACAGGCGCATCTCACGGGTGCCGGTTTTCGACATCCGGAGGGGCAAGAAGCATACCCCCCACGACGCGGAATGGGACGTCATCGGCGCTTGACACTATGGCAGGGAACCTGCATTATCGCTGTCGCAGATAGCTCCCCGGAAGGGAGCTGCGGTACCGGCGTTGAGCGACGTCGGGACCCTGCAATCAGGGCGCCGGGAGGCGCCCTGAACACAGCACCCTCATCGGAGGTACGTATGAAGCGCTCTTTCCTGACGGTCGCCGCGGCAATGACCGCGATGGCGGTCGCCGCCTGTGGTCCGTCAGAGACCGACCGGGACATCGAGCCAGTCGAGGAAGTGCAGCCGGCTCCGATGCCGGCGCCGGCCCCTGCGCCCATGCCGGCCGACACCCTCATGACCGATACGCTCATGATGCACGACACCATGCCGGCGACGTAATCGACTCCAGCCGTAGCACCGCTGAGGGTTTTCGCGCGGCGCCGGGCAACCGGCGCCGCGCTTTCTTCATTCCGCCGCCTTCGCCCGGTATTCCGAGTACCGCTGCTGGCATTCCCGGATGATCGTCCTGGCGGCACCGCGGTCCTGCCAGCCGATGAGCTTCGTCTCGTGGCCCTCCAGCTCCTTGTACATGCCGAAGAAGTGCTCCACCTCCCGGAGGAAGTGCGGAGGCGCATCCGTCAGCTCACGGTGCCCGTCGTAGAGCGGATCCCGCACCGGAACGGCGAGGATCTTCTCGTCCACGCCCTTCTCATCCTTCATCACGAAGACGCCTATGGGCCGCACCACCATGAGGCACCCGGTGAAGGTCGACGCCGTGACCATCACCAGCACGTCGAGGGGATCGTCGTCGCCGGCCAGCGTCCGCGGGAAGAAGCCGTAGTCACCGGGGTAGTGGACCGCACTGTAGAGCAGCCTGTCGAACTGGAAGAGGCCGGTCTCCTTGTGGAGCTCGTACTTGTTCCGACTGCCCCGCGGTATCTCGATGACGGCATTCATCTCGTCGGGCGGCGCGGGTCCCGAAACCAGGTCGTGCCAGGGATGGATCGTCATGGTCCTCCTCGTTCGCGTTCCGCGCCGCGTTGCCGGCGCCGCCGGGGGATTCGTATCCTTCCACATGCCATCGCATTCAGCGACCGCCGCAGCCGCGACAGATGAGCTCGGAGCCCACGTATCCGCTGCCGGCGGAGTGCGCAATGCGCCCGCCCGTGCGGCCGAACTCGGCGCCGTCGTCCTGCAGCTCTTCACGAAGCAGCCGAGCCGATGGGCGGAACCCGATCTCACCGCCGACGAATGCGAGGCGTACATTACGGCAACCCGCGCCGCCGGCATCGTCGCCGCCTCCGCCCACGACTCCTACCTCATCAACCTCGCCACGCCGGACCCCGTCCTCCACGCCCGGTCCGCTGCCGCGTTCGAGGGCGAGCTGCGCCGGTGCGCAGCGCTCCGCATCGATTATGTCGTTACCCACCCCGGGAACGCCACCGACGGCGATGCGGCCAGTGGCATCTCCCGCAATGCCGACGCCGTCACTCGCGCTCTCGAGGCCGTGCCCGGCGTCACCGTCCTGTTCGAGACCACGGCCGGCGCAGGGCGCGTTCTCGGCTCGACGTTCGAGGAGCTGGCTGCCCTCCTCCGCGAGCTGCCCGCCGCACTGCAGCCACGGGCGGGCGTCTGCCTCGACACCTGCCACGTCTGGGCCGCCGGCTACGACCTCCGCCACGCGTACGACGATGTCATGGCGCGCTTCGATGACGTCATGGGCGTGGAACGCATCCGCATGTTCCACCTGAACGACTCCCTGGGCGACCTCGGCAGCAGGCGGGACCGCCATGCACATATCGGAGCCGGCGCGCTCGGCGAGGAGCCCTTCCGGCGGCTCATGCTCGACGACCGGTTCAAGGCGGTGCCGAAGATCCTGGAAACGCCCAAGGACGATGACCCGGTGCGGGCGGACCGGGCGAACCTCGCCCGCCTCCGCCGGTACAGGGCGGGCTGAGCCCCCCGCGATCGGCAAACTTTCCCCGGAATCCCGCAAAAACTTCCCGGTTTCAGCGTCTCCCGTCGGTGTGGTCGATTTGTGTAAATATTTATCGCTAAACAACATGACCCGATTCGGCACGGTCTGGCCGCGATCCTGCCCTAAGGACTGGCACAACACGGTAGCCGCGGCGAGCGGGAACTCCGGGGAGAGCGCCGCGGGAAGGCGGGCGGTCGATGCGAAAGCAGCGGCCGCCTCGTCTTTTTGGGGGTACCCTGCATTCCCGCCCGGCCTCCTCCCCCTCGTGCGTGCGCGTCCTGCGTTTGGCCCGCGGGCGGGGCCCTCCTACTATTCCTCGCGTCCAGCCCGCCTCACGGGAGAATCCGCGACATGCCTCGAATCGAGCACGCCATCGACCCGTTCCTCTTTCGCATCGGGGACGGCTTCGGCATTCGCTGGTACTCCCTCGCGTACGTGCTGGGCCTGTTCCTGGTCCGCTGGTACCTGGTGCGGTCGTCGCGGCGGGGGGAGATCGGGAAGCTGGACGAGGAGGGCGTGGACAGCTACGTCGTGGGCGCGTTCATGGCGGCGCTCCTGGGCGCCCGGCTGTTCCATGTCTTCGTGTTCGAGTTCGGGCGGTACGGCTTCGATCCGCTCGCGTGGGTGGCGGTCTGGCGGGGCGGTCTCTCATTCCACGGCGGTCTGGTGGGCGTGGCGGTGGCGACGTGGCTCTTCTGCCGCCGCCGCGGCGTGAGCTTCTACGGCATCGCGGACCGGGCGGTGGTCCCCATCGCGGTGACCCTCGGTTTCGGCCGCATCGCGAACTTCATCAACGCCGAGATGTACGGCACACCGTACACCGGTCCGTTCTGCGTGGACTATTCCGGCAGTCCGTATATGGCCGCGCCGCCGTCCGGCTGCCGTCATCCGACGCAGCTGTACGAGATGCTGAAGAACTGGGTCCTGGCGGGCGTGCTGCTGGCTCTGCTCCATCGACGCCCCCCGCCCGGCGTTGTGTTCTGGAGCTTCATCGGTCTGTACGGGCTGGTGCGCTTCGTCCTCATGTACGTGCGCGAGGAGGCGCGGGTCTGGCAGGGGTTGACACAGTCGCAGCTGTTCTCGGGCGGCATGGCCGTCGCGGGCGTTGCGATGGTCGCATGGCTCATGCTGTCGGCGCGGTCCGGCGGCGCGGATGGACCGACCCGGCCGCGGCGCACATGACGCGCGACACCGATTGACCCGACCTGCGCGCGTGCTTAGATTGTGACGACGGAAATGACGTACTGGAGGACCAATTTTTGGGCCTACAGCAAGCAAATTTTGGGGCCGACTCCCGCGCCGGACGTCATGCCTCCGAGGAGGACGGCGGAACGCAAGGGGAGGTCACCAGTCGATCTCGACTGGGCTCCGAAAAAACCTCCAGTACGTCAGCCCACCGGCCCGCGCCAATGCGCGGGCCGGTGTCGTTTTTTCCGGCTGCCGCCGCTGGTTTCCCTGCTTCCCGTAATGGCGTGGCAGCGGGCGGCGCGGCTATCGCCCCGGGGCGCGCCGGCAGTAGGTTGGGGGTGGCCGCGGGGGCGGTGTGGCATGGCCCGGTCGCGGATCGTTCACCTGTACCAGCAGCGTTTCATGGCACGTGTGAAGGTGACGCGCCGGGTGCACTTCTGTGCGGCGCACCGGCTCGGTAGGGACGACTGGAGTCAGGACCAGAATCTCCGGGTGTTCGGGTCGTGCGCGAATCCGAACTGGCATGGCCACAACTACGAGCTCGATGTGACGGTGGAAGGTGAGGTCGATCCGGCCACCGGCTTCGTATTCGACCTGAAGCACCTCCGCGAGCTCGTGGAGTCCAGGGTGCTGGCGGACGTGGACCACCGGAACCTCAATCTGGACGTTCCCTGGCTCGAGGATCTGAATCCGACGACGGAGAATCTCGTGGTCGCGGTATGGCATCGTCTGGCGGGTGCGCTGCCCGAGGGCATCCGCCTGGTCCGTCTGGTCCTGTGGGAGACGCCGCGCAACTACGTCGAGTATACGGGTGGATGATGTCGAGTACAGGTGATCAGGCCGACGGAACCGGCCTCGGTGACGTACCCCTCGAGGATCTCGTCCGGGAGATGCTCCTGCGGCTGGGCGAGGACCCCGCGCGGCAGGGGCTCGTACGGACGCCGGAGCGCGTGGCCCGCAGCCTGGCGTGGCTGACGCGGGGTGCGTCGATGTCCGTGAAGGATGCAGTGGGTGATGCGGTGTTCGACGAGGACCACCACCACATGATCATCGTCAAGGACATCGAGATGTACTCGATGTGCGAGCATCACATGCTGCCGTTCTTCGGCAAGGTCCACGTGGCGTACATCCCGAACGGCCGCATCGTGGGGCTGTCGAAGGTGCCGCGAATCGTGGAGGTCTTTGCCCGCCGGCTCCAGGTCCAGGAGCGGCTGACGACGCAGATCGCGGAAGCGCTCACGTCGGTGCTCGAGCCGCAGGGCGTGGGCGTGATCATCGAGGCGTACCACCTGTGCATGATGATGCGGGGCGTGGAGAAGCAGAACTCGAAGACGCTGACGAGTGCCATGGAGGGCGTGTTCCTGTCCGACCTGAGGACGCGGGAGGAGTTCCTCCGGCTGTGCGCGATGAATGGCATCATCTCGTGAGCTGAGAGGCGCGCTCGTGGTGGTCACGGGCGGGTCGGGCGGGATCGGTCGCGCCGCGGGAGCCCGGCTCGCCGGTGCGGGTGCGCGGGTCGTCCTCGTCGCCAGGACGGCCGACGCGGTTGCGGCTGCCGCCGCGGAGATCGACGGGGAGGCGTGCGCGGCCGACGTGGCGACCGAGGCCGGGGTCGCCCGTGTTGCAGAGTGCGTCGCAGGCGTGGACGGCCGCGGGCCCGACATTGTCGTCCATGCGGCCGGCGCATTCGGCCTCGCCCCGCTGGCGGAGACGAGCGTCGCGAGCTTCGACCGGATGATCGCGGTGAACCTCCGGGCGGCGTTCCTGCTGATGCGTGCGTTCCTCCCCGCCATGCTCGCCCGCGGGAGCGGCCACTTCGTCACCATCGGCTCGGTGGCGGGACGGCAGGCCTTCCCGGCGAATGCCGCCTACGGTGCATCGAAGTTCGGTGTGCGGGGGCTGCACGCCGTGCTGACGGCGGAGTTGCGCGGGACCGGGGTCCGGGCGACCTTCGTCGAGCCGGCAGCCACGGATACGCCCCTGTGGGATTCCGTGGACACGGATCGCAGCCCCGGACTGCCGGCGCGGGCCGCGATGCTCTCGCCGGCGGCCATCGCGGACGCCGTATTTTTCGCCGTCACGCGGCCGGATGGCGTGACCATTCCCAACATCCTCGTGGAACGGGCCTAGCCATGTTTGTCGTCACCGTCCAGGCGCACTACGACAGTGCGCACTTCCTCCGCAACTACAAGGGCAAGTGCGAGCGGCTGCATGGCCACCGTTACGTCGTGGAACTCGCCCTCGCCACCGACGAGCTCGATCGGGCCGGGATCGCCTTCGACTTCGTGGACGTGAAGAAGCATCTGCGGGAACTGGCGGACCACCTCGACCATACCAACCTCAACGACCTGCCACCGTTCGACGTCGTGGAGCCATCGGCAGAAAACCAGGCGAAGTACTTCTATGAGGAAATGAAGAGCCGCCTGCCGGAGCGCATGGCGGACGCGATGGTCTACGCCAAGGTATGGGAGACACCCACGCAATGGGCAATGTATACCGAGCGCACACTGTTCCTGTGAGCCGCGGCCGGTTCGCGGGCTCCATGCGGTCCGGGCCGCGACTGCTCACGCTGGCTGCCGCGCTGGCCGCCATCAGCGCGGCGGCCTGTGCGACGTCGCCGCCGCCGCGGCCCGACGACGAGGAGATGGGCGTACCGCTGCCGCCGCCCCTGCCCGACACTGCGGGCTGGGGCGTCCACGTGCTGGCGCTGGAGCGGGGGCCGGACGGATCACTCTGGGTGGGTACCTACGGCGAGGGGATCTTCGTGCTGCGCCGGCGGAGCCAGGAGTGGGAGCGCATCGCGCCCGGCGGCGGCGACTCCATCGCGTGGGGCTACGTGAACAGCATCGCCTTCGGCCGGGACAGCACCGTCTGGTACGGCACGGTGGGGAACGGCTTCGGCCGGTCCGGCGACGGCGGGCGGACGTGGCGGAACTGGACGCTCCGGGACCTGGGCCCGCAGTGGCAGTACGTCGCGCCCCAGGGGATCACTGCCCGGGGCGACACCGTGTACGTCGCCACGGCGGACGGCCTCCGCATCACGGAGGACGCCGGCGAATCGTGGCTGTGCGTGCAGGCCCGCAGCCGCATCGCCGGGGGTGCGACGCGCACGGAGGACGCCTGCGGCGAGCGTATCCATGCGCTTCCATCCAAGTACCTCCTGTCTCTCGACGTGGCCGCCGATGGGGCCATCCGGGTGGGCCACCTGGGCGGGCTCAGCGTGTCGCGGGACGGCGGTCGGTCGTGGACGGACGTGGCAGCCGACGGTCTGACGGGGCGGCGCGTCCGGGCGGTGCGGGCGGAGCGGGATACGGCAGTCTGGGCGGCCACCGAGGCCGCGATCTTCGCCGATCTCGCATTCGAAGGTGCCTTCGAGGAGGTACGGCTGAGGATTCCGGGCCTGGACGGCCTGCCCGGCGCCATCCGCGGCATTACCGGGTCACCCGGCACGCTGCCGCCGCTCATTCTCACGTCCCACGGAATGATCGTGCGCAACATGGCGGGCGACTACCGCGTCTACTACCTCGCCGCGGCCGAGCGGTATCGCCCGGCCGGCGACATCTGGGCGGCGACGTGGGCGGGCCCGCCGTTGTGGCCGGTGGGCGGATCCGGTGCGGGGCTGGCCCGGGTGCTGGCCGGCAACCTGCCGTCCCCGGACATCGTCCCCACCGGCGCACCGGCGCTGCCCACCCAGCCCCGGCACGTGTGGTTCGAGCGGCCCATCGCCGACGGTGATGGCAACCCCCACGTGGACGGCGCATACCTGTACGGCGGGACCATGGGTGGCAGCTTCCAGCAGCATCAGGGCATCGAATTCAACAATCCGGCGGGCACGCCCGTCCGTGCGGTGGGCGACGGGACCGTCGTCTTCGCGGGCGTCGCGGAGTCCGGCGCCAATGCGGTGGCGATACGCCACGACCGACAGTGGGAGGACCGTCACATCTTCTCCACGTACTACCACCACACGTCCATCGACGTCGTGCCCGGCCAGCGGGTGGCGGCAGGCGACATCATCGCCCGTGTGGGCAATACGGGGAGGGCGACGAACGACCACCTCCATTTCGAGGTCCACGCCGCGCCGTCGGCGGACGCAGTGGTCATCGACGCCGGAGAGCGGTTCCCGCCGCACAGTGTGAACCCGCAGCTCTGGATACGGCCGCTGCCCGGGACCGGCATCGTCGCGGGCCAGGTGTTCGACAGGGAGGGTGACACGGTGCCCGGGGCGCGGATCTACGGCCTGGTGCTGGCCTATCCGACGGAGACGCCGTTCTCCTTTGCCGAGACGTACCGCGAACATGCCCGCGGCAGCCCCGCATACGGCGAGCACTTCGCGGTGGGTGATGTGCCGGCGGGCGACTACACCGTGGGCGTGACCGTCGACGGCGCGCGGATCTGGCGCCGGGTACGCGTCCGTGCCGACCAGCTGACGTGGGTAGAGTTCAGGCCCTGACGGGCGGGACGGCGCATCGTGCACATCCTGCTCACGGACGTCCTGACGTGTCCTCGCTGCGGGCCGGCATTCGGCCTCATCCTGCTGGCGGACCGCATCGTGGAACGCCGTGTCCGCGATGGCGCCCTGGGCTGCTCGAATTGTCGCGAAAGGTATCTCATCCGCGACGGCATCCCCATGTTCGCCGATTCCCCGGCGGCGCCGGACCCGATGCCCGCCGCGGACGCGGAAGCCGCACTCCGGGCCGCTGCCCTGCTCGGTGTGACGCAGGGCCCGGCCTGGATACTCGTGGCCGGACCGGCGACCGGTCTGGCCGGCGGCATCGCCGATGTGCTCCACGACATAGAGGTGATCGCGGCCGTGCGGGCGGCGCGTGCCGATGTCGCCGGAACCGGGCCGTCGCGCGTGAACACGATCCAGGTTGCCGACCGGCTGCCCCTCGCGAGTCACCGCATGGCCGGCGTGTTACTGGGCGGTGCCGCTGCAGGTACGCTCCTCGAGGAGGCCGCCCGCGTACTGGCGCCGCTCGGTCGCCTCGTGCTCGAGGGTGCACCGCCCGACGCTGAGGCACGCATCGAGGCCGCCGGCCTGCGCGTCCTCGTCCGGGACGACGATACCATGATCGCCATCGACCGGCGCGTCGGGAGGCGGACGTGAGGGCGCGGCATCCACCACGCTCGGCCGCCGACGTCGTCGCATGATTGCGCCCGCTGCGAGGCGGCGTCTATCTTGCAGCGCGCCGCATGGGCATCCCCATACGGGTGAGGTGAAGCGCGCCTCGCCCGTGCCGAACCGGCGACAACTCCCCCCGCACCGACTTGCCCATGGGCATCTGGAAGAAGCTGTTCGGAGGTGAGCAGGAGACGGTCGACTACTACAGCGAGGGTGTCGACCTCCTGAAGGCGGGCAGGTTCCATGACGCCCTGACGTCGTTCCGCCTGGCTCAGCGCGACGCGCCGCGCGACATCGCCGTCCTGCAGCAGATTGCCATCACGTACACACGGATCGGCATGACGGACGAGGCGATCAAGACCTATCGTTCCGTCCTGTCGCAGCAGCCGCACACGTCCAGCGCCCACTACGGCCTGGCGTTCCTGCTGCTCCGGCAGGGTCGGCCGGAGGAAGCGGAGCGCCACCTCACGGCGTTCCTGTCCGAGCCGCCGGACGGCGACGAGGCGAAGCGCCACGTGGAACATGCGCGGGCCACGCTGGGCGAACTCCAGCGCGGCGTGACGCCGGAACAGGATACCTGACGCGTGGCCGATGTGACGGTGGCCCTGCGCTGGGGCGGGGAAGGTCTGACGTTTCGGGGCGGGAAGGTGGGTGGACCGGAAGTCCTGGTGGACGGCGATGGCGCCGACGGCCCGTCGCCCATGACATCGCTGCTCCTGGGACTGGCCGGCTGCATGGCGGCGGACGTGGTGATGATTCTCGGCAAGATGAAGCTGCCGCTGGCCGGAATGGAGGTCGTCGTGGAAGGCGATCGCCGGCCGGAACCGCCCCGCCGGTACACGGCGATCCGGTTGAGGTACGTTGTCTCGGGTCTTGCGGCTGCCGATGAGCCCAAAGTCCGGCGGGCCATCGACCTGTCCCGCGAGACATACTGCAGCGTGCTGCATTCCCTGCGTGACGACATCGGGATCAGCATCGACCTCGAGATGCGCTGACGAGGAGGCACCGACGTGACGCAACGTACGGCCACAGGCGCGACTGCGACGCCGGCGCGGGCAGCCGGCTACGCCGCCAACCCGGCCGACCTTCCCGAAGGCACCCTTGTCGACCTGTTCCTCGGCGCCATCGACATGGGTCGTCCCCGGGCGCAGCTCCACCGCACGGCCGCCGGCTGGCAGCCCGTTTCCCATGCCGAGGTCCTGGCCAATGTGCGGGAACTCGGTGCGGCGCTGCGTTCGTGGGGCCTCACCCGTGGCGACCGGGTGGGGATCCTGTCCGAGAACCGGCCCGAGTGGGCCTGGGCGGACTACGCAGCCCTGTGCACGGGCATGCTCACCGTTCCGCTCTACCCGACGCTGCCGGCCTCCCAGATCGCATTCATCCTCCGCCACTCGGGCTGCCGCATCCTCTTCGTATCGACGGCGGAGCAGCTGGACAAGGCGCTGCAGGCGCGGCCCGAGCTGCCGGACCTGGAACGCATCGTAGTCTTCGACGAGGCAGTGGCCGGCGACGCTACGGTGACGGCACTCCGCGATGCGCTCGCCCACGGGCGCTCTCTACAGTGGAGTGACGACGCCTTCCGGGAGGAGGCCCTGCGCGCGAGCCCGGCCGAGGTTGCGACGCTCATCTACACGTCCGGCACGACGGGCGAGCCGAAGGGCGTCATGCTGACGCACCGCAACCTCCACTCGAACGTGGTGGCCAGCACGCGCCACGTCCTCGACAGCGACGAGGACGACACGGCGCTGAGCTTCCTGCCGCTGTCCCACGTGTTCCAGCGGATGGTGGACTACCTGATCTTCGCCAACGGCACCACCATCGCGTACGTCGCCGCCGTCGATCTCGTGGGACAGGCGCTGGAGGAGGTCCGGCCCACCATCGCCGTAGCCGTGCCACGCGTGTACGAGAAGCTCTACGCCAGAATCCTGATGGCGACGGGGATCAAGCGGCGCCTCGTCCTGTGGGCGCGGCAGGTGGCGCTGGACTGGGCGGAGATCGTCCTGGATGGCGGCACGCCCGGTCGCGGCCTGCGCGTCCAGCACGCCATTGCGGACCGCATCGTCTTCGCGAAGCTGCGGGCGAAGCTCGGCGGGCGCCTCCGCTTCTTCGTATCGGGCGGCGCGCCGCTGCCGGTCCAGGTGGGCAAGTTCTTCTATGGCGCCGGCGTCCTCATTCTGGAGGGGTACGGCCTGACGGAGACGTCCCCGGTCACGAACGTGAATTCCACGACGGAGATGCGGATGGGCACGGTGGGACGGCCCATCCCGGGCACGGAGGTGATGATCGTGGACGACGGCGAGATCCTGGTGCGCGGGCCGCAGATCATGCAGGGCTACTACCGGAACGACGATGCGACGCGAGAGGTCATCGACGACGACGGCTGGTTCCACACGGGCGACATCGGCTCCATCGACGCCGACGGGTACCTCCGCATCACGGACCGGAAGAAGGAGCTGCTGGTCACCGCGGGCGGGAAGAACGTCGCGCCCCAGCCCATCCAGAACGCGGCGAAGCTGAGCCGGTTCGTGTCCGAAGCTCTCCTCATCGGGGACGGCCGGCCGTACCCCGTCCTGCTGGTGGTGCCCAACTTCGACTCGCTGGAGCCCTGGGCGCGGCACAAGGACCTGACGTGGTCCGACCGTGCCGAGCTCGCGGCGCACCCGCGTGTGCGCGAGAAGCTGGAGCGGGAGATGGTGGAGAGGCTGGACGGGTTTGCCCGCTACGAGCTACCGAAGAAGGTTCTGCCGCTCCCCCGGGAATTCAGTCTCGACCGTGGCGAGATCACGCCGACGCTGAAGGTGAAGCGCCGCGTGGTTGAGAAGGTCTACGCGGCGGAGATCGAGGCGCTGTATGCGGAGCCCGGCCCGGCCCCGGGTGCGGCCGCATGACCGTGGCTCCGGCGGTCGTCGTCGTCCTCGTCACGGCCCCATCCCGGGATGTCGCGGAGGATCTCGTCTCCAAGGTCGTGGAGGAGCGTCTCGCCGCCTGTGGCAACATCGTGCCGGACGTGGTGTCGATCTACCGCTGGGACGGTGCGGTGCAGCGGCAGCCCGAGGTCATGATTATCTTCAAGACTGAACGAGCGGCTGTACCGCGGCTCCTGGCTCGGATCGCCGATCTTCATCCGTACGATGTGCCTGAAGCCCTCGCCCTCGATGTAGTGGCGGGTCTTCCGCCATACCTTGCCTGGGTCGCGGCGAACGCCGGCGGCTGAGGGACTCGAGGAGCCCGATCGCATGCGCAGAAGATTTTCCCGATCGCGTCAGCCGGCCGAGCTGACAGTACCCGCCGCGTCCGCAGCAGCGGCGGATCCGGTATCTGCAGAGGCCACGGCTGCAGAGCCGGCGCCGGAGCCGGTCCCGCTGCCGGAACCGCCGGCCGGCGCATCGCCCGACGAGGTTGTGGCGCACTGGCGGGACTTCGTCCTCCGTGAGCCGGGGAGCGTGGCGGCGCGGCGGCGCCTGGCGGCGGTCCTCGAGGCGCGGGGCGAGGCGGAGCTGGCCATGGAGCAGCTGGAGACGGCCCGCGATGCCGTGCCCGATGACGTCGGGCTCATCGTGGAGCTGGCACAGGCACAGACGGCGCTGCGCCGGTTCGACCCGGCCGAGCGTGACCTCCGGCGCGCCCTGAAGCTGAATCCCGCCCACGCCGGCGTCCACCAGGCGCTGGGCGTCATCAGCCTGCGCCGCGGCCTCTACGCCCAGGCGGAGCAGGAGCTGCGCCGGTCCCTCGACCTCGATCCCGATGCGGGCGGTGCGTACTTCTACCGGGCGGAGGCGCTGAACCAGCTCAACCGTGTGGACGAGGCGCTGGCGATGCTGGAGCGGGCACTCCAGTTCGATCCGGCGAACGGCCGGATCTTCTACCTGATGGGCATCCTGTACGACAAGAAGAGCCGGCCACAGGAGGCGGGTGCCATGTACCGCAGGGCCCGCGAGGTGGGCGGCGCGTGATCCGCGTCGTGAAGGGAGAGCTCGCGGACACGGCCGCCGAGGCCGTCATTCGACCGGTATCGTCGGAGTGGGCCGCAGTGACGCCGGCCATGCGCCGCCTGGAGATGGCCGCCGGTCCCGCCGTCGAGGCCCAGTGCCGTACGCTGGGCGAGCTCCCGGTGGGCTCCGCCGTTATCACGCCTGCCGGCGACCTGACAGCGCGTTTCATGATCCACGTCGTCGTCCGCTCCATGGACGAGGCAGTGACGGCTGGCGGAATCCGGCGCGGCTTCGAGAACGGCCTCCGCCGCCTCGTCGAGTGGGGCATCCCCCGCGTCGCCATGCCGCCCCTCGGCACCGGCGCCGGCAACCTCGATGCGGACGAGTCCGCCGCCATCATGATCCCGGCCCTCATCTCCCGGATGCGGGAATCCGGTACGCCCACCGAGGTGGAGATCTACGTGGACTCGGACTACGAGCGCGACGTGTTCGAACGCCACCTCGAGGCCTCGGGCGCGGCGGCAGGTGATGCGACGTCCGCGGGCTGACGGGACGCGGCTGCGCCGCCGACCCGCTACCCGGCACGCCAACCGTCGCCCATGCTGACTGCACGTACCGCGGGCGTCGCCATCATGGCCATCTGGCTGACCGTCGTTGGCTGGCACGTCCGCCGGGAGTACTTCCAGCCGGAGTCCATGCGCCTGGCCGCTGGCGCGCGCATGCTGGCGCCCGACGCCCACGCCTTCGTTATCCGCATGGACGGCGCCGCCATCGGCATGGCGCAGTCGGCGCTGGACACGGTTGCCGGCGGCTTCGCGTTCCGGGACGAGACGACTCTCGATGTCCCCGCCCTCGGCAGCCTGCGCCGTGCAGTGGCACGGACCCGGATACTCCTCGGCGAGAGCCTCGACCTCCGCTCCTTCCAGTTCAGCCTCGACTCCGAGATCGGCCGGTACGGCGTGGACGGATCCATGGAGGGCGACAGCGTCCTGGTCCTGGTCCTGGACGCCGGCGGCGCACCGGACCGTTCCCGAGTCCGCGCTGCCGGCGGAATCCTGCTGGATGCCGCCCTGTCGCTCCGCATGGCCGCATCGGGAGCGTTGCGGCGCGGCAACACCTTCACGGTCACGGTCTTCGATCCGTCAACGCTCGCCGGTCGGGATGTCGTCGTGCGCGTGCGGGACCGGGAGACCATCGTCGTTGCCGACAGCGCCCGCTTCGAGGACGGCCGCTGGGTCGTGTCCGTGCTGGACACGGTTCCGGTGTGGCGCGTGGAACAGGAGTTCGGCGGCGTGGCCGTCACCAACTGGGTGGATGAGGACGGCCAGATCGTCCGGGCGGAGAGTCCCCTCGGCTTCACCATCGAGCGGACGCACTACGAGCTGGCACGGCAGGAGTGGCGCGCGGCGCAGAGCCGACCGCTCGCCGAGGGCTACGGCGCCCTCATCGAGGGCACCGCCATCTCCAGCAACGCCGACCTGTCCGATGTCGAGGAGCGGCCGCGCCTCGCCGTCCGCCTCCGTGACGTGGACCTGGCCGGATTCGAGCTCGACGGCGGCCGGCAGTCGCTCAGGGGGGACACGCTCGTCGTCGCACGGGAGGGTGAACGTCCCGCGCCGTACCGGCTCCCCTGGGCCGGCGGCGGGGACCCGGCGCGGGAGCTCGAGGCTACGCCCCTCATCCAGGCCGACGACCCCCGCATACGCGCCGCGGCGCAGCGCATCGCCGCCGGCGAGACGGACCCGGCCCGTGTCGCCCGCCGCCTCAACGACTGGGTCCACGGGGCGCTCCGGAAGGAAGTGACGCTGAGCGTGCCCAGTGCGGTCCAGGTCCTCGAGGCGGGCCAGGGCGACTGCAACGAGCACACGGTCCTCTACGTCGCCCTGGCGCGAGCCCTCGGCCTGCCCGCCCGCACGGCGGTCGGCCTGGTCCATCTCCGGGGCAGGTTCTACTACCACGCGTGGCCCGAGGTGTGGCTGGACGACTGGGTGGCCGTTGACCCGACGCTCGGCCAGTATCCCGCCGATGCGAGCCACCTCCGGTTCCTCACCGGCGGCCTCGCCCGTCAGGTGGAGCTCGTCCGGCTCATCGGGCGGCTGCGGCTCGAGGTGCTATGATCACATTCTCCGGACTCACGAAGCGGTACGGCCGCTTCACCGCCGTCCACCCGCTGGACCTCCACGTCGGGCGCGGCGAGCTGTTCGGCTTCCCGGTCCCAATGGCGCGGGGAAGACCACGACCATCCGCATGCTCACGGGCGTGCTCCGGCCCACGGGCGGCTCCGTTCGAGTGGCGGGTCTGGACATCCACCGCGATCCGCTCGCGGCGAAGCGCCACCTCGGCTACATCCCCGACCGCCCCATGCTGTACGAGAAGCTGACGGGGGCGGAGTTCCTGCGCTTCGTGAGCGGGCTGTGGGGCCAGGATGATGCGCTGGCGGCGCGCCGGGCCGAGGAGCTGCTCGAGCTGTTCGAGCTGACGGCGTGGAAGGACACGCTGGTGGAGAGCTACAGTCACGGCATGCGGCAGAAGCTCCTCATCAGCTCCGCCCTGGTGCACTCGCCCGACGTCATCGTGGTGGACGAACCCATGGTCGGACTGGACCCGAAGGCCGCCCGCATCATCAAGAACCTGCTCCGCGCATTCGTGGACCAGGGCGGCACTGTCTTCCTCTCCACGCACACGCTCGAGGTCGCGGAGGCGCTGTGTGACCGGATCGCAATCCTGCACGGAGGCCGCATCCGGGCCATGGGCACCATGGAGGACCTGCGGTCGGAGGCCGCGGCCGGGGCGGCGGGTCTCGAGGAGATCTTCCTCAAGCTCACGGGGAGCGAGGCCGTCACCGACTTCATTGCCGCACTGCGGACGGACCGGTGGCAGGAGGATGCGGCGCAGTGAAGGGCGCCACGCAGCCGGCCCTGGCCCTGCTCCTCAGTCCGAAATGGCGAGCAGCGACGCGGCGGATCGGCAGCGAGGGGAGTGCCATCCGGCTCCTCGTCATGGGTACGGTGGCCCTCGTCTTCTTCGCCATCGTCTTCGGCATGGTCTACCGCGTCCTGGACCACTTCCGCGCGACGCCGGGGATCGGGGACCTGCTGGCTGGGAAGCTGCTGGCGATGATCATGCTGGCCTTCCTGTCCATCCTCCTCCTGTCCAACATCATCACCGCGCTCTCGTCCTTCTTCCTCGCGCGCGACCTGGAACTGCTTGCGGCGGCCCCGGTGGACCCGCTGCGGGTCTACTCCGCGCGGTTCATCGAGACCGCCGTGAACTCGTCCTGGATGATGGTGCTGGTCCTGCTGCCCATCCTCGGCGCGTACGGGGCCGCGTACGGGTTCAGGCCGCTGTACCCAGTCGTCGCGGCGGCGGCCCTGGCCGGCTACCTCGTCCTGCCGGCCGTTGCGGGCATCGCCGTGACCCTCCTCCTCGTGAACCTGTTCCCGGCGCGGCGCGCGCGTGACATGCTGGCGCTCGTGGCGCTGGTGGGCGTGGCCGCCCTGGTCGTGGCGTTCCGCCTGCTCCGGCCGGAGCAGCTGGCGCGGCCCGAGGGCTTCCGCAGTCTGGTCGACTTCATCGCGCTGCTGCGGACGCCGCAGTCGGTCTGGCTGCCGAGCGAGTGGGCCGCCCAGTCCATGCTTGCCGCCCTCGGCGTGGGCGACGGCGACTTCTTCCCCCTGCTGCTGCTGCTGTCCACCGCGGCCGCCGCGTTCGTCGCGGGCGCATGGCTGCACGGCCGCCTCTACGCCGCCGGCCTGAGCCGGGCGCAGGAAGGGGCGGAGCATCAGTACGGTGACGGCGCCCGCCGGCGGTTCCGCATGGAGCGCGTCCTTGCGCCGTTCCCCGTCGCTGCGCGCACACTCGTGGCCAAGGACGTCCGCACCTTCTTCCGGGACACCACGCAGTGGTCGCAGCTCATCCTGCTGGCGGTGCTCGTGGCCGTCTACGTCTACAACATCAAGGTGCTGCCGCTCTTCGCCGGTGAGGCAGTCGGTTTCTTCCTGACCAACGTCGTATCGTTCCTCAATCTCGGGCTCGCGGGCTTCGTACTGGCCGCCATCGCTGCACGGTTCCTGTTCCCGGCCATCAGCCTGGAGGGGCGGACGCTCTGGCTGCTGCGGTCATCGCCACTAGACCTGAGTGCCCTGGTCTGGACCAAGTTCTGGGTCGGCCTGACGCCGCTCCTGGTCCTCGCCCTCGCGCTGACCGTCACGACGAACATCATCCTCCGGGTGTCCGGCTTCATGATGATTCTTTCCGTGGCCACGATCGTCGTGATGACCGTGGCCATCTCCGCCATGGCCCTCGGTTTCGGCGCGCTGTTCCCGAAGTTCGACACGGACAACACGGCGGAGATTCCCACGAGCTTCGGCGGCCTGCTCTTCATGATGACGGCGACGGCGTACCTCGGCGTGGTCATCGCGCTGCAGGCGTGGCCGGTGTACGCCATGCTGCGGGCGCGCCAGGCCGGCGCCGTCGCGCCGGAGCAGGTGACCTGGCTGGTCGTCAGCCTGGCGCTGGCACTGCTGGTCTCCGTGCTGGCGACGGTCCTGCCCCTGCGTGCGGCCGTCCGACGGATCGGCATGCTCGAGCAATGAGGCAGGACCTCGCGCCCGACCTCGACCTCGCCGTGGCGGCGGCCCGCCAGGCCGGCGCCATCGCCATCTCCCACTTCGGCAGGGCCCTCGACGTCACGGACAAGACGCCGGGCCAGCCGGTGACCGTCGCCGATCTCGAGGCCGACGCGCTGCTGCGGCGGCTGCTCCTCGACGGGCGGCCCGACTACGGCTGGCTCTCCGAGGAGACGGCCGACGGTCCGGATCGCATCGGCCGGCGCCGGGTATGGATCGTGGACCCCATCGATGGGACGCGCTCGTTCATCGCGGGCCGGCCGGAGTTCGCCGTCTCGGTGGGGCTGGCCGAGGACGGTGTCGTCGTCGCGGGCGTGGTGTTCAACCCGGCAACGGACGAGCTTTACCAGGGCCTGCTCGGCTGCGGTGCGCACCTGGTGGCGGGCGGCGGAGCGCCGCGGCGGCTGCGGGTGACCGATGCATTGCCCGGTGCGGGCCGGACCGTTCTGGCGTCCCGCACCGACATCGCTGCCGGCGACTTCGCCGGACTGCCGCCGGACTGGCAGATCCAGCCGCTGGGCAGCACGGCGTACAAGATGGCGCGGGTCGCGGCGGGCGGCGCCGACGCGTTCCTGAGCCTGGGCCCGAAGAACGAATGGGACGTCTGCGCCGGCGTCCTCATCGTCGCGGAGGCGGGCGGCCGCGTGACCGACCTGCGCGGTGCGAGCCCATCGTTCAACCGCCCCAGCACGCTGATGCACGGTATCCTCACATCGAACGGCGCTGTGCACGACGGTATGCTGGCGGCGGTGTCGAGGGACCGAGGCAGGGCAGGGCCGCCCCGGCAAACGACGGGGTGACCGCAGGAATGGAGAAGACGCATGCTGATCTGGCTGGTGTTGTTCGGGATGGTCGTGGCGCTGGGCGCCGGTCTGTACGTAGGTCTCGGCGCGCCGGGGACGGCAGGCCGGAAGGACAGGGTGGTGCACCCGGGTCAGGCCCGGCGGCTGCCGAAGCGACACATCGACTGGCTGAGGCCCCGGCGGTGACCCGGGCCGACCTGGTCCTGTACGCGGCCCTGGCGCTAACCGTCGTGGGCATGATGCTCGTCGTGGCCGGCGTCCTGGCCGCCGGGCTGTTCCTTCCCGGCGCCGTCCTCATCGGCATCGGACTCGCCGGCTTCGCCGCCGCCGCCGTCCTCCACGCCGCGGGCCGCCGCAGCGACGCGCCGTGACGGCGGCATGACGCCGGACACGGGCGCGCCGGACGGCATTGCCTCCGCGGAGGCGTCCGGTGGATCGTCCGCCGGCGCGGACGGCTGGTATGCGCTGCGTGTGCCCGTCCGGTTCCGCGACCTCGACCCCATGGGCCACGCCCACCACACCCTGCCCCTCGTCTACCTGGAGGAGGCGCGGGCCGCGCTGTGGCGTGAACTCCAGGGCAGCGCCGCCCTCGATTCCATCGACTACGTCATGGCGGAAGTCACACTCCGATTCCACGCCCGCATCCGCTATCCGGGCACGGTCCGGGTGCGGCTGGCCGTCACCGCGGTGGGCGTGAAGAGCTTCACCACATCCTTCGAGATTCTGGACGACGCCGGGACCCTGCTCTCGAGCGGCACCGCCGTGCAGGTGGCGTACGACTATGCCTCGTCGTCAGCGAAGCCGCTGGACCCCGGACTCCGGGCGGCGCTGGAGGTCGCGGCCGCCGCCTGGCGGGCTTCTCAGAACAGCAGTGCGATCGTGGCGGACACCGAGCCGATGAGCGCGCCGAGGACGTAACCCAGCCTCACGATCAGCTGCAGTTCCCTCTCCGTAACGCCGCGGACCAGCGCCTCGAGCTGGTAGGTCGGGAAGTCGAGGATCTTCTGCTCCACCCGCTGTGCGATGTCCACGCGCTGCGCGATGGACGGTACCTGCTCCTGGATCCACCGCCAGAGCGGTTCCTCGAGGGCGCGCTTCGTACGCGGCGCCGCGTCGTCACCGAACTTGTCCGCGATCCGTCCGATAGGGCGCTCCAGGAGCCAGTCCGCGCCGCGGAGCGCCCCATCGCGGTACAGCTCATGGGCGCGCTGGCTGCGCGCCGCGCCCACGACCGCGTCGGCCACACGGTCCGTGGGGAGCGGGCCCAGGATGTCGCCCCAGTTCCGGCCGTGCGTGGACTCCATCAGGCCCTGGAGCTTCTCCACGACGAATGAGCGGGTCTGCGGGTCGCGGGCCAGGCCGACGAGCCAGCGGACCACCGTCTCCTTCGCGTTCTCCACCGACTCGTCGCCGGGCTCGCCGAGGACCGACGTCACCGGCTTGCGGAGGAAGTCGACGATGGCGTTGTTGACGCCCCGGGCCATGGCATCCCGGACCGACGCGTCCTGCAGCAGCTCCGAGATCTTCGCCGCGCCCTCCCTCTCGATGGCGGTAATGACGCGGTCGATGGTCTCAGGCGTGATGACCAGTGCCGCGACCAGACGCTGGTGGAACTTCAGGTCGCTCATGAACCGGTCCAGCAGCTCGTGCAGGATCTGCTCGACCTTCGCCCGGGCGCCCGGATCGTCCAGCATGCCGCCCAGGCGTTCGATGGCGATGGGCAGGTATCCGGCGATGCCCCGCTCCACCGTCGCCACGAGCCCCACCGGGAGTAGCGCCTCGAACGTGCGGTCCGGCTGCAGCAGCCTGTGGGATGCGCGGTCGATGTAGTCGGTGACGGCAGCGCCGAACCCCTCACCCTCCACCAGCTCCTGCAGCCAGCGGTCGGCGGCGGAGGCGAGGGCGGCCTGCCTCTCCTCCGTGAGGAGCTCGCCCACGGGACGGTCCCGGAGCTCCTCCTTGATGAGCTCGATCCAGCGGCGCGCGGCGTCCCGGAACGCGTCGCTGGCCAGGTAGGCGTCGAGGCGGGCGAGGAGCGTGTCAGCCGCCTGCATCAGGAGGGAGCGCAGCTCTGCCACCGTCTCGGGCGGCAGCATGTCCGTGACCGAGCCACGCGGCTCGTCGAAGGTGGCGGCGACGAAGGCGTCGAGGCGGTCGTCGAACGCCTTCCGGAACGCCGGCTCCGCCAGCGTCCGGGCCAGGTCCTCCGGCGTGAGCAGCCGGGTCCCCACCGTCCGCCCCATGGCGGATGCAAGTCGCGCCTTGTTCTTCGGGACTGCGCCCTGGAACAGGTGCAGGCGGCGGCCCAGGACGCGTGGCGGCTCGTACGGATGGAAGAGCATCCACACGGCGATGGCGTTCGTGGTTCCGCCGGCGAGGGCGCCGAACGCGATGGTCAGCAGAGTGCGCAGGACGACGTCGTTCACGAATGGACCTGACGGTTGCCGTACGTTCCCGGTTTCGCGAGGCCGGCCCGCGCCGTTCCATGGCACTGAACAGCCCGGTTGCCCGCCGCCCGGCGCCGGCCTAACTTCGCGGCGACCCGGCGGCCGGCCGGCGGCTGTGAACCGCGGTGCTCGTCCGCGGGTACGTCGCTGGCGCACCCCAGCGCAGGGAGAACGGCGTGCAGCTCTACACCAAGATCCTCATCGGCCTCGTAGCCGGCGTGGCGACCGGCATGGCCGCCAACATCCTGGGTCTGACCTGGCTGCAGGAGGTCCTGGCGCGCATCGAGCCCATCGGCACGGTGTTCATCCGGCTGATCATGATGATCGTCATCCCGCTCATCGTGGCCAGCCTCATCCTCGGCACGGCCTCCCTGGGCGACATCCGCAGGCTCGGCCGGCTGGGCGGGAAGACGGTGGCATTCTACCTGTTCACCACCGCCGCCGCCGTGACCATGGGCCTGCTCGTCTCGAACATCGTGCGGCCGGGCTCCCGCATCGACCCGGCCACACGCGACGAGATCGCCGCCGCCTTCGAGGGCGATGCCGCCAGCCGGATGGCGCTGGCCGACCAGCGGCCGACCATCGCCGAGACGCTCCTCAACATGGTGCCGTCGAATCCCTTCCGGTCGGCCGCCGACGGTGAGCTCCTCCCGCTCATCATCTTCAGCATCATATTCGGCGCCGCCCTCAGCCTGGTGGCGCGCGAGCGGCGCGAGGCGGTGCTGCTCTTCTTCAACGGCGTCAATGACACGGTCATGGTCATCATCGACTGGATCATGCGGCTGGCGCCCTACGCCGTGTTCGCCCTCGTCGGCGCCGTCGTGTCCCGCTTCGGCCTCGACATGCTCAGGTCGCTCCTCATCTACACCCTCGTCGTGGCGACGGGGCTGGGGCTCCACCTGGTCATCACGTACATGACGATCCTGCGCGTCCTGGGCGGCATCAATCCGCTGACGTTCGCGCGCCGGATCATGGAGGTCCCGCTGGTCGCCTTCTCGACGTCCAGCTCCAGCGCGACCCTGCCGGTGACCATGGAAGTCGCGCAGGAGAAGCTGGGCGTCTCCCGCGAGACCGCCAGCTTCGTGCTGCCCCTCGGCGCCACCATCAACATGGACGGCACCGCGCTCTACCAGGCCGTGGCCGTCATGTTCATCGCCCAGATCTACGGCATTCCCATGGGCATGATGGAACAGCTCACCATCGTGCTCACCGCCACGCTCGCCAGCATCGGGGCGGCCGGCGTGCCGAGTGCCGGCATCATCACGCTCATCATGGTGCTCCATTCCGTGGGCCTGGGCGCCCAGACGCAGACGGGCATCGCGCTGATCCTGGGTGTGGACCGGATCCTGGACATGCTGCGCACGGCTGTGAACGTTACCGGCGACCTCACGGCGTCGGTGGTCATCGCCCGGAGCGAGGGCGAGGAGCTCGTCCCGCGGCCCGTGGACCATCCCATCGCCATCGGCCGCGCGGACTGACGTCAGCCCTCCTTCCGGCGCGCCGCGCGGGCCCCACGTCCGCCGGCCGAGCGGCCGCCGGACCGGCGCGCCACCGCCTTGCCGTTGTATAGCGCCAGGTCGAACACCTCGTCCATGCGGTCGACGAAGTGGAACGTGATGGCGTCGCGGACGTCTGCCGGGACGTCCCGCAGGTCGCGCTCGTTGCCCCGGGGCAGGATGACGTCCGTTATGCCCGCCCGGTGCGCGGCGAGGACCTTCTCCTTCACACCGCCGATCTCCAGCACCTTCCCTCGCAACGTGACTTCGCCGGTCATGGCGATGTCATGGCGGACCGGACGGTTCGACAGCGTGGATGCGATGGCCAGCGTCACCGCGATGCCGGCGGACGGGCCGTCCTTGGGGATGGCACCCACGGGGAAGTGCACGTGGATGTCGCTCTCCCGGAAATCCTCCTCGGTGATCCGCAGCGCCTCGCCGCGGCTGCGAACATAGGAGTAGGCGGCGTTCACGGACTCACGCATGACCTCGCCCAGCATGCCCGTGATGATGAGCCGGCCGGACCCCGGCATGCGCAGCGCCTCGATGAACATGAGCTCGCCACCCGACGCCGTCCACGCGAGGCCCGTCACGACGCCGACCTCGGGCGTGCTTTCGGCTGGCGTCGGCGTGTAGCGCGGCAGACCGAGGATCTCCTCGATGCGCGCCGGGTCCATGACCCAGGTGGAGGTGTCGCCGGCCGTGTGGGCGCGTGCCCGGGTGCGGAGCAGCGTCTCCAGGGAGCGGCGCATCATGAGGACGCCGGCGTCACGGGCGTAGCCGTGCGCCAGGAAGGCGAGTCCCCCGTCGGTGAACTCCACGCCATCGTGCAGGCCGTGCTCGCCGATGAGTCGCGGGATCAGCTTCTCCCGCGCGATGGCGACCTTCTCCTCCGGCGTATAGCCGGCGATCCGGATCTCCACCATGAGCTCGCGCAGGCCGCGGGGGACGCGGTAGAAGTCCTGGGCGGTGGCGACGAAGATGGTCTCCGACAGGTCGAACGGGATGTCGATGTAGCGGTCCACGAAACCGGTACGGTTGCCCCAGTCGAGGGCCTCCTCCATGGCCTCGATGGGATCGCCCTCGACCTTGCCGAGCCCGATCTCGTCCATCTCCCGGAGCACGATGAGCGGGTCGCGGACGGCGACGTCCCGTAGTGCGCCGATGATCTTGCCGGGCTCCGCGCCTGCGCGCGTGCGCCGTGTGCCGACGAGCTGTGCTTCGCCGCGACCGCCCAGGTCGATGTGCGTGAGGGGCCGGCCGAGGCCGCGGGCGAGGCCGGCGGCGAGGGCCGACTTGCCGACGTGCGGTGGCCCGACGATGCACGGTATGGGTCCCCGCAGGTCGGTGCGCAGCTTCGCCACGGCGAGGTGGTCGAGCAGGCGGTCCTTCTGGTCGGCGAGGCCCAGCAGCTCCTCGTCCAGGGCAAGGCGGACTGCGTCGAGATCGATGTCCCCCGGTCCCCCGCTGGCGGTCCGGCGCCAGGGCAGGTGGATGAGCCAGTCCACGTAGCTGCGGATCTCGCTCGCCTCCGCGCCCACGCCGCCGACCGTGCGCAGGCGTTCCACCTCCGTGCGTGCCGCGGCACTTGCCCGGGCGGGCATGTCGGTGAGCTCGATGCGGCGCATGGCGTCGATGACCTCGCGCTCCAGCGGGTCGACGTCGCCGAGCTCGACCTGGAGCATCTTGATCTTCTGCCGGAGCTCGCCGGCCCGCTCCGCGGCGGTGAGCGGTGCCGGCTCCGGTTCCTGCGCCTGGACGGACTCGGCGATCTCCTCGTCGTGTGAGATCTGGCGGATACGCCCCACCTGGCGCTCGAGCTCGTCGAGGGCGTAGCAGAGGCGGTCGGTCACCGCGATGCGCTGGATGATGGCGTCCTTGTCGTCCACGCTGAAATTCGCCAGCGTCGCCACGAGGTCCGCGAACCGGCCCGGGTCGGCGAGGTTCATGCGCAGGATGCGCGGCACCTCGCGGGGCACGCGCTCGACCTCCGCGGAGAGCGTCTCCAGCGCGTTGAGGATGCGGGCGATGAGGTCCTGTGCCTGCTCCTCGGGCGCGGGCACGTCCTCGACGGGCGTCACGGAGCCGGTGAAGTAGCCGCCCTCCTCGCGGACGTCCTCGACGCGGACGCGGTCGATGCCCTGTAGCGTGAGCTGGACGGTGCCGCCGGGGAGGTTGAGACGGTCCGACAGTCGCGCCCGGACGGCGATCTTCTCGATCTCCCGCGGGTCGATGGGATCGTCCGGGCCGCCCGCAGCGATGACGACGGCGACGACGAGACCGGGCTCCGGGTGGGCTGCGAGCAGCTCCAGCGTCGTCGGAATCCCGATCTGCACGCCGATGACGCCCATGGGGTACACCGTCGTGCTCCGGAGCGGCAGCAGCGGGATGCGCGTGCCGGCCGGCCTCCTGTTTCGCTTGCGTTCCGTACTCATGTCACCTGCTGCATGTGCGCGTGCATCGTCCGCGCGGAGCGTGCGAGATCGCGCCAGAGCAGGCGCGCATCCAGCGTCAGGAGGCGCCGCCGTCTGACGATCCAACGGCCGCCCACCATGACGTCCGTGACGTCCGCGCCGGTGGCTGCGTAGACCAGGTTCGACGCGAGGTTGGAGTGCTCGCCGTCGGGGACCAGCGGTTGCATTCGCGGATTGTTCACATCCAGCATCACGAGGTCCGCCGCCGTCCCGGCGGCGAGGCGACCGAAGCCGGCGCCGGCGCCCAGGGCCGCGGCCCCGGCCGCCGTGGCCATGCGCAAGATCTGCTCCGCCGGGGCCGCGCCGGCGCCGTAGCGGAGCTTCTGGTAGAGGCCCATCATCCGCATCTCGATGAACATGTCCGTCGCGTTGTTGCAGACGGCGGCATCGGTGCCGATGGCGACGTTGATACCCCGGGCGACCATCTCGTGCACGGGCGGCGTGCCGTCGCCCAGTTTCATCTCCGCCGACGGCGACACGACGATGCTGGCGCCCCGCCGTGCGATGAGGTCGATCTCGGCGGTATCGACATGGACGGCGTGGGACAGCAGTGTCCGGGGCGAGAGCAGGCCGCGGCGCTCGAGCAGCCGAACCGTGGTCGTGCCGAAGCGGCGCCGCACGATGCCGAGCCGGGTGGTGGTCTCGGCGGCGTGCATGACCAGCCGCTCACCCCGCCCGTGGGCGCGCGCCGCGGCGTCCAGCTCGGGCTGGAACAGGGCTTCCTCTGCGTGAAGGCGATAGACGGGCGCGAGCGGGTCGGTGCCGTCCGGCCCGCGCCGCGCGTCCCCGGTCAGCGCGGCCGGACGGGGCCCGAAGTCCGCGTCGCGGATCGTGACCGAGCCCCGGAGTCCGATTTCGACGAGAGCCTCGGCGCACACCGCCTCCGAGCCGCTGGTGACACCGTAGGTCCCGACGCACGTGGTGCCGCTCAGCGCCGCTTCGGCCAGTGACGCCCGGACGGCCGCCCGCCGGACGGCCGCGCCGGCGGGTGTGCCCAGGAAATCCACGGCGGCATTGAATCGGCGTGCTCCATTCCAGTCGTGCAGGCCCAGTTCCTCCAGCTCGCCCTTGAGGACGTGCAGGTCCGGGTGGAGGTGAGCATTCACGAGGCCGGGCATGATGATGCGGCCGCGGCAGTCCACGCGCCGAAGATCAGGGTGCTTCGCCCGCAGCTCCGCACGCGGCCCGACGCTACCGATGCGGCCGTCGGTCACGGCGACGCTGAGGCGGCCCCGCGTGCCGGCGTCATCGAGGGTCAGGACGAAGCCGTGCTCGAGGAGCATCCCTGCCGCGGCGTCCGGTGCGTGCACTACCGGCGGCGTGCGGGCTCCATGCCCGCCTCGGGTGCGGCGCGCGCCTTGGCCGGAGGCCGCAGGGGCGAGCGCACCGGCGGGTTCTCCAGCGCCTTGTCGAGGGCGGCGAAGAACCGGACCAGCCGGCGGCGGGCGGCGCCGAAGTCGCGGGGACCCTCGGCGACGGCCTCGGCGTCCACGCGGGTCTGGGCGTTCTCGTCCAGCACGATGCGGATGGACACGCTGTGCATGGCGCCGGCGATGCCGGTGGTGCGGGCGCGGATCACGCCGTCGCCGTCGTCGTGGGTCTGGATGTGCCAGCGGGACAGCCCGCCCGCCGCGAGGCGGAGGGCGGCCTGCCAGACGTCCTCGAACGGGATGGCGTAGGTGCGGCCCCGCAGCCGCGGGTCCTCTGCGCCCGGCGCCGTTGCCGCTGAGCCGCGGCGCCGGTTCTCCATCAGGGGTCCAGGAGCTGGAACACGACGTTCACGTTCGCCGTGACCGTCAGCGTGCCGCCCTCGATGGGCGTTGCCGCTTCCATCGCCATGACGTCGGCCCGGGCCATGGCCATGGGGCGCGGCGGCGGCATGTAGCCGCCCGTGTTGATGTTCAGCGGCGGGCCGAGGCGCTCACCCGCGGCGGCCGCGATGGCCTCCGCCTCCCGGCGTGCGTTCCGCATGGCCTCCGTCGCCGCCTCGAGGTATGCCGCCCGACGGTCGCGAAGCTGGAAGTCGATGCTCGTCACCCGGTTCGCACCGCTCCCGATGGCCGTATCGATGATCCCGCCGAGCCGCGACACGGTGTCCACCGTGACCTGCACCATGTTCACGGCGCGGTATGCCGTGATCCGCGGCGGCTCCCGGTCACGCGGCTCACGGGAGTACTCCGGGCGCAGCTCGTACGCCGTGGTGCGGATGCTCCGTTCCGGGACGCCCGCGCTGCGCAGCGCTGCAACGAGCTGCGTCATGAGCCGGGCATTCGCCTCGGCTGCCGCCCGCGCAGTCGGCGCCTGGCTCTCCACGGCCAGTGATACCATGCCCTGCTCCGGCTCGCGCTCCACCGTGCCCACTGCATTCACGGTGAGCGTCCGCGGCTGCTCCGGCGACTGCTGGGCCAGACCGGCCGACGGCAGCAGGAGTGCCGCGATCCACACCAGATTCCTCATAACCCCTCCTCTCGGTGTCCAAGCTACGGTGGCCGGTGCAGCGCCGCGAGGGTCATCCGCCGTGACGCCCGGCTCAGGATTTGCTACCTTCGCCGCCGCGACCAGCGGGAGTCGGCGTGACGTTCTGCGCTACCGAACACGGTTCCCGAGCCGCTTGGTGCGCACGGCCTCACCCGCACTGTTACGCTGCTCGACGGCTGGCCGTTCCCGATCCTGTACGGGGTCCGCGCCCGGTCCGACGGCCCCGCACCGGGCGCGGGCACGTAATCCATTCAACGCACGGGATGCAAAGTGAAAGTCATCATACCCCTCGCCGGGAAGGGCACCCGCCTCCGGCCCCATACACACACGACGCCCAAGCCCCTGCTCCGCGTGGGCGGCCGGCCCGTCATGAGCTACATCCTCGACGACCTGCGGGAGCTGGGGGTCACCGAAGCCGTCTTCATCACGGGCTACCTCAAGGAGAAGATCGAGGAATACGTCGCCCGTGAGTATGCCGACTTCACCGTCCAATTCGTCGAGCAGCCGGAACAGAACGGGACCGCCGGCGCCATCCAGCTGGCGGAGCCCTGGGTGGACTCGGATGTGCTCATCATCTTCGTCGACACGCTCTTCGATGCCGACCTCTCCCTGGTGAAGCGGCTGCCGGAGGACAGCGCCGGTGTCATCTGGGCGAAGGAAGTGGAGGACTACCAGAGGTTCGGGGTCATCGTCCGGGACGGCGACGGCAACATGAAGCGGATCGTCGAGAAGCCGACGGACCCCATCTCGAAGCTGGCGAACATCGGCCTCTACTACATCCGGGACTGGCAGCTCCTGTTCAAGGGCATCCACGCCACCATGGCCGGGCCCCACGGCAGGACGGGCGAGTACTATCTCACGGATGCGTTCCAGTACATGATCGACCACGGCGCCCGGATCCGCGTCGAGGAGGTCGAGGGCTGGTACGACTGTGGCCAGGTCGAGACCCTGCTGGCCACGAACCGCCACCTGCTGGAGCGGGACCGGGGCCGGCAGCCCGACGGCGGGCTGAACGTGCGGGTCCGGGGTGCAGTCCGCGTCGCCGACGGCGTTACGCTGGAGGACGTGGAGATCGGTCCCAACGTGACCGTGGAGCCGGGTGCGGTCATCCGCCGGGCGAAACTGCGGGACACCATCGTCGGGGCCGATGCCACCCTCGAGGACGTGACGCTCCACGACTCCCTCATTGGCGACAGCGCCGTAGTGCGTGGCGTCTCGGGCAGCGTGTCCCTGGGCGACCACGCCGAGGTCCGCGGCGACGCCTGAGTCAGCGCCAGGCCGGCGGGGCCCGCCCTGTCGCGGGCTACGCCAGGCCGGCGGCGCCCAGCACCACCACGAGGGCCCGCTCCAGCCCGGACGGGCCGCCGCCGTTGTCGTACCACTCGCCGACCGTGTGCATCCCGCCGGCATCGCCGCCGCCGCCGATGGCGATGGCCGGGATGCCCGCGGCCATGGCGACATTCGCGTCCGTGCTGGAGCTGGCGAGCTGCGGCGTGAGGCCCATGACCTCCGTGGCCGCCACGGCGAGGGCGACCAGCGGGTCGGACGGCCGGGTGGCGCCGGCGGGCCGGTCGCCGATCACGTCGATGGCGTGGGTCATGGCGCCTGCAGTGCGCCCCTCGGCTTTCGCGGCATGCTCGACGGCGCTCCGGACGCGGGCCTCGAGGTCGGCGAGCGGCTCGAGCAGCTCGCTGCGGAGGTCCAGTTCGAACCACGCCTCGGCCGGGATGGCGTTGATGCTCGTGCCACCGCCGATGCGCGCGGCGGTGAGCGTCGTGCGGGGCGATTCGGGAAGGGGTAGCCGGAGGAGCGCGGCCACCGTTCGGCCGGCGGCGTGGACGGCGTTGGGTGCGCCCCAATCGGACCATGAGTGGCCGCCGGGTCCGCGGATGGTGACCCGCAGCCGGCGCGAGCCCACGCCGGCATTGATGACACGGGTGGCGCCCGCCCCGTCCAGGGCGATGAAGGCGCCCGTGCGCCCGCCGTGCGTGGCGACGTAGTGCTTCGCACCGCGCAGATCGCCTGCGCCCTCCTCCCCCACGGTTCCCACGAATGCGACGGGCGACCGCGTCGGCCAGCCGGCAGACGCCAGGCCGCGGGCGAGGGCGAGAATGCCGGCCAGGCCGCGGGAGTTGTCCGAGATGCCCGGCCCCGTGAGGCGGCTGCCGTCGCGCCGGACGTCCAGGTCGGTATCCGCCGCGAAGACAGTGTCGAGGTGCGATGCCACGACGATACGCGGCGCGTCGGGCGACGCCGACGGCGTGACGGCGATGACGTTGCCGACGTCGTCGATGACCGGCTGCAGACCCGTTTCCCGCAGGCGCCCGGCGAACCAGCGGCCGCGCTCCGTCTCCCCGTACAGTGGCGCCGGTATCCGCGTGGCATCCACCATGTCCGCGAGCGTCTGATCGTCCGTCCCGTGGATGACATCCCGCGCGACGCGGAACGCCGCCGACGTCATGAACCCGAGCGCTCCCGACATCATCCTCCCGAGTTTGTGTCCCCGTCGTGGGTTCCGGACGCGCGGGCGGGCCCGCCGCCAGCGTTTGACAAGCTCGCGGAAACGGGACCATTTTGCGAGCCGTCTCCCCCTCGCGCGAGGTTCCATGCGGCAGCAGGATCTCATCTACGACTGGAATGCGGCCAACGACGCCGTCGACTACCGGGGCATCAGCCCCGTCGAGCTCGACGACGAGACCCTCCGGGATGGCCTGCAGTGCCCGTCCGTCACCGACCCGGCCATCGGGGAGAAGATCGAGATCCTCAACCTGATGTGCGAGCTGGGCATCCACACGGCGGACATCGGGCTGCCGGGTGCGGGCCCCCGTGCCGCCGCCGATGTCCGCGCCCTTGCCCGGGAGATCGCCGACAACCGCCTGCCCATCCGCGCCAATTGCGCCGCCCGAACGGTACGCGCCGACATCGAGCCCATCGCGCGCATCAGCGCGGAGACGGGCGTACCCATAGAGGCGTGCACGTTCATTGGCTCGTCCCCCATCCGGCAGTACGCCGAGGACTGGACCCTCGACCGGATGCTGAAGGCCACGGAGGACGCCGTCCGGTTCGCCGTGGGCGAGGGCCTCGACGTGATGTACGTCACCGAGGACACGACCCGGGCGCGGCCCGGCACGCTGAAGGCGCTCTACACGCTGGCCGTCGAATGCGGTGCCCGCCGCATCTGCCTGGCGGACACGGTCGGCCACGCAACCCCCAATGGCGTGCGCCAGCTCGTCCGTTTCATCCGCGAGCACATCATCGAACCGACCGGCATCGACGTGAAGCTCGACTGGCACGGCCACCGCGACCGCGGCCTCGGCATCGCCAATACCCTCGCCGCCATCGAGGAGGGCGTGGACCGGGTCCACGGTACGGCACTCGGCATCGGCGAGCGCGTCGGCAACACGGAGATGGACCTGCTCCTCATCAACCTGAAGCTGCTGGGGATGCACGACCAGGACCTGTCCCGGCTGCCCACCTACATCGACGCGGTGTCACGCGCCACCGGCATCCCCGTGCCCCCGAGCTACCCGTGCTTCGGCGAGGACGCGTTCCGGACCGGGACCGGCGTCCATGCCGCAGCCATCGTGAAGGCGAAGCAGAAGGGTGACGACTGGCTGGTGGACCAGGTCTATTCCGGCGTGCCTGCCGGCCTGTTCGGGCTCCGGCAGCGCATCGAGATCAGCCACGTGAGCGGCATGTCCAACGTGAAGTACTGGCTGGGGGAGCACGGCTACGACAGTACGGACGACGGCCTCTGCCAGCACGTCTTCGACCTCGCCAAGCGGACCAACCGCGTGCTCACCGACGCCGAGATCGCCGAGCGCTGCCGCGAGTACGCCGCCCAGGCGGGTCCGCCGGCCTGACTCCGCCCGCGCGGGCGGCGGCGTCCCGCGGCGCCGTACTGCGCCGACGTGACACCGCCCGATCCCGTCAGGCCGCCCGGGCGTCCCGGTCCAGGAGACCCTCCACCACCGACGGCAGCTCCCGGATGTCCACCGGCTTCCTGAGGAACAGGTCCGCCCCCGCCGCCCGCCACTCCACTTCCGTCTCGTCCGCCGAGCTGATCAGGACGATGGAACAGCCGGCGAGCTCCGGATCCTCGCGCAGTGCCCGCGCCACCTCGTCGCCGTCGAGACCCGGCATCAGCACGTCCAGCAGCGCGGCGTCCGGGCGGACCTCTCGCGCCAGGTCCAGCGCCTCCCGGCCGTCATGGGCGCAGACCACCTCGAATCCGCCGAATGCCAGCATGAGCGTCAGCATCTCCGCCGTGAGCGGCTCGTCGTCCGCCACCAGCACCCGCCTTGCCATGCCTGCCTCCTCTTTCGCGGCACCGCCCGAGCGCGCCGTAAGTGAAGTTCTGACAGCGTCTTAGGTGCACATATCGTGCCCGGGGGTGGGGGTCAGCGGGGGAGGTTCTGCATGATCTCGCCGAGGAGGAATGCGGCCGTAACGAAGTAGATGATGAGGCCGCTCACGTCCACCAGCGTAGCGACGAGGGGGGCGGACGCGCTGGCGGGGTCGAGGCCCACGCGGCGCAGGATGAAGGGGAGCATGGAACCGACGAGGGTGCCGAAGAGGACGACGCCCATGAGGCTGACGGCGACGGTGAGGCCGAGGAGCGGAGCGGCGTGGGGGCCGTAGCTGGCGACCTGGCCGGGGAAGAGGATGACGCGGACGAACCCGATGGAGCCGAGAACCATGCCCAGGGCGAGGCCGGTGCCGACCTCCCGCCGGGCGACGCGCCACCAGTCCCGGAGGCGAACCTCGTCCATGGCCATGGCGCGGATGACGAGGGTGGATGCCTGGGATCCGGAGTTGCCGCCGCTGGCGATGATGAGGGGGATGAAGAGTGTAAGGAACGGCAGGAGCATGATGCTCTCCTCGAACTGCGCCAGCGCGTTGGCGGTGAGCATCCCGCCGATGAAGAGCAGGATGAGCCAGCCGGCGCGCTTGCGCACGAGCGCGAAGAAGTTGGTGCGCAGGTAGGGCATCTCGAGGGCGGACAGGCCGCCGAACTTGTGGGCGTCCTCGGTGGCCTCCTCGGCGACGACGTCCACGATGTCGTCCACGGTGACGATGCCCTTCATCCTGCCGGCGTCGTCCACGACGGGGAGGGCGAGGACGTCGTACTCGGCGAAGATGCGGGCGACGTGCTCCTGGTCCATCTCCTCGGGCACGGCGACGAAGTCGGTGAGCATGACGTCGCGCACGCGCTTCGATCCGGGCGCTGCGAACAGCTCGCGGAAGGAGACGATGCCGATGAGCCGCTGGTCGGCCTCGAGCACGAATATGTAGTAGATGGTCTCCACCCGTGTCCCGCCGACGGCCTGCTTGCGCAGGTAGCTCACGGCCTCGTCCACGGTCATGTCGGGCCGGAGGCGGGCGAAGCGGGAGGACATGAGGCCGCCGGCCTCGTCCTCGTCGTATGCCATGAGGACGGTGACTTCCCGGCGTGTCGCGTCGTCGAAGAGCGCCAGGAGGGCGGGGCGCTCGTCCTCATCCACCTCCTGGAGGACGTCCACGGCGTCGTCGGGCGCGAGGCTGCGCAGCCAGTAGCGTCGTTCCCGCGGCTCGAGGGTGGGGAGGAGCGCGGCCTGGTCGTGGGGGTCCAGGTCGGCGAAGAAGTCCTCCGCCTCGTCGGCGCTCAGCAGGTGGAACCCCTCCAGCCGGTCCTCCGTGGACAGCAGCCACCAGGCTTCGCGCAGCTCGTCGATGTCGATGTCCGTGCGCTCGTTCATCGCGGCCCGGGTCGGAGAGGCGGTGGCCGCCTCGAGGGGGTTTCGGTGCGTCCGGTTCCCCGTGCGCGGGCAGCCTGCGCGGGCGCGTCGGCGCGGCGGGCGGGTGTGCTGCGCGCGCGGGGATTCACGGCGCGTGGCGAGTCTACACGTGGCGGCGGCGGCGGGCAAGGCGGCGGGCAAGACGCGGGTGCGGCGGCGAGCTGTGGGCGGGTCGCTGGGCAGATCGCCGGCGCGTGCCGTGACGGACCTGTTACCGCCTCGCCGACGATCCGAAACGGGGGCGCCCTACCATTCAGGCGTGTCGGATCGCGTCACGCCTGACTGCGGTGTGTCTCTCACGGAAGCGCATTGACAATGAAACATACCATGTCGAGAACGTCGATGGTGGGGCGGACTCTCTTCATACTGGCACTGAGCGGGCTCATGCCCGTGGAGCCGGCGCTGGCCCAGCAGCCGGCAGCGCCGGGCGCCATGCCGGCGGCGTCGACGTCGTCGGTCGGCCGGATCGTGGGCCGGGTGGTGGACTCGCAGACGGGCGCGGGGCTCCCGCACGTCACCGTCGAGGTGGTGGACTCCAGGGTCCGCGTGATGAGCGGGCTGGACGGCCGCTACGTCGTGAACAACGTGCCGGCGGGCGATGTCGCCCTCCGGGCGCAGAGCATCGGATACGCGGCGAAGACGGTCACGTCCGTGCAGGTCCGGGCGGGGAGCGCGGTCGAGCTGAACATCACCCTCGACCCGTCGGCGGTGGAG